>CASFQC010000055.1 GCA_949296415.1 uncultured Bacteroides sp. | reverse complement strand
GCGGGGGAATACCTAAAGATACAAAAAAGCCAACTAATTCGCAATACTTTGTGTATGAATTAGTTGGCTAATTTTATGCTATTTACTGAATGTCCCTAAGTAGCTGTTTACATTTGGTTTATACCATTCATGTATCTGCCATGTTGAACGAACCTGCACCCAAGGGGGCCAGGAAGCGAGCCGGAACATCCCCTTCTTGCACGGTCAAAAGGGCAGAGACTTTAGGGAGATTCTTCACTTCGTCCAGAATGACAGATGCATCCGTGGTATAAGCTGAATAGGAATGAATGCTTATAATAAGAAAGGCTTACGTCTTCTGCGGGGAAGCACGTAAGCCTTTGTTGCTGTTATTAATAAGTTATCTGTCGGAGTGTCAGCCGCGCAACTGCTTGTCCATCGCCGCTGCAGCGCGCCGTCCGTCGCCCATGGCCAGGATGACCGTGGCTCCGCCGCGCACGATGTCTCCTCCGGCATAGATGAAGGGGATGGACGACTGCATGTCGTCGTTTACGGCAATGGTGCCTTTGCGTCCCAGTTCCAGCCCTTCCACGGAATGGGGTACTATAGGATTGGGACTTACGCCTACGCTGACGATGGCCAGGTCTATGTCCAGCGTCTCCGTCGCTCCGGGAATGGGCACCGGACTGCGGCGGCCGCTGGCATCGGGTTCGCCAAGTTCCATTTTCTGTAGCACCACCTGCTTCACCTTGCCCTGTTCGTCGGCTATGTATTCTATGGGATTGTGCAATGTCATGAACTCCACACCTTCCTCCTTGGCGTGTTTCACCTCTTCGATGCGGGCAGGCATCTCGGCCTCACTCCGGCGGTAGACGATGATGGCCCGTTCGGCACCCAGACGGCGGGCGGTACGTACGGCATCCATGGCCGTGTTTCCGCCTCCAATGACCACTACCCGCTTGCCGAATGGTACGGGCGTGTCGCTGTCTTCGCTGGCTGCGTCCATCAGATTGACCCGCGTCAGATATTCATTGGATGAAAGGATATTGATAGAGTTCTCTCCGGGGATGTTCATGAAGTTGGGCAGACCAGCTCCGCTGGCTACGAAAACACCTTTGAATCCGTCGGACTTCAGCTGCCCGATGCTCAATGTCTTGCCTATGATGCAGTCTTTTTCGAACTTCACGCCCATCTTGGCCAGGTTGTCTATCTCCACGTCCACTATCTTGTTGGGCAGGCGGAATTCGGGAATGCCGTACTTCAGTACGCCGCCAATCTCGTGCAGCGCTTCGAATACGGTCACGTCGTAGCCTTTCTTGGCCATGTCGCCTGCAAATGACAGTCCGGCGGGACCGCTTCCCACCACAGCCACTTTGATGCCGTTCTTCTCCTTTATCTCGGGCACGGAGATTTGTCCGCTTTCGCGTTCATAGTCGGCTGCAAAGCGTTCCAGATAGCCTATGGCCACGGCAGGCTCGTTCATCTTCAGGTGGATGCATTTTGATTCGCACTGTTTCTCCTGCGGGCAGACACGGCCACATACGGCAGGCAGGGCGCTGGTCTCCTTCAGAGTTTTGGCAGCCTGTAGGAACTCACCTTTCTCTATGTGTTTGATGAAGCGCGGAATGTCTATCCCTACGGGACAGCCTTCCATACAGCCGGGGTTGGCGCAGTCCAGACAACGTTTGGCTTCGGTCAGAGCCTGTTCTTCGTTGAGTCCGAGGTTAACCTCCTCGCGGCGGCTGTGGCTGCGGTATTCGGGATCCAGTTCCGGCATTTTCACGCGGGGGATGGCGGTGCGTTCCTTGGGCTTCATGCTCTTACGCAGTTCCACACGCCAGGCGGCGTTGCGGCTCTTGTCCTCTTCCTGCGGCACGGGTTCGCCCGTGGCTTGACAGGTGTCGGGGTGCTCCAGCTTGTGCATTTCCTCCTGTTCATAGGGCTTGAAGGCGCCCATGCGCTTCAGCATCTCGTCGAAGTCCACCTGATGTCCGTCGAACTCGGGGCCATCCACGCAGACAAACTTGGTTTTGCCGCCCACGGTGATGCGGCAGGCTCCGCACATGCCCGTGCCGTCCACCATGATAGTGTTGAGCGACACGTCGGTGGGAATGTCATACTTCTTGGTGAGCAGGCAGACAAACTTCATCATAATGGCGGGGCCGATGGCAAAGCACTTGTCCACCCGTTCGCGCTGGATGACCTGTTCCACGCCCTGCGTCACCAGTCCTTTCTGGCCGTAGGAGCCGTCGTCGGTCATGATGATGACCTCGTCGCTGGCGGCGCGCATCTCTTTTTCCAGGATGATGAGTTCCTTGGTGCGTCCGGCCAGGACGGTGATGACGCGGTTGCCGGCTGCCTTCAGGGCCTGCACGATGGGCAGCATCGGGGCGACGCCCACGCCTCCGCCGGCGCAGACCACGGTGCCGAAGTTTTCAATGTGCGTGGCTTGTCCCAATGGGCCTACTACGTCGGTGATGTAGTCGCCTTCGTTCAGCTCGCACAGCCGTGTGGAGGAGAGTCCCACTTCCTGTACCACCAGCGTGATGGTGCCGGCCTTAGGGTCGGCCTCGGCTATGGTGAGGGGCATGCGTTCTCCTTTTTCGCCCACACGTACGATAACGAAGTGCCCGGCCTTGCGTGACCGGGCTATGAGGGGTGCTTCAACCACAAGCTTGAATACCTTCTCGGAAAAATGTTCTTTACTGATGATTCTGTTCATTGTGAAATGTTATATGATTCCTTTATTGTATGTGCGCTTTTTTCCTGACAGGCAATGAAAGTCTTTCTGCAAAGATAGGGCTTATTTGGGAAAGACGCGAACAGTATGCCGAAAAGCAGTGTAGATTCACGTTTGTGCCCTGCATTTTCAGAATGTTTAACCACGGGGCAAACGGCTGTTTCCCCCGTGGCGCAGATTTTCGTGCGTGTCAGGGCATGGGCTTCAGGCCTTCCCACCGCACGTCCCATTTGCCGTTGCGGGGAAATCCGGGGTTCCTGTCTCCGCATCCGTCCCATCCGGCACACATCAGGGCTATGGCGGTCAGCAGGCCGCCGTTGCCTGGCAGGTAGCAGCGCAGGGTGGTGTTCTGGTAGTTGTGTCCGTTCTTCAGGTAGGTGTTGGTGCGGCGTTCCATCAGCAGGGCGTCGACGGCTATGTCCGGTTCGCCCAGCCGGGTGGCGTTCATGGCTGTCATGGGATAGTCCCATCCCCAAGTGTGCTCCCAGTTCCAGTGCTCCATTGTCCAGTGCAGGGTGTTGCGCATGTATTCTTCATTCACCAGCGGGCTTATAGGCACGATGCCTGTGGCTCCCAATATGGCAGGGTGGTCGCTGGTGAAGCGTCTGTCCTTATACGTGTCTGTCGCGTCAGCCGAAGCCAGATACAGTCCGTCGGCATTATGGGCCAGCGGCGGAAGTCCGTCAATCAGTTTGTCCCATAGCGTGTCGCGAGGTTGTCCGGCGCGTTCTCGCCAGGTTTGGGCCGTACGCATGGCGTAGTGCCAGTAGGCCAGTTCGAAGGGCGGGTTGACTGTAGTGGATGCCGATAACGTTTCCTGTGCCGGAATGCAGCCTTTCAGCAGGTAGTGTCCTGACTGCTTGTCGTAAGTAGCGAAGGAATACATGAAGTCTGCCGTCTCTTCTATCAGAGGCCCGTACTGTCGTATCATGTCATTGTCCGGATTCGCGCGGTATACCAGTTCGGCCAGGTAAATGTAATGAGGCTGTTGCCATATCAGGAAGGGACCGATGTTGGAAGGTGACTCCTGTCCGTCGGGGCCGGTCATCTTCATCCACCGCACTCCGTCGAATCCTTGACGGTGTGCCGTGGCTCGTGCCATGGGAGCCGCTTTGGCATACCATTCCAGGGTGTGTGCCAGCTTGTCTTCGTGTCCCCATAATGCCATCCATGCCTGGTGCCACCATGTCATTTCCAGGTGGAATTTGCCGTGCCAGGAATTATAGGTCAGACCTGTCTCTTGTGGGGGAAGGCTGCCCGCGCATTGGGTGGCCAGCAGGTATTGCGACAGCACCACCCTGCGTTCCAGCTCGGCGGCCCGGGGGTCGGTGCAGTGTGAGAAGTCCACGGCGGCACCCTCTGTCCAGAACCTTTTCCAGCTGTTTGCGCTGGCTTTTTCTGTTTCGGCATAGTCGGGAACCTGCCTGTCTTCAGCTGGTTCTACGGGCAGAAATTCGCATACAAAGGACAGGCTGTCTTCCTGTGGCGTCAGTGCCCAGCAGTGGGGGGATTTTTCGGCCAGCGTGGCTTTGCCTTTCCATGCCAGCCTTACGTAATAGGTGGTGCTGTCCAGTGTCCGTTTCAGCAGTGCGTCCTGTGTGCCGTTCTGTATCAGTTCCGTGACGTGTCTGTCGGGCGTATCCCACCGGCAGGCGTCGTCGGTATGTCCTCCGGTGGGGTAAGGGAAGCGTAGGCTTATGGCGGTATGTGCCTTGTTCGCAACGGTGGCGGCCACCAGGTCGCGGTCTGGGTGACAGACGGTCTGCACGCGGTAGGTTGTTCCGTCCAGGCGGAAGTCCGAAGTTATCTTGCCTTGCCACATGTCCAGCGTCTGATGTGCGTCGGTCAGCCGGTTCGGGTCGATGTCCAAGTCCAGCCCTACTATGCCCAAATGCAGGCGGTGGGGGTTGGCACGCAGCCAGCTGGCGGCCTCGCGTGCCCGTGCCGATGTACCCGACTGGCAAGGGTAGCTTTCCGCATGTCCGTGACCGAAGTCAAAGGAGCGGAGCGCATCGTCTGTCGAGTAGTGTTGCGGGTTGGGGAAACTGTGCCATCCCCATTGGCTTTGTGTGCCCAAGGGTAGTCCGTTTTTGTAATGCTCGGGAAACGTCTGCAGGCCTGTGATGTCGGTGGTGAAGGCAAACTCTCCGTTGCCTACCGTCAGGGAAGACAGCGGGTCGGCCGACTCGTTGTGCGGATTGTGCCGTGTCACCAGGGCTTCACGGTCTATAGGTTCTTGTGAGGATATTCCGCAGGCTGACAGAAGCAGCATGCAGGTAAGGCAAATGTTTTTTTTCATGTGTATATATGTCAAAAAGAAAAGGATTGGAAATGATACAAAATGGAATTTTTATGGCTTGACAGCCTCCCTGATAGAGACAGGCCCTAAGAGACCGGAAGGTTCTAACGTGATTTCAGACAGAGGACGTCCTGTGAAATCATTCTTGAGCACAATATTGGTCTGCGTATACTTTCGGGGACCGGCGTCCAGCTCATCACCTGCCACACGGTTGTACCATGAGTTGGTGACTTCCACCTCCAGCCGGTTTTCACCGGACCGCAACGCGTCGGTTATCTCTACACGGAACGGACTGGTCCACAAGATTCCCTTGTCTTTGCCATTAAGACGAACAGAGGCAATGCCCACATCTTTCACATTCTCCAACTGGAGGAAATAGCGTACAGATGGAGATGGGGTGAAACCGGTTGTGAAGCTTTTCTCATAACGTGCCGTACCCGAATAATACTTGATGCCAGGATTTTCGAAAGTGGTCCAGTCGGCCAGTTCCGGAAAGACAATCTTTTCCGGACCTCCCCATGCCGGATCAAAGTAAACAGTCCATTCTCCTTCTAAAGTCTGTACAGGCCGGAAATCAGGAGTATTGGCGGACTTTGTCCCCTGTACTGTCGCACTTATGGGCTTATGGAAGACTACAAAGACAGAACCGTATGGCTCCAGCACAATGGGGACAGTCGTACCGGAGTCTTTCCGGGTAAAGGCTTTCGCATCGCATATTTCACCGGTAACCGCATCCCATAATTCGGGCTGAAGGCCGTCGGTACGGAAACAGGCGCGGACAGACTGGCGGCGTGCTGTCTGGTTGCTGATGAAATAGATTTGTGCGTCCTTTGTCTGATAATGGATGTAGTCAAAATCTGCAGGATTGGCGTCTCCCTCAAGCTGAAAGTCCTGCGGTATGCTGCGGGAAAGCAGGAAGTCGCGCGACTTCTGTCCCCAGGCAACCAGCCCTTTACCATACGGATGTTGTCCTGTGGAGTCCGTGGACTCACCCCAAAGACTGTCGGCCAGGCGGGTAAACTCGGCCACGCCTTTCTCCCCACCGACCAGAGAAACAGCTTTCTGAGGCTTAGGTCCAAGGATGCAGGCGCCAGACCGGGCCAGTTCCTCTACTTTCCGGAGGGCATCCAGTGAAAGGACGCAATGGTCGGGCAATACCAGCACCCGGTATCTACCCCCAGCGGGAGTCTCTATGGCTCCGTTTTTCACCTTCAGTTGCAAAAGGACGGTCTCATCGGTCACGTCGTAATCAAAGCCCGGCATGGCGCCGGGTAAATCGGCCTGCTTGAAAGGATAGACGTTGGGAACATGATCGCCGTAATAATAAAGTACGTCGGCTACGAATGTTCCGGCTTGGGCCAGCATCTGGACCCGTGCCAGATAATCAATGAAAGGTGCCGACTTACCCCACCAGGTGAGACGCGGATTGATATGGGTTCCGGCAAAGTATTCCTGGCCGGGTATGCCTTGTGAGGCCGGAGAACAGGTGAAAGTGTGGAAATAGACACGGTTAAGCCCGGCACATACTTCATGGTCGAATGAAGGTTTCTGGTCATGCCAAAGCTCGTCGTTCCAGTTTAGTCCTATGGTAGTAAAAGACTCGGCTCCTACTATTTTCTTGCCATAAATGTGGGCGGCCGAGGAGGCCTGTTTGATGAAAAAACGGTCGTGCACACGCGGACGGTGAGGAGAAGGTGCCCAGAACTCACTCATCATAATGTCACTGTGGCCGTAGTTGGTGATGCCGTCCAATGGGCCGGCGTGGGGGCCGGATGATTCGGGTAATGTACCCATGCCATGACGGTGGGCCTGTTCGGCAAACCTTCCATAATGGTGCACGGCCACAAGATGGGCTATTGTCTTGCGGAAATCGGCCAGGAAAGCATTGGAAGTATCCACATTTCCCACCACATGACCGGCTACAAGCGGAAGGTATGGTTTCAAGTCATAGCCACAGTAGGACTGGAATTCTTCGGCAAAACTTTCTGTCCAGTTCATTCCTCCGCATTCCCAACTGTCAGTCTCCACATATTTCAAGGTCTTGCCCACATGTTTCTCGCCAGCTGCCTGCAGGATAGGTTCCACCACGCTGTTCCAATAAAAATCGAATGCGGCCTGACTCATATAGTCAAGGACATTACCGGTCCAGTCTTTGCTGGAAGTAGATATTTGTGCGCGTGTACAGGTGTAGCCTATACGCAAGATGTTCCATTTGCCGTCAGGGACATTCCAACGTAGTTTTCCTTCCCCATCCATGTGGGCGGTGAGGTCGACTATCTGTTCGGGGTCAATACGGAAAACGGGTTTCTTGTCTCGTCGCTTGTCCGACCCGGAACGGTTGAATAGCAGGAACCGGCAATCAGGAGCCGAGCCGCCCAGCTCGTGGAAACCGAGTTTCAGGTCAAGCTGGCTGATTGTCTCCTGAGACCGGTTGGCCTCTTCTGCAGGAAAGGCCAGTACAGCCACATCCCGATAGAAATCTTTATTGGCGGGAGGTTGCGGCAACTGGATGTCAAGCACTTGTTTTCCCGTAACCGACATTTCCGCATAAGTAAGTTGTTTGGCCGCATATTGGGGTGTAATGTCTGGACCACCCAGATTCCACCCGCTTTGGATATTGAATCCTATCTCCAGCCCCAAACGCCGGGCCTCGTCCAGGGCAAAAACGAACAAGTCTTTCCACTCCTGACTGCCGAACAACGGACCGGCCGGGATATCCTTGTTCCCGCGTTGGTTATGTCCGCCGGCATCTACAATGACCGCCCCCTGAAAATGCCGGGATTTCATTGCTTCCAGGTCGCTTGTAATGGCCTCACGGTCTACATTCCCATTGAGCCACCACCACCAACAGTTTACCCCATATTGTTGGGGAGGCCGTGAGAAGTGGGTCTTCAGATACTCGTAATCTCTTTCTGTTTCTATACTATTCGGGTTGTCGGGATCCGTACATCCGGCCAGACAGCCGAAGAGAAGTGTTGCAGCACACGCAACGGTTTCTTTGATTTTCATAAAAACTGCAGCTCTTTTGTTATATGTTTGTCCTTATCTATGTTTCCTTCCTGATTGTTTTTCCCTATAAGACAGACGTAACGCATCCGGCATGTAAAGACGTTGGTCGGCGCTTATGCTGAGAATTGTTTTTTTTATGTCAGATTCTTAAATGTGTGTCAGTGTATGGAATCATGGCGTACGGCGGAACTTGTTCCTTATATTATGGATGGTTGCGTTCATAATATAAAGGCTTGTGTACGCTATGCTTGACAAAGGTACGACAAAAACGGGATATTTTTTCACCTTTCTCCGGCAAAATGCGGCCATGTCACTTAAAATTGCTTTACGTTCCTCGTTTTTCGCTGGTAGCGATTTGACACTTTACAAAGTTTAACGTGAATGCGTGGCTTGTTTCCGGCCAAAGTAAGGTGTGGTGGGAAAGAAAGCAGAAGGTTTCGGGATAACTTGATGATTTATAGTGTGATAGTTCTGATTTTAACACTTCACGGCATGTCATTCTATGAAAAAAAGACAGAGAAAAAGCCACAATTGGCCTTTCCGGACGGGGAGAAACCGTGAAGCCCGAGCTGGCAACAGGTCATCCGTCTGCTGGCAACAGGTTATCCGTTTGCTGGCAACAGGTCATCGGCTGGGCAGAAAAGGGTCTTTGATGTGGATTTTATTAACATATTTATATGTTTGTAAGGAAGAACTCTGTTTTCATTAACATTTATACAGATTCAGATATGTGTTTCCCCGTTTTCTTCATGCGTCTTGAAAATATAGGTTGTAAGCATAATGATGGAAAACGTTTCTTAATGTCAGTAATAACTGTAGAATACACGCAAAATGTTTTCCGGTTAATACCGGTTAACAGTAGGCTCCCGGTGGCGGAAAAAAGGGGA
Organism: uncultured Bacteroides sp.; assembly: GCA_949296415.1. Lineage (GTDB taxonomy): Bacteria > Bacteroidota > Bacteroidia > Bacteroidales > Bacteroidaceae > Bacteroides. The sequence goes on along the minus strand of CASFQC010000055.1, from coordinate 9,188 downwards.
TAGCAGAAGAAGAAAACAAAAAAACAGGGCGGAACGTTGGAAGTTGCGAGGTTTTTTCCTACATTTGCCGCGTTTTCTGGCCTGGTAGCTTAGTGAATAGAGCGTCAGATTCCGGTTCTGAAGGTCGTGGGTTTGAGTCCCACCCGGGTCACAGCAGCAAAAGAGGAATTTCAGCGATGAGGTTCCTCTTTTCATATCATAGCCCCCGTCCGGATTTTCTCAGGCTGGAGAGGGAATAGTCCGTACATTTTTTCATATGCTTCACGATAACGAAAAGGAAATGTTTCCGCTGGTGGATGAACAGGGAAACATTACGGGAGCCGCCACGCGCGGCGAATGCCACAACGGCAGCAAACTGCTTCATCCGGTGGTGCATCTGCATGTGTTCAATTCAAAGGGAGAACTCTATCTGCAAAAGCGTCCCGGCTGGAAAGACATACAGCCCGGCAAATGGGATACCGCAGTGGGCGGCCATGTGGACTTGGGCGAGAGTGTGGGACAAGCCTTGCGCCGTGAGGCGGGCGAGGAGCTGGGCATAGACGGCTTCACTCCGTACGAGGTGGCACGTTACGTGTTCGAGTCGGAACGCGAACGCGAGCTGGTTTTCACTTTCCGCACGGTGTACGACGGACCTATCCGTCCCAGCAGCGAGTTGGACGGAGGGCGTTTCTGGAGTGTGGCCGATATAAGGGCCGGCTTGGGCAAAGGAATATTCACCCCCAACTTCGAGGGCGAGGTGGAACGTGTGCTGGCTTCCGCTCAGGAGTCCTGACGGGACTTGCGTTCCTCCTGCGGTATGCGTATGGAGGTGTATACCTCTATCACGGCGGCCAACGTGAGGCATACAATCCATTCATTGCCCCGCGTGAGCAGCATACATGCGCCTGCGGCCATCAGCAACAGGCCCGATATGTCCTGCTGCCGCTGGAGGCGGCGCAAGGCGGTGCCTCCTTTGTGTGGGGAGAACCACCGGGAGAGGGCGAACAGCACGGCTCCTGTGATGTAGACATATGGTGAGAGTGTCCATCCTGTGATGTACACAATGGCACCCGTGAGCAGCATTACTGCTCCCACGACCGAAAAGGCGGAAAGTATGGTTCTGTTGTTCATGGCTTTACATCGTTTTCAAATACATAAATGTCTTCGTTAGGCTTCTTCATGAGGTAGCGTTCGCGGGCTATGCGCTCTATGGCTCCCGAATCTGTGGTAAGTTCGTTCAGCTTGCGGGTGCTCTCCTCGTACTCCGTGCGGTATTTCTCTATCTCCTCGCGGAGCTGGCTCTCCTGCCGGGCATATCTTACGCGGCGGATAAGGTTGTTTTCGTCAAGGAATCCTACGATGACAGCAAAGAGGGCAAAAGTGATGAGATACTTATGCCTGCCTATGAAAGCCCAAATAGAAGTGAGTCTGTCCATCTTTCGAAATATAATGCTGGTTTCTTTTCTTGCTTTGGCCTTGCGTCCGTGATTGCTCCTGTGTGCGGACGTGGTGCGCGGCGTTAGTGCGTACAAAGATAAAGTGAAATGCCGATATATTGCTTTTTTTTACGTACATTTGCACGGAAGAGCGGCTGTTTTTCATGACAGGCACGCGCATACACATACTGACAAATGGAAAACTATATCGTATCGGCACGAAAATATCGTCCTTCCACTTTCGATTCGGTGGTGGGACAACGGGCGTTGACCACCACGCTGAAAAATGCCATAGCCACCGGAAAACTGGCTCATGCCTATTTGTTCTGTGGACCCAGAGGGGTGGGGAAGACCACTTGTGCCCGCATCTTTGCCAAGACCATCAATTGCCTGCATCCCACTCCTGACGGCGAACCGTGCAACGAGTGCGAGTCTTGCCGGGCCTTCAATGAACAAAGATCTTACAACATACACGAGCTGGACGCCGCCTCCAACAATTCTGTGGACGATATCCGCCAGCTGGTGGAGCAGGTACGTGTGCCGCCGCAGATAGGGAAATATAAGGTGTACATCATTGACGAGGTGCACATGCTTTCCACTTCGGCCTTCAACGCTTTCCTGAAGACGCTTGAAGAGCCGCCCTACTACGCCATCTTCATCCTGGCTACTACGGAGAAGCACAAGATTCTGCCTACCATACTGTCGCGCTGCCAGATATATGATTTCAACCGCATCAGCGTGGACGACATCGTGGCACACTTGGCCTACGTGGCGTCCAAGGAAGGCGTAAAGGCTGAGCCGGAAGCTCTGAACGTGATAGCCCTCAAGGCCGACGGCGGAATGCGCGATGCCCTCTCTGTATTTGACCAGGTGGCGAGCTTCAGCGGAGGAAACATCACCTACCGCAGCACGATAGAAAACCTGAATGTGCTGGATTACGAATATTATTTCCGTCTGACAGACAGTTTGCTGGACAATAAGGTGAGCGACGTGCTGCTGTTGCTGGATGAGGTGCTGAACAAGGGCTTTGACGGCAGCCATTTTGTGACGGGACTCACCGCCCACCTGCGCGACCTGTTGGTCTGCAAGGACCCGGCCACCGTGCAGTTGCTCGAAGTGGGTGCCGGCATACGCCAGCGTTATATGGAACAGGCACAGAAGTGTCCGGTGCCCTTCCTGTTCCGGGCCATGAAGTTGAGCAACGAGTGCGACCTGAATTACCGCCTGAGCAAGAACAAGCGTCTGTTGGTGGAGCTTATGCTCATAGAACTGGCTCAGCTTACGTCGGACACCGGCGAGGCGTCGGGGGGTGCCCCCCCTGCGCATACCCTTAAACCCATAGCTTCCGGGCAGTCCGCCGCTCCGGCCCGGTCTGCGGATGCCTCATCCGCCCAACCCGTGCGGAACTCTTCTGCCCAACCGGTACAGACTCCGTCTGCTTCGCCTTCATCTGCTCCCGTACATGCCATCCCTACGGTGTTGGAACAGGCGAAAGGCTCGGGCGAGAAGAAGATTCCGGTAATGGACAAGTCTGCGCTGGGATTCTCCATCAGACATACGGCTGAAGCGGGGAATGCCCCGAAGCCCGTATCCCAGCCCGTTGCCCGTCCTCCCGAGACTGAAGAAGACCGCATGTTCAATGAAAAAGATTTGAACTATTATTGGCGTGAGTATGCCAACCGTCTGCCACACGAACAGGTGGCCATAGCCAAACGCATGATGAACATGCGTGTTACCCTGTCGGGAAAGACCTCGTTTGAGGTGGTGGTGAACAATGAGATTGTATATAAAGATTTCACAGCCATGATACCCTCCATCCAGGACTATCTGCGTGCCAGCCTGAAAAACCGTAATGTGACGATGACTGTGCGCATAAGCACTCCGGACGAAAAACCACACGTGGCCTACAGCCGGGCGGAGAAATTCCAGATGATGGCTCAAAAGAACAAGGCGTTGCTCCAGCTGAAGGACACTTTGGGACTGGAATTTTATTGAAAAAACGTCCTGAAGACTATCCTTTTACGGCTATTATTCAGCCTGTTTGGCGTCTTACTCCGGGCTCCTTTTCCCGTCCTTATCTGTCGTGTGGCAGGCTGTATGGTTCTATATGCTGATAATCAGAGCGGAACGGACCGGTACGGAGTGAGGTTCTATTTAGAAACCTTACAAATTAAGGTTTTTCTCAGGTCAAACGGCACAAGCTATGCGGAAAACCGCTAAATTTGCATACTGTAATTAGTACTAATAATTAAAATCAAAGAAAATGGCTTACGTAATTAATGACGATTGTATTGCTTGCGGCACTTGTATCGACGAGTGTCCGGTAGGCGCTATCTCTGAAGGAGAAAAGTATTCTATCAATCCGGATATGTGCACTGAGTGTGGTACTTGCGCAGATGTTTGCCCGTCTGAAGCAATCCATCCGGCTGAATGATTTTCTCTCTCGTTTAGAGAAGTAGTAAAGACAAGAGGTCCGGCTGCCAACAGGGAAAGGCAGCCGGACCTCTTTGTATAATGTAGGTGGTAGTCTGTGGTCAAGACAATGCGGCCAGAGCCTCCTTGATGCGGCGTAGGGCCTCCACGATGTTCTCGTCGCTGGTGGCATAGCTCATGCGGATACATTCGGGAGCCCCGAACGATGTGCCTCCCACACAGGCCACATGTCCCACTTCCAGCAGGTACATGGCCAGGTCGTCGGCATTGTTTATTTGACGGTCTCCGGCCGATTTTCCGAAGTAGGAACTGCACTTGGGGAAGAGGTAGAAAGCCCCTTCGGGAACATTCACCTCAAAGCCCGGCACTTCCTTGGCCAGTTTGACTATGAGGTCGCGTCGGCGCTGGAATGCGCGTCTCATTTCCTCTACAGGAGCTTGTGTGCCGGTGTAGGCAGCTTCGGCAGCCTTCTGCGAAACCGAGCAGGGACCAGAGGTGTATTGTCCTTGCAGTTTATTGACAGCCTTTACAATCCATTCCGGACCTGCGATGAAGCCTATGCGCCATCCGGTCATGGCATATGCCTTGGATACGCCGTTCACTACAATGGTGCGGTCTTTCATGGCCGGAATCTGGGCTATGCTGTGATGGTGTCCTATGTAGTTGATGTGCTCATATATTTCATCGGCAATGACAAAGACCTGCGGATGGCGTTCCAGTACAGTAGCCAGTGCGGCCAGTTCTTCGGCACTGTACACAGAGCCTGTGGGATTGGATGGGGAGCAGAGTATCAGCAGTTTGGTCTTAGGCGTGATGGCTGCTTCCAGTTGTGCCGGAGTAATCTTGAAGTTCTGTTCGATACCTGCGGTGACAATGACAGGCTTTCCTCCGGCCAGTTTTACCATTTCCGGGTAGCTGACCCAGTAAGGCGCCGGTACGATAACTTCGTCTCCGGGGTTTACCAATGCCAGAACAGTGTTGCACACAGACTGTTTGGCTCCATTGGCGCAAGATATCTGGGTCGCGGTATATTCCAGTCCGTTTTCACTTTTCAGCTTGGCTGCAATGGCGTTGCGCAGCGACAGATAGCCCGCCACAGGCGAATAATAGGAAAAATTTTCCTCTATGGCTTTCTTGGCCGCTTCTTTGATATGGTCGGGTGTGTTGAAGTCGGGTTCGCCTACACTTAAGTTAATTACGTCCACGCCTTGGGCTTTCAGCTCGGCGCTTTTTTGAGACATGGCCAATGTCGCAGAAGGCGACAGGCTGTTCAAACGATCGGATAGTTGATTCATAATGGTTATATAAAAAGTGAGTTTTCGCGATAAAGCTTTTCTGTTTGCAGGCGGAGGATGGCTGCCTTGCTGGCCCATTTGTACTGACAGCGTACAGCCAAGATTCCCTTATGCCTTATTTGTTGAAGTGCAGTGTGTGGCCCATCCGTTCTTTTTTGGTGCGCAGGTAGCGCTCGTTATATGGGTTCGGGGTGGTCTCTATAGGAACTATTTCCGTTATTTCCAGTCCGTAGGCTTCCAGACCTACGCGCTTCACAGGATTGTTGGTCATCAGGCGCATTTTGTGTACGTTCAGTTCGCGCAGGATTTGTGCTCCCACGCCATAATCGCGTTCGTCCGCCAGGTGTCCCAGACAGATGTTTGCATCTACGGTATCCATGCCTCCTTCCTGGAGCTTGTAGGCTTTCATCTTTTCCATCAGTCCTATGCCTCTTCCTTCCTGGTTGAGGTATACCAGCACGCCTTTTCCTGCTTCCTCTATCATTTGCATGGCTTTGTGCAGCTGTTCACCGCAGTCGCATCTTTTGGAACCGAATATGTCGCCTGTGGCACATGACGAATGTACTCTCACTAATATGGGCTCTTCAGGTTGCCATGTTCCCTTGAACATAGCAATGTGTTCAAGTCCGTTTGATTTTTGGCGGAAGGGTATGAGCCGGAAGTCACCGTACATGGTGGGCATGTTTACTTCTACCCCTTTCTCCACGATGGATTCTTGCTTTAGCCTGTAGGCTATGAGGTCGCGTATGGATATCAGTTTCAGTCCATATTCGTCGGCCATTTTGCGCAGCTCAGGAAGGCGTGCCATGGTGCCGTCATCGTTCATTACTTCCATAAGCGCTCCGGCTGGATAGAGTCCGGCCAGCTTGCAGAGGTCTATGGTCGCCTCGGTATGTCCGGCGCGGCGAAGGACGCCTTTCTCTTGTGCATATAGCGGGTTGATGTGTCCCGGACGTCCGAAAGTGGCGGGCGTGGAGGCCGGATCGGCCAGTGCCTGTATGGTGGCGGCGCGGTCGGCAGCGGATACTCCTGTGGTGCATCCTTCCAGCTTGTCTATGGTTACGGTAAACGGGGTTCCCAGTACGGAGGTGTTGTCTTGTACTTGGTGGGGGAGGTCAAGTTCTTTGCAGCGTGTTATGGTAATGGGGGCGCACAGTACTCCTCTGGCATGTTTCAGCATGAAATTCACCTTTTCGGGGGTAGTCTTTTCGGCTGCGATAATTAGGTCGCCTTCGTTTTCACGGTCCTCGTCGTCTACTACGATTACAAAATTGCCTTCTTTGAAGTCTTTGATCGCTTCTTCTATTGTATTTAGTCTTACGTTTTCCATATCTTGAATTATTTGGTTAAAAAAATAGGATAAAAAACAGTCTCATCAAGCAACGTATGCCGTACGGTCTCTTTGTTGCGTTTTACAGGTTCTTCTGCGATTCTATGATGCGGCATATATCATTGTTGGTTTTCACCACACATTCCAGATCTTTGGCCAGACGGATGCGGAATCTCCATATGCGTATGTAGAAGAACAGCCCTATAGGGAATATTATGCCGCAGAGCTTGTTAATCCACGGACGACGGAATGGGCTTATGTGCGCCCTTACCGGGATGATAGGATAGTTGTTCAGGGTACTCAGAAGTATGCCCGATTTGGAATTTGACAATTCCTCTATCAACGTTTCCATCCGTTGGTTTATGGATTCCATATCCTTGTCTTCCTTGTCTTCCATCCATAGTCTGAAGTAGTTGGGCGCATGTGTCAGGCCTTTCAGTCTGGCGTAGTTCCGGCAGTCGTCCGAGAGTTGTCTCAGCTTGGAGGGAAGCTGTATGTAGTCGGGGTCTTCTATCACCACTTCCTTTCTGGACAGATGTCTCACGCTGCGAATGCCGATGACCCGTTTTATCCAGCTGATATAGGCGTCGGCATTCAGTACTACAGAGTCGCTGTTGGCTTTATAGGTAAGGAATGCTCCCAGTGGTGCCAGTATGGCGGTACTGGTCCACATGCCCATCCATACTATCCACTTGCCGTCTCGGGCCATCTTGTAGCTGGTGTTGTTTATTATGTAGTACACGATGAATATCAGCACCGATACCACTACCGGCATTCCCAGTCCGCCTTTGCGGATGATGCCTCCAAGGGGAGCGCCAATGAAAAAGAATATCATGCAGGCCAGTGACATGGTGAGTTTCTCGTGCCAGGCGGTCATATGTTTTCGGATATTGGTTTCAGACAGTGCCATATTGAAACTCTTGAACCCCCAGTCGCTGGCTGCGCTTTCGGCGCGGTTCACGGCCGAGGCGATGATTTCCTTCTTGTTGGCCAGTGTGGAGGCGTTGAACAGGCTGTCGGCGTTATATTCGTATGGCGGAGTCTCTTCTATCTTGGCCGAGTCGGCTTTTGACAGGTTGGGCACTACCATGTAGGTGCTTTTCATGGCCACGTTGAAGTTGGCCCTTCCCACACTGTCGTTATAGTGCTTCATGGAGTCTATGTCGGCATTGAGCTGTCTCATGTTCTTGCTGCTTGACTGTCCGCTCATGATGTCTGAGTCTACCATGTTGAAATCTGAGTTGAACTCTATGATGGCGTGCTTTTCTCTGAATGTCTCCCTTCTGTAGGGCACGTTACGCTGGCTCATGTTCTGTGACTTGAGGTTCTCGAACTGCTCTCCGCTGTAGAGGTGGAGGTAGAGGTGCTTCTTGTCGCCTGTCATTTCCAGCCTTCCGGAGTCGGCCTTGATGATTTGTGCGTTTTCAAATCCGTTTTCAAAGTTGTATATCAGCACGTCGTACAGCATGCCTGTCTCGCGGTTCTTGTGTTTCACGTACAGATTGTATCCGTCTATCTGGTCATAGAACACTCCTTCCGGTATGTCCAGCTCGGGCGATTTTTGTCTGATGGATATGAGCAGTGTCCACAGCTTGGCTTGTGCCTTGGGACCCACCACATTCTGGAAGTAGAATGACACGCAACAGATGAAGCCTATGAAAATGATGAGCGGCCGCATGATTTGCAGCAGTGAGATGCCTGCCGCCTTCATGGCCAGCAGCTCGAACCGTTCGCCGAAATTGCCGAAGGTTATCAGTGCCGCCAGCAGTATGGCCAGCGGAAGGGATATGGGGACCAGAGTCAGTGCGGAGTAGAAGAAGAACTGGGCCAGGACATCCATTTCCAGACCTTTGCCCACCATATCGTCCACATACTTCCACAGAAACTGCATCATGAAGATGAACAGGCATATGAAGAATGTGCCGAGGAAGAGCAATCCGAAACTCTTCAGAATGAATATATCTAACTTTTTTATGCGTAGCATTTTTAGGGCTCCATGTAAAATGAGGATACAAAAGTAGCACAAAAAAAGGACGCGCGGGGAATTTTGCAGTGAAAGTTAACTAAAAACCGCATGTACGGCGCAGGGTCTCTATCTGCGAGTCCCACAGTCCGCAAGCGTCGTCCACATCTTCTTCGTTGGCAAAGTCGGTCACTTCCAGCACAAAGTCATTTGTCAGTTCGCTGTTGGTCATGCGCAGTTCGAAGTATTCGTGGGCGGTGTCATCGTCCAGCCAGTGGAAGCGTATGAAGGCAAAAGCCCTCACGCCCATTATCTCGGCTTCACGTTTTTCGGTTTTCCCCCAGCAGAAGGTCATATGCTTGTTGTCCGACACCACTTTGTCGGCGAACCATGATTCCAGCCCGGAAGGGGTGCTTATGGCTGTCCATAGTATTGTTTTGGAGGTGGCGTTGAGCAAATATTCAAGGTGTATTTTTTTTCTTCCCATACTTACATTATATATGCGCGACGTTCGCGCCGCCAAAATAGTCACTTTTTCTTATATCTGAAAAGATTCTGCTTTATTTTATTGTCTTTTATCGCTTTTTTATGGCTGGTGCGATGGCCGGTATGTTCAAAATCGGCACGCTCCTTCCCTGCTTGTATAACCGAAGGTGAAGTGTCCAAATAGAAACGCAACGTTTCGTTTGTTTGGCAGAAAAAACTCATCGGTCGGGGAGCGCCTCGCGGCAAGGGGCGGGACCACCCGTCCC
>CASFQC010000054.1 GCA_949296415.1 uncultured Bacteroides sp. | reverse complement strand
AAATCGAAGGCCCAGAGAAAAACTCAACTTTGATACTCCTTTGCATTGCTTCTTCAAGAATTTTTCGTAATGTTGCACTTGCTGTTGGACTCTACAGTATAACCGAAGGCAAAAAAAACCGGTGAAAAGTTTGCTATATCGGAGAATTGTCCTACCTTTGCACCCGCAAACGAGAAATGTAGCGGCGGGATAGCTCAGCTGGTCAGAGCGCATGATTCATAATCATGAGGTCCCGGGTTCAATCCCCGGTCCCGCTACAAGGCAAGGGTCACATGCTGTATGGCGTGTGACCCTTGTTGTTTTTGGGCTTTTCCATGCGGTGTCTGTTCTTATAAGTCATATGTTGTAGTATCCCACCGGGCCATCCGTAGTCAGGTCTCCGTAAGAGATGTTCCACTGCAGCTTGTCGTCATGCTGGTTTCGCTTCGTGTGGTTTTGATGATAGCCCATTTTCATCCTTACATATATAATATGCGATAACGGGAGTGCTTGGTCCGGTGGTTTCATCACCCAAGTATCCGATAATGGCTGGATTTTTTTATAATTCTTAGAGCCTGTTTAATTGTTGCTCAATACTGTTTTGAGATGTTTTTCCGAGAATGTTTTCCCGTTGTCATGAGGGGCGTAGCAGGCTGCGTGGCGAAGGGAAACGGGAAAAGAGGCCGGAAAAAAGCTTGGGAACAGACTGAATAAAAATCTTAAAAAGGAAAATTTAAACAGGCTCTTAAATACTGGATTGCTTTTCGTTAAAATAGGGATTTTAATTTATAAAAGAAACGTTTTTACGTTTTTCCCTTTGCCGTGTTCTTCAAAAATGCCATTTGAATATTGTCCTTCTCTCTTATTGTCTTTCTGTCACATCTTTCTTTCTTGCTGACACTTTGCATTTCTTTAACATTGAGAATGCTTTCGTTTCGGCCGGGAGGAAGGCTGGTGGAATCCGATGCGACAAGATTTGTTGATTTTGCTACAGGACAGTATCTTATGGGGAACATATGGTGTCGGCAAATTGTGCGGATGTGCTTGTTCTGCTATCTCTGGATTGCAAATGTGCCGAAAAAGACAGAGGATTGGGCATCCCTTTTCCTGGCTTTGGGTAGTCCGCCGGCTGAGATTCCAATGACAGGACGGTGGCATTAGGTCGTCTGTCTGCTGGCATTAGGTGGAGCAGGAGGGCGTGGCGGGCTTATGGAAACGTTTCTTTTAATATAAATATGCTTTTCCGGTCTGTATGTCTGTTGCTTTTTACATATATAAACTTTTTAGTGGACGGTTCTTTATCCGTTTTTCAAAATAGGGCTGTCGGCATTTTCCGGGATTTGGCGTCTTTTTGTCTTCTGAGATTTGCATGTGGCTTGCAAATCGTTTTTTTGTCTGTAGAATTTGTTAGAAGTAACCTGCCGGAATGGCTGTGACACCTGTTCGCCTTGCAAAACAAAATAAAAGATAAAAAAGGTAAAAAGGATGGGCTGTCAAAGTCCGGTTCACTCTATTTATGTTTACATTTGCTTGGAAAAATATTCTCCCCAGATGGATACGATGTTCGAAACGTTGTTACAGCTCCCGTTGTTTCAAGGACTTGCGCAGGAAGACTTCACGAATATATTGGGAAAGGTGAAGCTACATTTTGTCAGACATAAGCCCGGTGAGGTCATTGCGACGGCAGGCGACGTGTGCGACAAGCTGACGTTTGTCCTCAGAGGCAGGGCCGGATTCAGCAAGGAGGCTTCCGACGGTTCCTATCGTTTCGTGGAGTATTTTGATGCTCCCTGCGTCATAGAGCCGCACTCGCTTTTCGGCATGAACACCGTCTATGTGTCCACCTGTATGGCGCAGACGGAGTGCCATACGGTAAGCGTAAGCAAGCAGTTCGTGTTGCGCGAGCTGATGAGGTATGAGATTTTCTGGCTTAACTATATGAATATAGTGAGCAACCGCGCGCAGACCCTGCACGCCAAGTTGTGGGCCGGTTTCCCGGACGGCATGGAGGCGCGTGTCCGCCATTTCTTGCTGTCGCATATGGAGCGTCTGTCGGGCGAGAAGATGCTCAAGATAAAGATGGAGACGCTGGCCCGGATATTGAACGAAACCCGTCTGAACGTATCGCGCACGCTGAACAGCATGCAGGAGCGCGGACTGGTGGAGCTGAGGCGCGGTGAGGTGCTGGTTCCCGAGGCCGCTTACCTGCTTCCCGATGGCTTGTAGCCGTGGTGGCGCATTATTCCAACAGCCCTTCCAGTGAGGTCATGATTTTCACGTGAGGCCAGGCCGACAGTTCTTCTGCAGTGGTGGTGCCGTGGGTCACTCCGGCAAAGTCCACTCCGGCCGATTTGGCTGTCTGTGCGTCCACTATGCTGTCCCCTATGTACAATGTCTCTTTTTTCTGCACGCCCAGGACTTTCATGGCATGCAGCAGCCCTTCGGGCGAAGGCTTGGCCGTACTTACGTCTTCCCCTCCCACGATGATGTCAAACATGTCGGTCAGTCCGTGCAGTTCCAGCATTTCCCTGATGCGGTAGCGGTATTTGGTGGAAATGATGCCGGTGCAGGCTTCGGCCTCTTTCAGTGCGGTGATGACCGATTTGGTCTCAAGGAAGAACACGGTATTGGCCGTCATGTGTACGTCGGCGGCCTGAGTATATTCTTTCTTGAATGCGGCCAGGCGTGCCGGGTCGGCTACTCCGGTAAGCAGGCCGAACGCCTCTTCCAGTGTCAGCCCTATGGTGCGTTTTATGTCGTAGTCATCCACATGGTTGTAGCCGTGTCTTTTCAGTACGGTCTGGAAACAGGTCACAATGCCTTTGGACGAGTCGGCCAGTGTATAGTCGAAATCAAAGAGATAAGTGGTGTAATTCATAATAGATGTTGTCCGTTGGTTTCTTGTTGATTCGGGGCAAAGTTAGTCAAAGAATCTGATAAGCGGAACCTTGCAGGCAAAATGCAGCCGTCGGTGAGGCGTATGGAGTGTGACACAGGGCTGTTTTTCAGTTGTTTGCTATATCCGCGGATTGCAATTGGGGAGAAAAAGCGGCAGAGGGCATATAGAATGGGGCGAAAAACGGCTTTCCTGACAGGGAAGACGGAAAATAGGTTTCTTCCGTTTCCGCTTCTCCCGTATTAATTTGTATTTTTGCGCCAAAATTCATAAACATGTTACTAACGACGTAAAGTATGAGCTTTAACATTGCAAAAGGTAAATCCAAGAGAGTAGTGATTGTAGGAGGAGGCTTCGGAGGTCTCAAGCTGGCCAATGAGTTGAGAAAGGCCGATTTTCAGGTAGTGTTGGTGGACAAGAACAACTATCATCAGTTTCCGCCGCTGATTTATCAGATTGCGTCTTCGGGACTGGAACCCACTTCCATCTCGTTTCCTTTCCGCAAGATTTTCCGCAAGCGGAAGAATTTCTATTACCGCATGGCCGAGGCGCGTTCCATCCATCCCGAGCTGAAGATCTTGCAGACCTCCATCGGAAAGGTGGAATATGACTATCTGGTGTTTGCGGCCGGAACCACCACAAACTTTTTCGGCAACAAGCATCTGGAAGAAGAGGCCATGCCCATGAAGACGGTATCCGAGGCCATGGGGTTGCGCAATGCCATATTGAGTAATCTGGAAAGAAGTATAACCTGTGCTACCGACCAAGAACGCAATGAGCTGCAGAACATAGTCATTGTAGGTGGAGGCGCTACCGGTGTGGAAGTGGCCGGAGTGCTGTCTGAGATGAAGAAGTACGTCATTCCGGCCGACTATCCCGACATGGACAGCAGCCAGCTGAACATTTTCCTTATAGAGGCGGGAGGACGGTTGCTCTCGGGCATGTCGCCCGAGTCTTCGGCAAAGGCCGAGCAGTTCCTGCGCAACATGGGAGTGAACGTGTGCCTGCATAAGAAGGTGGTGGACTACCAGGACCATAAGGTGATATTCGAGGATGGAATGACCATACCTACCCGCTCCTTCATATGGGTGAGCGGTGTGAAAGCTATTCCCATAGGCAACATGCCCGCCGAGTGTATAGGCAGGGGCGGACGTCTGAAGGTGGATGCCTACAACCGTGTGCAGGGGCTGGAAGACGTGTTTGCCATAGGCGACCAGTGCATTATGGCGGGGGGCGACAAGGACTATCCCAACGGACATCCGCAGCTGGCACAGGTGGCTATACAGCAGGGAAAACTGCTGGCTCAGAACCTGAGGCGTATGGCCCGGAAGAAACCGCTGAAACCGTTCCATTACAAGAATCTCGGCTCTATGGCTACCATAGGCAGGAACCGGGCTGTGGTAGAGTTCAGCAAGATGAAGACGCAAGGATGGATTGCATGGATGCTATGGCTGTTTGTGCACCTGCGTTCCATACTGGGCGTACGCAACAAGGTGAATGTCATGCTTAACTGGATGTACAACTACTTCACCTATGACCAGTCCTTGCGCATCATAGTCTATGCCCGTAAGGCAAAGGAGGTGCGCGAACGCGAGGAACGCGAAGCCCGCGTGCATTGGGGAGACGACCTCAATGCTGACGGAAAGTCCGGTGCTAATGAGACGGGAAAACGGTAAGCATACCGTGTCGTGGCATATTTATGCGGGCCTCAGGTAACTCATGAAGGGGAGATGGCTGCCTTCCCGGCACAGTTCCGCTTCCTCTTGTTCCTGCGGTCCGCATATTTTATAATCAGGTATTATGGAAGATTACAGCAAGACAGATACGCTTGACAGACGGGTGCTGGTAGGCATGAGCGGAGGCATAGACAGTACGGCTACCTGCCTTATGCTGAAGGAGCAAGGCTATGACGTGACAGGCCTTACCATGTGGGTCTGGGGCGACGAGCCGGTGGAGGCGCGTCGGCTGGCCGACAGTATGGGGATAGAACATCATATTGCCGACGAACGTGAGGCGTTCAGACATAGCATAGTGGAATATTTCATCAGCGAGTACCGTTCCGGACGCACGCCAAATCCTTGTGTGATGTGCAACCCGCACTTCAAGTTCCGTGTTCTGGCCGAGTGGGCCGACAGGTTGGGATGCCGCTACATGGCTACAGGACATTATGTACGGCTGGAGGAAGAACAGGGACATATGTATATATGTACCGGGGACGATGAGAAGAAAGACCAGTCATATTTCCTCTGGAGGCTGGGGCAGGACGTGCTGAGACGATGCCTGTTTCCGTTGGGGACATACACCAAATCGCAGGTGCGCGATTACCTGAGGGAAAGGGGCTATGCGCTGAAGGCCGGAGAAGGGGAGAGCATGGAGGTATGTTTTATACAGGGCGATTACCGCGACTTCCTGCGTGAACATTCTCCCGAGATAGACCGTGAGGTGGGACCCGGATGGTTTGTCAATGCCGAAGGTGTCAGGCTGGGACAGCATAAGGGATTCCCTTATTATACCATAGGCCAGCGCAAGGGACTGGAAATAGCGTTGGGAAAACCTGCCTATGTGTTGAAAATCAATCCGCAGAAAAATACGGTGATGCTGGGCGATGCCGCACAGCTGAGAACCAGGCACATGCTGGCCGAGGACGAGTGCCTGGTCAACAGGGAGGCTTTCTTTGCCGCCACAGACCTGTCTGTGCGCATTCGCTATCGCAGCCGTCCCATTCCTTGCAGTGTCAGGCGTCTGGACGACGGGCGTCTGCTGGTAAGTTTTGCGGAAGAAGCCTCGGCGGTAGCTCCCGGACAGTCTGCCGTGTTCTATGTGGGACGGCGTATGGTGGGAGGGGCCTTTATCGCTTCGCAACGGGGCATAGGTATGTATGTCACAGAATAGCAGACCAAATAAAAAAGAAAGAGAAATATGAGAAGGTTTATGTTCCTTTTGGCTCTTATCGCCCTTCCGGCAGCGGGGATTGGAGCACAACAGCCAGACACGCTGAAGTACCGGGTGTCGCTGAGAGACAAGGCTGCCACCGTATATTCGCTGGATAATCCCCGCGAATTCCTTTCCGAGAAAGCCATCGCGCGCAGGCAACGGCAGGGACTGCCTGTCGATTCGACCGACCTGCCCGTATGCGACCGTTATGTGAAAGCCATAAGCCGGCTTGGTGCGCGGGTGGTGGCGAAAGGCAAATGGGAGAACTTTGTTACCGTGTCGTGCAATGATCCCGGGCTGGCGGACCGTATGGCAGCCCTTCCTTTCGTCCGTTCGGTGGAGAAGGTATGGGCCTCGCCGGGAAAAGGCAAGCCCTTCATGTCTGAAGACCGGGATTCGCTGGTGAACCAGCCTGCAATGTATCCGGACAGCGTGTACGGGACGGCATGGGCTCAGGCACACATCAGCAACGCGGACCGCCTTCACCGGGCAGGATTCAGAGGCCAAGGCATGACCATAGCGGTGACAGACGCCGGATTCCACAACGCCGACTCCATCCGGGCCATGGAGAACATACGGGTGGTGGGTGTCAGAGACTTTGTCGGGCCGGACAATGCCGACATCTATGCCGAGAGCAGCCACGGCATGATGGTGCTCTCGTGTATGGCCATGAACCGTAGCGGCATTATGACGGGTACCGCTCCCGAAGCTTCCTACTGGCTGCTCCGTACCGAGGATGAGTATAGCGAACAGCTTGTGGAGCAGGACTATTGGGCTGCCGCAGTAGAATTTGCTGACAGTGTGGGGGCCGATGTCATCAATACCTCCCTGGGCTATTACACCTTTGACGATGCGTCGGACAACTACAGGCTGAGCGACCTTGACGGACATCATGCGCTCATGTCGCGTCAGGCAGGACACATCGCAGACAAGGGTATGGTGCTGGTCTGCAGCGCAGGCAATGCGGGCATGGGCTCGTGGAAGAAAATCACCCCTCCGGGCGATGCCGAAAACGTGCTTACGGTAGGTGCCGTTGACAAGAAAGGTGTGCTCGCTTCCTTCTCCTCGGTGGGGACCACCGCCGACGGCAGGATAAAGCCCGACGTGGTGGCCGTAGGCTTGCAAGCTGACGTGATGGGTACAGACGGCAACCAGACTACTGCCAACGGAACCTCTTTTGCCTCGCCTGTCATGTGTGGCATGGTGGCCTGTCTGTGGCAGGCTTGTCCCGGACTGACAGCCAAGGAACTCTTGGAACTGGTGCGCAAGTCGGGCGACAGAGCCGCCTGTCCTGACAATATCTACGGATATGGCATTCCCGACATGTGGAAAGCCTATCAGACCTATCTGGAAAAGTAAGCGGCACGCAAAATCCCTAAACATAGAGCCGTATTGGATACCTTATCTTTATATGACCTGAACGCCCTTGTGCGCAGAAGCCTGGAACAATGCTTTCCCGAAAGCTGCTGGATACAGGCCGAGCTGAGCGAGGTGCGTGTGCATCCCTCTACCGGACACTGTTATCTGGAGTTCATACAGAAGGATCCCCGCAGCAACAGTCTGGTGGCCAAGGCCAGGGGAATGGTGTGGAGCAACGTGTTCCGCCTGCTGAAACCTTATTTCGAAGAAAGTACCGGACAGGCTTTCGCCGCAGGCATCAAGGTGATGGTGCAGGTCAGCGTAAGCTTTCATGAGCTTTACGGATACAGCCTGACAGTGGAGGACATTGACCCGGCCTATACCTTGGGCGACATGGCCCGCAGACGCCGTGAAATTCTGCTCCAGCTGCAGGCCGAAGGGGTGCTTACCCTGAACAAGGAACTTCCCATGCCCGAGCTGCCGCAGAGGATAGCCGTCATTTCCTCGGCCACGGCGGCCGGTTATGGCGATTTCTGCCATCAGCTGGAGAATGACCCACACGGATACCGTTTTTATGTGGAACTGTTTCCGGCTATGATGCAGGGCGACAAGGTGGAAGACAGCCTGCTCTCCGCCTTGGACCGTGTGAACGCGCGCAGCGGGGAATTCGATGTGGTGGTCATTATCCGGGGCGGAGGCGCCACCTCCGACCTTTCGTGCTTTGACACTTACCTCCTGGCGGCGGCCTGCGCCCAGTTCCCCCTGCCGGTGCTTACCGGCATAGGGCATGAGCGGGACGAGACCGTGCTCGATGCGGTGGCCCATGCCAGCGTGAAAACCCCTACGGCCGCTGCCGCTTATCTCATATCCCGCATGGACGAAGCGGCCGCCCGTCTGCGCGGGTTGTCCTCCAAGTTGTACGACGGTCTGACGTCGCGCCTGCAACGCGAACGCCTTGCCTTGCGCCAGTGTGGAAACCGGATACCGGCAGCTGCCTTGCGCACCGTATCGGCCGTGCGGCTGAAGGTGCTTGACGCCGACAAGGAACTGCACAGGGCGGTGGCCTCCTTGATGCAACGGCACCGTCACAGGCTGGAGTTGCTGCGGCAACGTGTGGACGACGCCTCGCCCCGGAAACTGCTGGCACGTGGCTACACCATCACCCTGAAGGAAGGAAAGGCTGTAAAGGACGTCTCGGAGCTGGGAGAGGGAGACCTGCTGGTCACCCGGTTCGGCAGAGGGGAGGCGGTGTCTGAAGTGAAATCGTTAAATTGAACATATATGCCTGCAAAGAAGAAAGAAACCTACAGTCAGGCCATGGCCCGGCTGGAAAGAATTGTAAGCCAGATAGACAACAACGAACTTGACATAGATGAACTGGCCGACAAAATCAGGGAAGCGAACGAAATCATAGCCTTCTGCGAGAGCAAGCTGACCAAAGCCGACTGTGAAATAGAAAAAATATTGGCCGAAAGGCGGGAAAGTAAAGAATAAACCGTACTTTTGTCCTGAGTCTGTTACGGCAGATACCGTTGCGGCCAACTCTCCTGTATCCGCCAGACGGAGCGGGATGCGGCCGGCGCATCCGCAGAGAATGACATCAATCATTAATCATAATACAGAGATATGAAAGAACTGGACTGGTCCAATCTGCCTTTCGGGTACATGAAGACAGATTATAACGTGAGAATTTACTATCGTGACGGGAAATGGGGCGAACTGGAAGTGTGCAGCGAGGAAACTATTCCCATGCATATGGCCGCTACCTGCCTGCATTACGGGCAGGAAGCCTTCGAGGGGCTCAAGGCCTTCCGTGGCAAGGATGGGAAAATAAGAGTATTCCGCCCTGAGGAGAATGCGGCGCGCCTGCAGTCTACATGCCGTGGCATACTGATGCCTGAACTGCCCACGGAACGCTTCGTGGAGGCCGTCAGAAAGGTGGTGAAGCTCAATGAACGCTTCATTCCCCCCTATGAGAGCGGAGCGTCACTCTACATCCGCCCTTTGCTGGTGGGTATCGGAGCGCAGGTCGGGGTGCATCCGGCCAAGGAATACCTGTTCGTCATATTCGTAACTCCCGTGGGACCCTACTTCAAAGGAGGCTTCTCCACGAACCCCTACGTCATCATACGCGAGTACGACCGTGCCGCACCCCTGGGCACCGGCATATACAAGGTGGGCGGGAATTACGCCGCCAGCCTCAGGGCCAACAAGAAGGCGCATGACCTGGGTTACGCCTGCGAGTTCTACCTTGACGCCAAGGAAAAGAAATACATAGACGAGTGCGGAGCCGCCAACTTCTTTGGCATAAAGGACAACACCTACATCACGCCGCTATCCACATCCATACTTCCCTCTATCACCAACAAGAGCCTGATGCAGCTGGCAGAGGACATGGGCATGAAGGTGGAACGTCGTCCCGTGCCCGAAGAGGAGCTGGCCACCTTCGAGGAGGCCGGAGCATGTGGCACGGCGGCCGTCATCAGCCCCATAGAGCGCATAGACGACGTGGAGAACGGCAAGTCATACGTCATAGCCAAGGACGGCAAGCCCGGACCCATATGCACCATGCTCTACAACAAGCTACGCGCCATACAGTACGGCGACGAGCCCGACACGCATCGTTGGGTGACCATCATAGACTGATATATCCAGGACCTTTAATTGAAAAAGAAACGTTTAATCCTATTAAAATCATTCATTATGTTAAAACCTAATTCAGAATTCAGAAAAGAAGCCCGGGAAGCCCTGGCAGGCAACTGGGCCATGGCTGCCGTAACCACGCTGGTCTATGTCGGCGTGTCGGCCGTATGCAACTCCATCCCCTTTGTGAACTGGCTACTCACCTTCCTGGTGCTGCTTCCCGTAGCCTGGGGAATGATTATGGTGTTCTATAACGTCCGCCTGGGACAGAAGGTGGACATCGGTGTCATGTTCGACGGATTCAAGGACTATGGCCGCATACTTGGTACCAGGCTGCTTGTGGCCATATATACCTTCCTCTGGACCTTGCTGCTCATCGTGCCGGGCATTGTCAAAGGCTGCTCCTATGCCATGACCGACTTCATCCTGCGCGACCATCCGGAGTTGTCCTTCAACGCCGCCATAGAGAAGAGCATGGCTATGATGGAAGGGCACAAGATGCAGTTCTTCCTCCTGCAGCTCAGCTTCATAGGCTGGGCACTGCTCTGCTTGCTCACTTTGGGTATAGGCTTCTTCTTCCTGCAGCC
Source organism: uncultured Bacteroides sp. (assembly GCA_949296415.1). GTDB lineage: Bacteria > Bacteroidota > Bacteroidia > Bacteroidales > Bacteroidaceae > Bacteroides. The sequence goes on along the minus strand of CASFQC010000054.1, from coordinate 7,974 downwards.
CTACATGTCGGTGGCGACCGCTTCGTTCTACCTTGACCTGAAAGCTGCGCAGGGAGCGGAGTCTGACGGCGATGAGGAAACTCAATACACTGCCTGACGCATGGGCAAAGGTAAATTACAGAAGTTTGCCGACATGGCACGTTATCCGCACGTCTTCGAGTACCCCTACTCCGTGGCGGATGACGTGCCCTTTGACATGCGCGGACACTGGGCGGAAAGGTTCTTCGGGAACGGAAAACCCATCGTCGTGGAACTGGGATGCGGCAGAGGAGAATACACCGTAGGCCTGGCCCGGCGCTTTCCCGGAAAGAACCATATAGGGGTGGACATCAAGGGGGCGCGTATGTGGACGGGCGCCACAGAGTCGCTGCGCGAGGGACTGGGGAATGTGGCCTTCCTGCGTACCAACATAGAGATAATAGACCGCTTCTTCGCTCCGGGCGAGGTCAGCGAGATATGGCTCACCTTCAGCGACCCGCAGATGAAGAAGGCCACCAAGCGCCTTACCTCAACCTGGTTCTTGGAACGGTACCGCAGGTTCCTGGCCGACGGCGGACTGGTGCACGTGAAGACCGACAGCAACTTCCTCTATACCTACACCCGCCTCCTGCTGGAAGCCAACCGCATAACGCCCGAAGTGATGACTGCAGACCTCTACAGCAGCGGACAGGCCGACGACATACTGAGCATACGCACCTACTACGAGCAACAGTGGCTGGACAGAGGCATCCCCATCAAGTACATACGCTTCCGCCTGCCGCAGCAGGGAGAGCTGGCCGAACCCGATGCGGATATCCCCATGGACGATTACCGGAGTTACGGGCGGAGCAAGCGGAGCTCGCTTGACGTGTCGCGCTGAACCTGTATACTATAAACAATGATGTATATCCGCCCGTTCCCCTGCCCCGTAAAGGGCGGGCACGGGCGGTGTTTTTATAACTGATAGATTATGAATATGCTGTGGGAAACTCCTTTTCCGTCCTGTTTCCGATGCCACATCGCTCCGGACTTGATGTGCCATCATGTCCGGCCTGGTGCCGGCTCTCTTGCGGAGGGGGCGGACTGTCCCGCAGATACGAACTATTAACACCATAAGATTATGACACTTTATCCGAAACTTATCCTTGACGCGCTGGCCACCGTGCGCTATCCCGGCAATGGGAAAAACCTTGTGGAGGCTGAAATGGTGGCCGACAACATGCGCATTGACGGCATGAAAGTCTCTTTCTCTATTACATTCGACAAGCCTACCGATCCTTTCATGAAGTCGGTGCTGAAGGCTGCTGAGGCAGCCATACACGCCTATGTATCGCCCGACGTGCAGGTCACGGTCAGCGCTGAAAGCCGTCAGGCCGCGCGTCCCGAACCGGGCAAGATGCTGCCCGGGGTGAAGAACGTCGTTGCCGTGTCGAGCGGCAAGGGCGGGGTGGGCAAGAGCACCGTGGCAGCCAATCTGGCGGTGGCTCTGGTCCATCTGGGCTATAAGGTAGGGCTACTTGATGCCGACATCTTCGGCCCGTCCGTCCCCAAGATGTTCCGTGTGGAGGACGCGCGTCCTTATGCTGAGCGTAAGGACGGACGCGACCTCATCATCCCCATAGAGAAGTACGGGCTGAAGCTACTGTCTATAGGCTTCTTCGTTGATTCCGGACAGGCCACGCTGTGGCGCGGGGGCATGGCCAGCAATGCCCTGAAGCAGTTGGTGGGCGACGCCGATTGGGGGGACCTGGACTACTTTATCATAGATACGCCGCCGGGAACCAGTGACATTCACTTGACGCTGCTCCAGACGCTGGCCATTACGGGAGCCGTCATTGTCAGCACGCCGCAGCAGGTGGCGCTGGCCGATGCCCGCAAGGGAGTGGACATGTACCGCAACGAGAAGGTGAACGTACCCATACTTGGGCTGGTGGAAAATATGGCTTGGTTTACGCCCGTTGAACTGCCGGAGAACAAGTATTACATCTTCGGCAAAGGAGGATGTGCCGCGCTGGCCGGAGAACTTGGCGTGCCTCTGCTGGGACAGATTCCGCTGGTACAGGGCATATGCGAGAGTGGCGACGCGGGCGAGCCTGTGGCACTGGATACCGGAAGCGTGACAGGCCGTGCTTTCCTGCAGCTGGCTGCCGCCGTGGTGCGCCAGGTGGACAGGCGCAATGTGGAGCTGGCTCCCACACACATTGTGGAAGTGAAGAAATGACCGCTGCCGGACGGCCGCATGCTGAGTGTGACTTCATGGCCTGCCTACTCTGCCTGGATTTCGCCTTTGCAGATAATGGGCATGGTGTATAGGCAGTTCACAGAACGGCCGTCCACCTTCCCCGGTTCCCACCGTGGCAGTACGCTGAGTGTTCTCAGGACTTCTTCGTTCGTATGAGAATCCAGACCGCGCAGAATCTTGGGACGCCGTACGTATCCTTCCTTGTCTATAATGAACTGCACATATACGAGTTCCCGCCTGCCTTCACTGTCTGTCCCCGGAAGGTAGATGGTGGTGCGTTCGCTCAGCGCATCCAGTCCTTCGGGGTATCTGGGGGCTTCTTTCACCCAGGTGTACACTTTCTCTCCGTCAAGGGTTTCCGACGAAAATACAGGCTCCTTGGGCTTGGGAGGTAGCCTGAATGCGATGGGTTGTGTGTACTTTATGCGTACCGGCCTGCCGTTTACCGTAGCCGGTGTCCATCGCGGCATTTCCTTTATGACCTGTAAGGCAGCCCTGTCCAGTTCGGGTGTCACCCCTTCTTGCACCCATGCGTCGGCAATCTCTCCGTCACAGCCTATGATGTAGCCCACGTACACGCGGCCTTCCCGGCGCTTTCTGAGTGCTTCGGGTGGGTATTTCAGGTTTCTTTTCAGATAGGTGGCCATGCCGTTCACTCCTCCAGGGAACATGGGGGGCACGTAGGTAGAGTCTTTGCCGTCCCATTCGTAAGTGTAAGATTCTGTAGGCTCTTCATAATGTGTTGGTGCTGACGGCAGGGCTTCCGGTGCGGGGACGTTCAGCTTTTCTACGGTCTTCCGGTTGTCGCATGCTGTCAGTAGCGAGGTTGCCAGTAGCAGCATGCCCAGTTTCCCTATCTGTCGGAGGCAGGGCAGGCGTGGTGTTGTATTCATAGGTCTGAGATGGAGTTGGGGATGGTTGTTGTTAGTTGGACGACTGGTGTATGGTGAGTTGCGGGAATGGGAATCCTATGTTCTCCTTGTTGAATACTTCGTATATGCGTTTCTGCACGTCATAGTACACTCCCCAATAGTCGGCGTTGTTTACCCATACCCTCACCAGTATGTTCACGCTACTGGCATCCAGTGCGTTGAGCGCTACATAGGGGGCAGGCTGCTGCAGTATGCGCTGGTCATTCTGCAGTATCCGTCTCACGGTTTCTTCTACCTTTCCGAAGTTTTCGCCATATTCTACGCCTACCACCCAGTCTATGCGGCGGGTGCTTTCTGTGCTGTAGTTTATGATGGTTCCTCCGCTCAGTGCTCCGTTGGGCACGTAAATTACCTTGTTGTCAGCCGTGACCAGTATGGTGTGGAATATCTGTATGGCTCTGACCGTGCCGGCCACTCCTTGACATTCTATCCAGTCACCCACTTTGTAAGGCCGGAACAGCAATACGATGAGCCCTCCGGCAAAATTCTGCAGGTTGCCGGATAAAGCCATGCCTACAGCCACGCCGGCCGATGCCAGCAGTGCGGCGAAGGAGGTGGTCTCTATGCCCAACTTGCTGATGATGGCTACGATGAGCAGTACCATGAGCAGTATGTTGACCAAGCTTTTTACGAAACTCTGTATGCTGGCGTCAATGTGTCTTTTCACCAGCAGTTTGGCTACCATGCTATTGATGAATTTGATGATGAATCTTCCTACGATGAATATGATGAGTGCGGCCAGCAACCGCCCTCCCGCATTCAGACTCCAGTCTATCAGTTTCTGTAGCATGATTTCTAACCGTCCGGATTGTCCGGCTACTGTCTCAGCCGCGGCAGCGGCTTGGCACAAAAGGTATGAGGTCAATGGTATCATAGAATATAGGGTGATAATTTAAAAGTTTATTTCATTCAGGTGTATTATAGCCTTTCAGTTTCATTGTCGGAGAGTCCTGTAGCTGTCCTTAGGAGGAGCCCATACCCATTCTTCTTCAGGTTGCATGCGGCATTTTGCAGGCTTTCCGCTCTTTCCGTATTGGCGTTGTCTCTCGCAGAATGACAATGTTGTCCAGATGCCGGTAGTAAGGCTTGGGGTTCATCTTTGGTTATACTTGTTCAGTCTCAGTTGCACATGTGCCTGATCCAATCCGGGTCCTTTGGTAGTTTTCGGCCAACATGTCCACATGGTTGTATTTGTTGAATTCTTCTTTCCGCTTGCTTCCGTTTTCCAGAAGACGTTCGATTTTTAATTGTCTCATCCTGCAGTGTGGTCAGCAATCCTTCAAACACGCCGAAGTTGGCTTTATTCCGCAGCAACCGTTTCATAGCCCAATCAAATGTGACAAAGATAGGGAAAGGCGGGTGCCGTGACGGCTGGAAGCGCCGCTCCAGACCTCATGGCTGAGCCGAATCCTATCTTCGCAAGGCAAAGATAAACATTTTGCATTATAAAACCAAGCTGTGCCTGTAAAAACAAAAAAGGAGAGAACCTTCACAGGCTCCCTCCTTACAGTTGATTGGGTAATTATTTCTCCCTATGTTAAGGAGACTATATAAACTTGCTGAGATGATTTGTCAGCTTAGTTCTGCCTTTCCTTGGTCAACGTTACGGGGATTTCGCAAGTTACCACGGAGATACCGGCGAACTTCACCGTAGCGATTACCGTCAGCTGGTGGTCGGCTACCAAGCTTGTGCCTTGGTTCTGCCAGGTTACCACACCGGTCGAAGCATCAACTTCCAGCTTGGAATTGTTGGAAATCTGACTGTTGAGGTTGTTGTAGGCGGCATCTTTCTTGAACGCATACGTTACAACAGGCTCGTTTGTTATCTTGTAGTTGTCTGTTGCTATTTCAGACAGGGCAAGTTTCTTGGACGTTGCGTTCCAAGTGTAGATGTCGTCACCGTCTGTAGTCTCTACAGCCACATAAGGTTTCACGTCTACCGTGTTCGTGCCGATGCCGTTACCGTAGAGGGTAGTACCCTTGTCGGAAGCGTTGACAAACGGATTCTGGAATACCACATAGTACTTGAAGTCGCAAGTCTCGTTGTTTATCAGCTTCGTTGTGTAGTCCACACGTACTATTTCATACGGTTTGGCCAGTTCGGTGTTCAATGCTATCTCATTGTCCGCATTGATGGCGGCTATGCCGGTGCTGGCTACGCCGACTACCTCGTCTTTCTCATCCGATATCTCGAAGCTGAGTCCTCCTGTCTGTACATTGTTGATGCCTGCGTAGTAGGTGAAGATGTCGTCGCCGTCAACCTTAGCGAAGTGCTCGCCGATGTACGAAGACATTTCCCAACCGGTCGTTGCATCCAGCTGGCCTTTCGTGTTCACGAAGTCGCCCTGATGTCCGTCGAACGACCCCATCCAGTAGAGCTGGTTGTAGTCGAATGCCTTGCAATCCTCACGTACGTAGAAGGTCTCGTACAGGATGAAGTCACCGCGTTGCGTGTCATCGTCAGACTTGATGGTCAGCGTTACCTTGTACTCGGCACCCTTGCCGTTCACATCCTTATAGGTGTTCTCGGTCAGGATCTCGTTGTTGATGGCCACGTTGATGTACGAAGTACCGGTGCTGGTGGCGTTCAGCAGGATCTTGATGTCAAAGCCTTCTTGATTGCCTGTCCATGTCTGGTCAGACGGGATATTCGTCTCATCCAATATCGTAACCGTGCTGCCGTTCTTGCCGGTAGTCGTCACCTTCAGGTCATATACATCGCTTGCGCCGCCATATACGTTCCAGAAGCTTGTCGAGCTGAGCCCGGTGTTGCCATAGAGCTTCTTGTTCAGCTCTTCCCACGGCATGTTGGCAATGGTTGTGCCGTTTCCGCTGGCCTTCAGATTATGGTATTCGTACTCACCGTTCTGACGTGCGTCATCGATGGTATATTCATACTTGTCCTGCGGAGTGGCCGGATCGCCTTCCAGAATCTTACACTTGATGTAACCGGAAGCCACCATGCGGTTCACGCCGGCATTGTCTCTCATGAAGGCGTCCACACGGACAACCGGAGTACGTCCGATGGCCGGAGTCAGACCGGTGGTCAGGTTGGCCTCGTTGGCAGACAGGATGCCGTCCTCGCTCAGTTTCACGAACCACTGCTGGTTGGTCTTGCCGTCGTCGCCGATGTACTCTTCAGGCAAGGAGAACTTGTAACTTACACCCGTAAAGTCCAAGTCTTTAGCCCAGCCTTTGATGTTGCTGTTGTGAGCCCACAGACCTACGATGGTCTTCAGGTCGAGCGACTTGTCATATTTGAAAGTGGCACTCTGCTGGTTGGCTGCAGTTAGCGGGACAAATCTCTTGACAAATGCATCTTTCTCGCCCTTGTCTATGGAAGCGGTACGATGGTAGAGAGGTTTCACTCCAGCTGCGGGAAGAGCCACCATGGTGGCGCTGTCTGCCAGCAGTACGCTCACGCCCTCGGAAGTGGCGTAGATGTAGTCCGAAGTGAAGGGCACCTGGTCTACCCACATTTGCAAGGCTGCCAGGTCATATTTGCCGTTGCTTGCCAGATTCAGGTTATTGATGGTAGCATCCACAGCCATGATGCCGTCTGCGCCAGTTGTAAAGTCTACGGCATTCAACAGGTTCTTCTTGTCTGCAGCTATGGCGCGGGTCTGCACGTCACGGTTGATGAAGCTTGCTATGGCCTGCTCGCCTACATAAGCGTCGGTAGGATTCAGGCGGTAGCCCAGTTCAACTACGTTAGACTTATTCTGATAGATGGAAATGAAATCGTTGTTCGGAGCGACATACTGCTTTTCATCGAAATAGGTCGCTATATGATAGAACGGTTTCGTCGTCGTAGGATAAGACACCACGTCGCTGATTACTTCGGGAACAAAAGCCACCGAACCCAGCTGGTTGCCTACCAGGATGGAAGCACCTTCTGCGCCTACTCCGTCAATGCCGAAGAAGGTCAGCTTGCCGCCGGTGAATATGGCGCTCATGCTGCTGTCCTGCCTCCACCGGATGTCCGTAGCTTCCACCAGTTCGCCATCCTGATAGATGTCGAAGCAGCCGGTCTCCACGTTGGGCACGTAGTACTGTCCGTTCTTGCCGTCCTTGCCATCTTCGCCGTCCTGTCCGGCCTCGCCGCCGTCCTGTGCCTTGGCACGTACGCCGGTATCCTTGTCGCCAATCCACCAGTTGCCGTTCTCGCCGATGTAAGGAGTCAGACCGTCTACGCCGTCTTTACCGTCCTGCCCATCTTGTCCGTCCTGCCCATCCTGTCCGTCTTTACCGGGCTGTCCGTAAGCCGAAATGCCGGTGTCCACACCGTCAATGACCCAGTTGCCGTTCTCTCCGATGGTCACTACGGATCCGGGCTTGCCGTCCTGGCCATCCTGTCCGTCCTGGCCTTCCTGTCCGTCTTTGCCGTCTTGTCCGTCGGTACCTACAGCTTTGTAGTCGGTCTTTTCGTTGTTCTTGTACCAGTAGCCGTCTTCACCGATGGTCCATACGTCAGCATCCTTACCGGCCTCGCCTTGTGCTCCTTGCGCTCCGTCGGCACCGTCTTTACCGTTGGTCACGGTGTAAGAGTTACCGTTGCTCAGTGTAACGGTGATGCCGTTCTCAGTGCTTGTCACACTGGTGATGACAGAACCTCCGTCAACCAAAGCCTGCAGCTCCTGCAACGACACCTTGATGCCATCGATCTGCTGCTGCAGATTCGTGATGTCATCATCGTAGTCGTTACAAGCTACGAAAACCCCTGTAGAACCCATAAGAAGAGTTCCCAGCAGGATTGCATTTAGAAACTTTTTGTTCATAATAAAAACACTTTTAATTTATAAATTAAAAAAATGAAGGATT
>CASFQC010000053.1 GCA_949296415.1 uncultured Bacteroides sp. | reverse complement strand
AAGCCAAAAGATAAGATGTTTACGCAAGGACATACACGAGGTATATGTTAAAATGGTGGATTTATCCCTTATTGGTGAGACCGTGCTGGACTGGAATGACAGTTCTTTTTGCCTATCTTATGCTCTAAAACATATATTTGATTACAGGTATCGGATTGTCTTTTATGAGGCCTCTTCAAAAAGAAATGTTACCTTTACAAATGAGATAAAGTGTTATTTGAGAGCATGAGATATATGGCGCTTCCGAACAGTTCCACATTTTTTCTCGCCATGCAGAAGCACGGAGAACTGTCTGACAGATTGTCATCCGTCTTGCCGTTTATATCCTTTAACCTCCACATTCGCTTGTTTTCCACGGGGAAAGGGTATGGGGGAAAATAAAGCAGGCATTTTAGACGTATTATGCTGTATATAAAGATTATATGCCGTATTTTAACACTTTACGAACCTTCCGCAGGACGGAAATATGGAGGTATGAACAGCCTGTAGCCCCTGTCGGCCGGTGCGTGTGGACATGAATCGGGCTGCGGACCCAATCACCGCAGGCTGTCTGTCCGTACACCGCCGGCGGAGCATAGGTCATCCGCTGGCGGGGAACCTGTCGGCAGCAAGGCGGAAAAAGTATGAAAAGACGGAGAAAAAGCCTCATCCGGAAGCATCCGGAGCTGTTTTTGCCCGGTTTTCTGTCAGAAAAAGCCGTCCGGGAAAGGACTGGGAAGACGGATTTTATTTGTATATGTACACACTTTTAGGAGATAAGAGCAGAGAATTTTCACATCCGTTTGCAGTTGCGAAAAGAAAAGGACTGGAAAAACAACTTCCAATGGCGGCTGATTGTAAGCAAAATGCGGCGTGAAGCGACATTTGGAAAGCAAATGTGGGTGAATAAAAACAAAAGTTTTAGGAAGGACGCGCTTTTCGGCTATCCTTTCGTCCTATATTACAAAACAAATCGCTACCTTTGGCGCGCCGTCCTTGCCAAAGGGGAAGGACGGGATTTCTGAACAGTCTATTCATCAAACTATTGCTTTACATATGAACTATTACAGCACCAACCGCCGTTCCGCCGACGCTACCTTAGAAGAGGCCGTAATGCGCGGACTGGCTCCGGACCGGGGACTATACATGCCCCGGCGCATAGAGACACTGCCTGCCGAGTTCTTCGAACATATAGAAGACATGGATTTTCCAGACATAGCCTGCCGTGTGGCCGATGCCTTTTTCGGTGAGGACGTGCCTGCCGACACGCTGCATGCCCTGGTGCGCGACGCGCTGGACTTCGACGTGCCGCTGGTGGAGGTGACCGGCCGCATCCTGTCGCTGGAACTGTTCCACGGACCTACGCTGGCCTTCAAGGATGTGGGGGCGCGTTTCATGGCCCGTCTGCTGGGCTACTTCGTGCGCAGGGAAGGACGGAAGGAAGTGAACGTGCTGGTGGCCACTTCGGGCGATACGGGCAGCGCGGTGGCCAACGGCTTCCTGGGCGTGGAAGGTGTGCATGTCTATGTGCTCTATCCCAAGGGCAAGGTGAGCGAGATACAGGAAAAACAGTTCACTACCTTGGGACAGAATATCACCGCTCTGGAGGTGGACGGCACTTTTGACGACTGTCAGGCTCTGGTGAAAGCGGCTTTTATGGACAAGGAGCTGACCGGCCGCATGCTGCTGACCAGTGCAAATTCCATCAACGTGGCCCGGTTTCTGCCACAGGCCTTCTACTACTTCCATGCCTACGCCCAGTGCAGACGCATGAAAGGCAAAGACGTGAAGCCTGTGGTCTGCGTGCCCAGCGGAAACTTCGGGAACATCACTGCCGGACTGTTTGCCAAGCGGATGGGCCTGCCTGTGAAACGCTTCATCGCCGCCAACAACCGCAACGACATCTTCTACCAATACCTGCAGACGGGCGTCTACTCTCCCCGTCCCAGCGTGCCTACCATTGCCAACGCCATGGACGTGGGCGACCCCAGCAACTTTGCACGCATACTGGAACTCTACGGAAACAGCCACGAGGCCATATGCGCCGACATCAGCGGAGCCACCTATACGGACGGGCAGATAGCCGACACCATACGCGATGTGCTGGAACGCCACCACTACCTGCTTGACCCGCACGGCGCCTGCGGATACCGTGCCTTGGACGAGGGGCTGGCTCCCGGCGAGACCGGCATTTTCCTGGAGACTGCCCACCCAGCCAAGTTCAAGGATACCGTGGAGGCCATTACCGGCCGGCCTGTGGAAGTGCCCGCCAAGCTGCGCGCGTTTATGGAAGGACAGAAGCAGAGCATACCGGTAAGCGCAAGGTTCGAGGACTTCAAAAGGGAGCTGTCTGACCATGCCCGGCATCAGTTATGAATAAAAAATCCTCTGTGGATGAATATATAAAGAAAATTCTTTGTATTTTTGCCACGCTGATGCGATGCAGCGACATTGGATATATAACCTTTTTTAAACAATAACCGATATGAAACCTACACTATTTCTGCTGGCTGCCGGCATGGGCAGCCGTTATGGTGGTCTGAAACAGCTGGACGGTCTGGGACCTAACGGAGAGACCATTATGGACTACTCCATCTACGATGCCATTCACGCCGGATTCGGCAAACTGGTATTCGTTATCCGCAAGGATTTTGAACAGGATTTCCGTGACAAAATCATTTCCAAATACGAAGGACACATCCCCTGCGAGCTGGTATTCCAGTCGCTGGACTCACTGCCTGAAGGCTTCACCTGCCCCGAAGGCCGTACCAAACCTTGGGGTACCAACCACGCCCTGCTGATGGGTGCCGGCGTGATAAACGAGCCGTTTGCTGTGGTGAACTGCGACGACTTTTACGGACGCGATTCCTTCCAGGTGATGGGCAAGTTCCTGTCCGAACTTCCCGAAGGCTCCAAGAACACCTATGCCATGGTTGGTTTCCGTGTAGGAAACACGCTGAGCGAGAGCGGCACCGTATCGCGCGGCATATGCGGGACAGATGCCGACAAACACCTGACCTCAGTAGTGGAACGTACCAAGATACAGCGCATGGACGGTGAGGTGAAGTATCTGGACGAAAACGACCAGTGGGTGGCCACTCCGGACACCACACCGGTGAGCATGAACTTCTGGGGCTTTACTCCCGATTACTTCAAGTATAGCGAAGACTACTTCAAAGGCTTCCTCAGCGACCCGAAGAACATGGAGAACCTGAAGAGCGAGTTCTTCATCCCCTTGCTGGTGGACAAGCTGATAACCGAAGGCACGGCTACCGTAGAGGTGCTCGACACGACGAGCAAGTGGTTCGGAGTGACTTATCCTGAAGACCGTCAGAGTGTGGTAGACAAGATAAAGGCTCTGGTGGACGCAGGCGTTTATCCGGACAAACTGTTCTAATCTAAGATAGCACTATTATTATATATAGATAGAGGACGGGAAAGCGGCATTCCGTCTTTGCTTTAAGGTTTGACATAGAATATCGCCGTGAGCGTGGAAGCTGAGGCATAAAGCCCGCTTTCACGCTTTTTTTGTGCACGCAGGAGGAGTAAGGAAGTGGTGGTTAAGGGAAATCCTATGACTGGCTTTTAGAACGGATATCCTATGGCAAAGTGCAGTGCCAGTCCGTCCTTGAACTTGGGTATGTTATAGTAACCCGACTTGCCTGTGTCATAGGGGTCGTGCAGACCGATGCCGAGATCCAGACGGAAGACCAGAAAGTCCATGTCGTAACGCACACCCACACCGGTGCCCAACGCAATCTGTTTGGCAAAATGTTTCAGGGTGAACTCGCCTCCGGGACGTCCCTCGTCGGGCCGGAGCAGCCATACGTTGCCTGCGTCAAGGAACACGGCGCCGTGCAGGTCGCTCACCAGGCGGAAACGGTACTCTATATTGGCTTCCAGACGGATGTCGCCCACGTGGTTGATGAAGGAATACTTGCTGTCCTCGTCGGGCGGATAACCTCCAGGACCTATGTTGCGGGCGGCAAAGGCACGCACGCTGTTGGCGCCGCCTATGTAGAACTGCTCGGTGTAGGGCGCAGTGACGGCATTGCCGTATGACCATATGACACCTCCGGCCAGACGGGTGGCCAAGGTTTGGTTACGGTCTATCTTGAAGTGGTAGCGCAGTTCGGTGTTCAGCTTGGCGAACTGTGCGAAGGGCACTCCCAGCAGTTTCTTGTCGCGTTGGCGAAAAGACTGTCCGAACATGCCGTAAATCATGGAGGTGACGTTGCCTGCCGAGGTCAGGGTGGTCTGCCACCACAAAGGGTTGCGTCTGCCGGGACGTTTGGCATTGTCATACGTATAAGTATATTCCATGGCCGGGATAAACTGGTCGCGCAGGCTGATGTACAAGGCGGGATTCTCGTTCTGCAGGTCCTGGAAGGCCTGGGTGGGATTCCTCAGCACGTTGAAGGTAAGGCGGAAGGGTGTGAAGCTGTGCTTCCCTGTGGGGTTGGGCTGGAAATCATAAGTGGCGTTGCCTCCGAAAGCCAGTAGTTTGTAGTACTTGGCACGGTTCAACTGGTCGGCATAGAGCTTGAAGGTGGTGGTGGCGGGAAAATCGTATTCCCGGTTGCCCATGCGGGGAAATACCACACGCGGGAAGGTGAGCGAGGTGGACACGCCCAGCTCATAGCTGTTCATCAGGGAAGAGCGGTCCTTTCCCGTCTGCCACTCATAGGAACCGTCAAGCTGCACGTTCCAGGTTTCGCCTCCGCCGAACACGTTGTTCTTGGTGACGGTGAACGACGCGCCGGGGCCGGTCTGGTTGTTGCTCTTCATCTTCACGTTGAAGTCCAGCTCGGCATCATAGGGCTTGTCCAGCATGGCGATGATGTCCAGGTCCAGTGTGTCGGACACCAGTGCCGAGTCGCGCGGTGTGTAACGCATTTCCAGATAGCGGAATATGCCCAGCGAGGAGAGCCGCTCCTGTATGCGCGATTGCTTGTAGGCACTGTACAGCTTGTCAAACGCCTGGACTCTCTCCATGCCGGTGCTGTCTTCCACCTGCTGTTTGCGGCGGTATCCCTGGTAGTCTGTCCACCGGCGCACCATATTGGGGCGGAGCTTTGGCTTGCCGTGGAAGTAGAATCGCATCCCTTCATATTCCACGCTGTCGTTGGGCAGCTCGCCCTGTCTGCCGTAAAGATGGAAAGAGGTGCGTCCCACGTAGAATGGGCGTTCGGCCTCCTTGGGCATGCCGGGTATGGGAACCATGCGCATGGCCACATGCCCGCCGGGCACCAGGGTGGTGTCTGCCTGATAAGTGAAGTAGTCGGGCCGGAAATAGTAGCAGCCCACGTTGCGCAGCAGATTGCTCAGGCGGGTACGTTCGCCGTCAAGGTCGGTGACGTTGAACTGTTCGCCCGGCGATATGAGCGAGCGGCGGCGGGCCGCCTCCATAATCCGCAGGGTACGGGGAGAAAAACCCCGGTAGGCCACGGTGTCTATGAAGTAAGGGTTGCCCATGTCCACAGTATATTGCAGCTTGGCCTTGAGCGAGTCGCGCGGAGAGGGGAAGACCTCGTAACTCACTTTTCCGTTGAAGAAGCCGTAGTCGCGGAGCACGTTGGAGGCGGCCTGCTGCCTGATGTCGGGATTGACCGTGGAAAGCAGCACCGGCTTGGCGGCGAAACGGTTGAATATCCATCGTCCGAGACCTTTCTTGCTGTTCACAAAGCCGTTGTACACCCATAGTCCGAAAGGAAAAGGTATGCGCATCGTGGAGCTGCCCAGGAACGAGTTGTTGGGAGGGGTGGCCAGTGCGGCTTCCACTTCCTCCAGAGCCGTCTCGCCTGTGGGAGTGGTGCTGGGATTCTGTACCACCATGGATTTCTGTCCGGTGTAGAGCACTTCGCCTTCGGGCAGGTTCTTCGTGGTGGAGCAGGAACCCAGCACCAGCACGAGTGCAAGTATGTGGAGTGTTCGTTTCATCATGATAAACCGTTTGTTAAGAATGGATGTCGTCTCTGATGTTCTTCCCTGTCATTTCTTCTCTTGCAGATGCGGTTCTTCTTCGGGCTTCGGACGGCGGAAGATGAAAAGCTCGCCCAGACGGTTCATCTTCCTGCGCAGCACAAGACCTACCCCTGTCTCCGTCACTTCACCGTCGAGCACGCTTTCGTAGTTCTTGTTATGGAATACGCGCACATAACGTGTACCCGACTGGTCCAGTCTGTACTCCAACGAGATGTTGTCTATGAATGACTCCACATCGTTGGTGGCGTTGGCTCCGGTAGACACCTTTCCGCCTATGACTATCTGTATGCGGTCGTTGAAGAAGCGTTGGGAATAACGGAAACTGTAGTCGGTCTGTTTGTCGCCCGTCTCAGCGGTGGTGCGGTCTTCCACACCTATGCTGAAGCTGGCGTTCGCGCTCTCCAGGGCCGAACCGGCCAGAGAGTTAATCTGTTGCTGCAGCACGCTGTTCAGGGCCGAGCCCATGTCGAAGTTGTTGCCCTTGGTTCCGCCGTTCAGGTAGAAGCCTGTAGCCATCATGGTGATGGCCTGCTTGCTGCGCTCCTCGGCTCCCATGGCCTGGAGTTCGTTCTGTATGCTGACGTCTTCGGGGGCGGCTATGTCAAACACCAGTCCGGGTGCGGAGAGCCGTCCGCTTATGGATATGGACACGTCGAAATTCACCATGCGGGAGCTGCCGCCGTCATCGGCTACAGAAGCCCTCATGCGTTCCGTGGCTTTCAGACTGAGGGTGGGGTTCATGATGTCGCCCCGCCAGTCCACATAGCTGCCGGAACTTATGTTGAAGCTCTTCAGCGGAATGACCGGAAGCGAGTATTTCAGCACACCTCCAGACAGAGTGTAGCGTCCGCTCAGGCTCATCTCTCCCTGCGGGGTGTATTGCAGGTTGAGGTCGCCTCCTCCCACCAGTTCCACATAGTTGCTCCGGTCGGCTTTCAGGTCGGCACGCAGGCGCACGGCATCGTCTATGTGCACTGTCATGATTACGTCCATGCCTCCCAGTGACATGGTAGGGATTGAGTCGGTGGGTGCGGCTGTCGAGTCGGCGAAGGAAGTGAAGCTCACCAGACCTTCCAGGCGGTCTTCCACGGTCAGGGGTGAGTCGGTGAGCACATAGGTCACGTCGGTGTTGCCCAGCAGGTTCATGTTGCCGCGCATGGTCAGGGCATCCAGCGGTCCGCGTATGCTGGCCGCCACGTCTACGCACACCTTTCCGTAGACCATACTGCCCTTGCGCCGTTTGGCGTCAAGTAGGGTGTAGTTCACCGCCTTCAGGTCAAGCGAGGCTGTGGGACGGGCCATATCCGCGAAATCTACCTGTCCGTCTATAGTGAACGGATTCCGGCTTGTGGTGTATATGGAGAACCTGTTCATGCTGAGGCAGTTGTTGTCAATGCGCAGCGGACGGCTGTCGAACCAGTAACGTGCCCCTAACTGCCGCACGAAGACCGAGGCACTGTCCGTCAGGGCCAGCTGCCCTTTCAGCACGGGAGACTCCGTGGTGCCTTCCACGTCTACGCTGCCTTCCAGACATCCGTCCAACGCTATCATGCCGTCGGGTACGAAGGCGTTGGCCACCCTGAGCGGGAAACGTTCCACCCGGGCGTTGAGCCGCAGGCTGTCGTCCGTGCCGCCTGCACCGAGCCGTCCGCCGGCTTCCAGCACCTTGCAGCTGTCCAGCGTGAGGGCGGCGCCCAGTATGTGGCTGCCGTCGCGCTCGTCGGGGAGCCAGGTGGCGGCCAGTCCGATGTCGCCCACCATGTTACCCTCATACGTCAGCTGGCGTACTTCGGCGTCGGCCGACACGCGCAGCCATTTCTTGCCCTGCACGTAGTGGGCCTTGGCCGAGAACAGGCCGCGGAGGCTGGGCAGATAGGGCATCACGCTACTCAGCTCGCTCAGGCGGAAGCGGGTAAGCTCTACGCTGAGGTTCTGGAGCGAAACCGTATCCGAGGGGTCGGACAGCATCCGGAAGCCTATGCCCTCGTCGCTCTGCATGTCAACGTCGGCATACAGGCGCATGTTGCGGTGCAGGTATATCTTGTTGCGGCCGTTGATGAAGGCGAACTTGCGGTAAGCCACCACGGGCTGTTCGGGGATGAGGCTTATTAACAGTCCGTTACCCGAACCGTCTTCTTCCAGTTGGGGACGCAGGTTCAGGCCCAGCAGTATGCCCGTCTGCCCGTCCTTGTCGCGGAATCTGAGGGTCATCTCCACGTCCTTGTCGCGTACTTCTCCGGAGAGGGTGGTGGCGAAGACGAACTGTGGATTGTGCGGCCCGTTGGCCACTCCTGCCCTAAGCCTTATGCCGGTGGTGTCCTGCGCGGCGGAGACGAACAGCGTGTCCAGCTGGAGGGAGTCGCTCCGCAATCCCAGTACTGCCGCACGTCCGTTCACCCCGTGCCGGGGATTGGAACCGAAGCTTGCCTCGAACTTATGGAACGACATGCCCTGCTGTCTCAGCACATGCGATACCAGATTGCGTCCGCCTGCCCCGATGCGGAGTGAGGCGTCAGGCAGCGTGCGGCGCAGGTCGGCATGGCTGATGCGGCGTTCGTTCGCCTGGCGGAGGAGCGAGTCGGCGAACGCCTGTCCTTGCCGCAACAGATGTTCCAACGGACCGTCCGAATGGAAGTCGGCGGACAGGTCGCCCGAAGTGAGACGCACCTCCACCGAACGGCGGCTGGCGGCGGCATGCAGGTCGGCTTCCAGCGGACTGTCGAGCGGGGCAGAAAGCAGGCCAAAGGCATGGAGGTCGGCATCGGACAGATGCAGGTCTATGCTGGCGTCGGTATACTTGCGGTCCAGACGCATGGCGGCGTCGGCACGCATCTTCAGCAGCGGATTGTCACTGCTCACATGGGCTGTGGCCTGGCCCGAGCGGAGGGCTGCATCCAGTGCGATGTCCGACAGGTCCCACTGTCCGTAAAGCAGTCTGTCCACCGACAGCCGCGCTCCGGCTCTGGTGGCGGGCGACAGGAAATCTGTGCCGCGCCCTTCGGCTTCCAGCGTGGCGGTGAGCAGATAGAGGGAATCCTGGGGCAGGAAGTGGGCGGGTTGCAGGGAGTCGGCCTTCAGGCTGGCCCGGTAGGAGTGGTCTGACAGGTCATAGCGTGCGTCCAGGTCCAGCCGTCCGCCACGTTCGTCCACATGGAGACGGGCTTCAAGACGGGGGCCTTCCATGCCGAGATGGGCGCGGAGGCGCATGCTGTCGGGCACGCAGAAGGTACTGTCGGGCAAGCTTCCGGACAGGGCGGTGAGGAAGTCCAGGTCTACGGTCTTCATGTCCAGGTCCATACGTATGGTGCGTGTCAGGCTGTCCGTCAGGTTGAGCAAGGCCCCTTTGCCGTCCACGGTGAAGGCTCCGGGAAGGGAGGCGTGGATGCGCGACAGCTGCATCTCCTTCAGGTTGCCTTCCGTACCGGCACGCAGCACGAGGGGATGCGACGGATAGGTCTGTCTGAAGGATTCGGGCAGCGAGGAGGCGGCCAGCAGCATCACGTCGGGTTTGCCTATGCGGGCATCAAGCCGGGCACTGAGCCTTCCGGTGGTGGGCATGTCTATCAGTTGCCAGTAGGTGTGGGCCGAGAGGTCTATCTGGCTGTGTCCGGTCTTCAGGCTGAGCAGGGGGATGCTGATGAGGGAGGAGTCGGCCTTCAGGCTGCCCTGTAGCGAGGTGACGCTCAGTCCCGAACGTTCCTCCAGGGTGAGGTCGCGTATGCGTGCCTTTACGTCCTGTCCGCACCAGTACACCGAGTCTATGCCCACGTTCATGCGGCGCAGGGCTATGTGCGAGGGGTCCAGTCCGGGGGCGGCGGGAGCCGTGCCGTCGTCATAGCGCAGGACGGCGTCGCTCATGGAGAGCGACTGCAGTCCGTAGGCCTGCCGTCCCAGGTCGGCCAAGGCCTCGTCCAGCTGCAGCAGGGGCAGGTCGGCCTTCAGGCTCAGGGTGTCGGTCCCCGTCATGTCCATGGTCAGGCCTATGTGCCGCAGCGTCAGGTTGTGCAGGCGCATCTTCCATTTCAGCGGGGTGGCCGAGGCGGTGTCTTCGGGCTGCGGGGGGAGCGTGTCGGTCAGGGTCAGGGCCAGGCGGGTGTCCTCCAGCTCCACGTTGTTCAGCGTAAGCTCTTCGCGGGGCAGGTCTACGCCGTGGCTCTTGAGGAAGAAGCGTCCCATCCGCCCATTGAGTCTCATGCCGGGCAGCAGGTCGGCTGTGTTCACCTGCGCGCCTTCCAGGGTGATGTGGTCCACTTCCACCCGCCCGTGCACCAGCGGCCAGGCCTGTACCCTCACGCTGAGCCGTTCGAGCTGCAGCAGGGTGTCGGGAGGCGTGGACGGGCCGGACAGGGTGTCGGGCTGCACCACCTGCACGTCCCTTACCAGCAGGTTGAGGGGGAAGCGCAGGTCAATGCGTCTTATGCTGATGTCAAGCCCTGTGGCCTCGGAGGCTATGGCGGTGGCTTTGCCGCGTATGAAGTTCTGTATGGGCGGCACATAGAGCAGCGCCATCAGCACGACCATCAGCACAACCGGTGTGGCCAGTATCCAAAGGGTAATATTCAAGCCTTTACGTTTCATATATATAATAATGTGTAGGGAGGAGCCTTACGGCCGTCCTCCGGCATTGGCCTAACAAAGGTAAGGATTGTTGGCGAAAAGAAGAGGCATGGAGGCGGAAAACTTCTTTCTGCGGACACGGCTCTCCGTCCGTCCCTGTCTTTCCCCCTTCGGGAATGCCTTGTGCGTATGGTTAAAATATGAGACAGATTAGGGGCTCCAATGAGGCACGTTCCACACCGCTTGTGAGATACGTATGTCACCACTCATGAGATACGTATGTCACCACTCATGAGATACGTATGTCACCACTCATGAGATACGTATGTCATGAGCAATGAGATACGTATCTCATAAGCTCCCCCGTCGGTGTCTCATTTTTGATGAGGTTAATATGTTGATTGTCAGTCTGATGGTTTTTTACTGGAAATGGCCTTGCGGACGCTTCCACAGCCGGAAAGGCGGGCATGTGGCGGCTGAAGGCTTCCGGATGCGGACGGAAGGCATGGTAACGGGTATTTACAATTCCGGCTTGTTGGCAGGGAGACTTCCGGTTCCGGCTCACCGCATGGCGTCCAGCGCGGCGGCGCATCGTTTCAGCACGTCGTCCGTCAGGAGGAGCACGTCGGCTATGTCCTGGTCTATGACGGTACCGAAGGGCATGTCCCGTTGCCTTTCCATGGCGGCCAGCCTTGCAGCCAGCGCACTGGCTCCGATGAGCTTGCACAGGGGAAGCATTTTGTGTGCCACGGAGGCGGCGGCGTTGGTGTCGGCCTGTAACTGTGCTTGGCGCAGGCTGTCCTGGTTGCGCCTGGTCTCGTCCATGAAGCTTTGCAGTATGGCGCGCGAGGCTTCCGGGTCGTCGCCCGAGAAGGAGGTGAGGGCGGAGAAGTCCGGCTCCTGTGGGGTGGCGGGTTGTGGCTGCTGCGGTGCGGCGTCTGGTGTCAGGCCCAGCTCGCGGAGCAGTTCGGCCACGGTGAAGGGCTTGTACAGGCATCCGGCGAATCCGCAGGAGGTGAAGTCTTCGCGCCGCATGTCGCTGCGTGCGGTGACGGCTATCATGGGTATGGTCCTGGCCTGTGCTATGTTGGAGGCCCGCAGCAGTCTCAGCAGGTCGAAGCCGTTGATGGCGGGCATCTGCACGTCGGTCAGCAGCACGTCGAAGGTCTCGTTGCGCAGGGCGTCGAGCAGCTCGTCGGTCTGGAGGCAGCACACTGAGTGTATGCCTCTCTGCGCCAGCATGGCCGAGGTGAGGGTGAGTTGTATGCGGTCGTCGTCGATGAGCAGCACGCGGGGCATGGCGGTGGCGGTAGGCAGGGTGGCGGAGGGTGGGGGCGGGGCGTCGTCCGTGCCGTTGTCCTCCGGTGTATCGGCTACGGGCTGCACGGGCAGGGTGACGGTGAAGGTGCTTCCCTTTCCGGGGTAGCTCTGCACGTCGATGTGCCCGCCGAGCAGCTGTACCAGCATGTGCACGATGGAAAGTCCCAGTCCGAACCCTTCCTCGCCCTGGGCGCCCGGCAGCCGGGTGAAGGCCTGGAAGATGCGCTCGCAGTCGGCCGGACGCATGCCCTGTCCTGTATCGGCCACGGACATGATGAGGTTGGGGGCGGCGTAGCGTGCCGAGAGGGTGACGCTGCCCTTGGTGGTGAACTTCACGGCGTTGGACAGCAGGTTGCCCGCTATCTGGCGTAGCCTCAGGGGGTCGCACTCGAAGGAGCCGCCCAGTTCGGGCGAAATGTCGGTGCACAGGTCTATGCCCTTGGCTTGGGTCATGGGCCGGAAGCTGACGCATACGTCTTCCAGCAGCCGGGCGGGATGGAAGGGCACGCGGCGTGCCTCCACCTTGTGCTGGTCCAGCCGGTGGAAGTCGAGCAGGTCCACCACCAGCTTAAGCAGGTGGCGCGAGGAGTTCTTCATGTTGTCCAGGTAGAAACGCTGCCTCTCGTCCACGGTGAGGCGCGAGAGCAGATCGGCGTATCCCATGATGGAGCCCAGCGGTGCCTTGAAGTCGTGGGTTATGGCCAGCATGAGCTTTTCCCGGGTGGCCAGCAGTGCCTCCGCGCGCCTCCTTGCCTCCTCCAGCTGCCTCCGGTAGCGGTTGCTGCGCGCCACGTCGCGTCCTATGACCAGCAGGAATACGGCTGCCAGCACCACGGCTCCGGCGGCTATGCCTCCTATGGTGTGTGCCGAGCGGCGGCGGGTCTCCTGTCTTATGGCGGCCTCTTGCCGTGTGCGTTCCAGAGTGTGTCTTTCATATCCCTTTACCAGGCTGTCGATGCGTGCGGAAATCTGTCTGTCCAGCTTCCTGAGGCGGCGGTTCCGTCGTTGCAGGGCTATGCTGTCCTCCTTCCTGCGTTGCGCCACGGCCTGCAGGTGTTGCCGTATGGAGTCCATGGGATTGTACACTTCCACCACGGTGTCCACATTGAACTCGGTGGATGTCTTCACCTGTATGGCGGTGTCGGCTTTCGGCGGTGCGAACACTTCGCCCAGCCTGCGGAAGAAGCCTTTCTTCTCGGTGTGTGTCACCACGGTGTCTCTGTGGCGCACCACCCGGTGCTGTACCACTTTCCGTGCGGCCAGGGCGGTGTCCTGCACGATGTCCGTCAGGCGTCGGATGTCGGACGGCGACAGAAGGTCGGAACGTATCTTTCCCAGTTCGCGCAGCATGCTTATGGTGAGGGAGTCTTTCTCGTGCAGCAGTCCGATGAGGCTGTCCGTCCACTGCGTGTCGCGGTCTTCGGACAGGGTGAGGTTTTCCATCTCCCTGCGCAGGAAGAGCAGGGTGAAGGCCAGCAGCGCCAGGAGCAGGGCGTATCCGGCCATAATCTTCAGTCGGGACACGTTGTTCATGAGGCGGCAGGGATTTTACGGGTCTTGCGGCGGAAGCGCATCCAGAACATCAGCCCCGCGCTGGTCAGTCCGAAGGGGAAGGCCATCCATACGCCGGTCACGCCCCATCCGGCCACGAAACCGAAGAGATATCCTACGGGCAAGGATATGACAAAATAGGCCACGAAGGCCATGAACATCATGGGGCGCACGTCGGACAGTCCGCGGAGAGCGTTGGCAAAGTTTATCTGCAACCCGTCGCCGAACTGGTAGAGCAGGAATGGGAAGAAGAGCGCCGATACTGTGGCTGTGACCTCGGCGCTGTCGGTGAACCATCCGCCTACCTGGCTTCTGAGTCCGAACATAATGCTGAGCAACACCACCTCCATGAGCAGGATGAGATGGAATCCGGCATAGGCTGAGCGGCGCACGTTCTCCGTGTCGCCCCGTCCGTGGAAATTGCTGGCACGTACGGCCACGGCCGCTCCCATGCCATAGAACATCATGAAGGTGAACTGCGACAGGGTGAGCATCACCTGGTGCGAGGCCAGCGCCACTGTGCCCAGCCATCCCACCATGATGGTGCTGAAGCTGAACGAGGCTGTCTCCATGCCCATCTGCAGTCCCACCGGCCAGCCTAGGGCGTTGAGCCTGTGGAACAGCTGCCTTGACCACGGACGGCGGAAGAAGCCCACTCTGTAGCGGCGGAACCTCTTTCCCCGGAGCACCAGCCCGGCGAACACCGCCACCATGACGATGCGTGAGAAGAGCGTGCTCAGCCCCGCTCCCAGCAGCCCGAGTTCGGGGACGCCCAGCTTGCCGTTGATGAGGATGTAGTTGCCCGCGATGTTCAACGCGTTCCCGCCCAGCAGTATCCACATGGCCATGCGGGTGTAGGTGATGCCGTCGGTGAACTGCTTGAATCCGTTGAACAGCATGACGAATACCATGGAGGTCAGCAGCACCAGGTAGTATGGCCTGATGAGCGGCAACAGTTCTTCGGGCTGTCCCAGCCGGTGTACGTTGAAGTAGAGCGTTCCCATGACCGCCATGATGGCCAGTGCCACCAGCGTGTTGGCCGCCAGGCTGCACCGCAGTGCCATTCCCGCTTCCACCGGCTGCCCGTTGCCGAAGAAGGCACCTACCACGGGGGTCAGTCCATAGCTGAATCCGGTGCTGAAGATGATGCAGAGGTTGAACAGGTTGTTTACAAAGGACGCTGCCGCCAGCTCGGGCATGCTGTGGTGTCCTATCATGAGCGTGTCGGCAAAGCCCAGCACAATGACGCCCAGCTGCCCTATGACAATGGGCACGCCCAGCCGGACCAGCTCGCGGTAATGCGTGGCATATGCGGAGAACGGGTTTTTCATATATAAAAGGTTGGGATTTACGGGTGCAAAAGTACAAAGTATATGCGAGAAAAGTAGCCGGAAGGAAAGGTTTTTCATGGGCAGGTTCGCGGCGGCATCCCGCCGGAAGGCTCTGCAGGAGGGTGCGGAATGGCGGAAAGGGGAGGAAGGCTGTACTGAAAGGGATGATAAGTGGTCTATTTAGGTAAAATAATGTGGCAAATTCCGTAAATACAGCTATATTTGTGGCTGATTTATGCTGAAACTTCACATCCAGACAAGAACAAATGTATGTCGTGCCTTGCTTGTGCTGGCCCTGACGCTGCTGGCTTCATGCTCGGCCACCAAATATGTACCCGACGGTTCGTATTTGCTGGACGAAGTGCGCATACAGTCGGACAATAAGGAAGTGAAGCCCTCTGACCTGTCCGTCTATCTACGCCAGACACCGAATTCCAAGTGGTTCAGTCTGCTGAAGATGCAGCTGTACATATACAGCCTCTCCGGCCGCGACTCCACCAGATGGATAAACCGCACCCTGAAACGCATGGGGGATGCCCCCGTGGTGTACAGCGAAAGCGACACCGAACGCTCGCGCACCGAGATGACAAAGGCGGTGAGGAATATGGGATACCTGGGCGCCACTGTAAGTTGCGAGTCTGAGACAAAGAGGAAAAAGATGAAGCTGACCTATAAGGTGGCTTCCGGAAGAGTCTACAAGGTGCGTTCGCTGCGGTATGACATTCCCGACAGCAAGATCCGGGAATACATACGCCGGGACTCTGCCGACACTTACCTGTCCGAAGGCATGGCTCTGGACGTGAACCTGCTGGATAAGGAAAGGCAGCGCATTGCCGACAACCTGCAGCGGCACGGATACTATAAGTTTAACAAAGACTATTTCACCTATTCGGCGGATACCGCGCGCAGCACATTTCTGGTGGACCTTACCCTTCATCTTGCCCCTTATAAGGATGAGGACGGGCAGGCAAGTCCGCACCGGCAGTACGTGGTGAATCAGGTAAGCTTCATAGCCGACTATAATGTACTGCGACAGTCGTCACCTCAGAATGGCATAGACATAAACGACTCCATCCATTACAAGGGCTATCCCATCTATTTCAAGGACAAGTTGTACCTGCGCCCTGCGGTGTTTACAGACAACCTGCGCATAAGGCACGGACATCTATACAACGCAGAGGACGTGCAGCGCACCTACTCCAACTTCGGGCGGTTGTCGGCACTTAAATACACTAACATACGCTTTGCCGAGATTTCGCGCAACGACAGCACGCTGTTGGACGCATACGTCATGCTGACGAAGAACAAGCAGCAGTCCGTGTCTCTTGAGCTGGAAGGCACCAATTCTGCAGGAGACTTGGGCGCGGCGGCGGCTCTGTCATTCCAGCACCGTAATTTGTTCAAAGGTTCGGAATCCTTTATGATAAGGCTGCGTGGCGCTTATGAGGCGGTGTCAAGACTTCAGGGAAGCTATCGTGACGAGAACTATACCGAATGGGGCGCCGAGACCACCATCAACTTCCCTCGTTTCCTCTTTCCTTTTCTTTCCAACAGGTTCAAACATACCATCAGAGCCAATACAGAGTTCGGATTGCAGTACAGTTACCAGCTGCGTCCGGAATTCACGCGCATTGTGGCCTCGGGCAGCTGGAGTTACAAATGGGGAGTGCAGGGCAGGAGGGTGCAGCATCGCATAGATTTGCTTGACATCAACTATCTGTACATGCCATGGATTGACCCGAACTTCAGGGAACAGTATCTTGAAAACGAACAGAACTACATCTTGCGTTATAACTACGACGATCGCTTCATTGTGCGTACCGGATACAGCTATGTGTATAACAGTGCGGGCAACTCGCTGACAAACAATACGCTGGTGGGCAATTCCCATTCATTGCGCATCAATGTGGAGTCGGCGGGAAACATCCTTTACGGACTGGCCAAGGCCGTAGGCATGAGGAAGAACGCGAACGGGGAATATACATTACTCAACATCCCCTTTGCCCAATATGTGAAGGGGGATATAGATTTTGCCAAGAACATTGTGATAGACAGCAGGAACTCGCTGGCCTTCCATGTGGCAGCCGGTGTGGCTGTGCCTTATGGAAATGCTTCGGTCATTCCTTTTGAGAAACGCTATTTTTCCGGAGGGGCCAACAGCGTGCGCGGCTGGTCCGTACGTAATCTGGGTCCCGGCTCTTTCCCCGGCGACGGCAACTTCCTGAACCAGTCCGGCGACATCAAGCTGGATGCCAGCATAGAATATCGCACGCGCCTGTTCTGGAAGTTCAGGGGGGCGGCCTTTGTTGATGCCGGAAACATCTGGACGCTGCGTGCTTATGCCGACCAGCCGGGAGGCGAGTTCAAGTTCAACCGTTTTTATAAACAGATAGCCGTAGCCTACGGATTGGGCGTAAGACTGGATCTTGACTTCTTCGTGCTGCGTTTCGACTGCGGCATGAAAGCCATCAATCCGGAAGTCGGGCAGGAACGTTACCCTATCATCCATCCTGACTTCAGCCGGGACTTCGCTTTCCATTTCGCTGTGGGCTACCCCTTCTGATCTGCCACCGTCTTGCCATTCCTTACGGCTCTTTTGGCCGTTGCCATACAAAAAAACCGGGATGCCCACCTGGGGGCATCCCGGTTATATGGAAAAATAGGAACGATGTCTGCAATCAGATTTTTCCTTCTTATCTTGCGGCAAAGTAAGTGTCGCTGCCAAGTGCGTGCGATACTGCGGCCACGCCTTGGGCATCCAGCGTCACATTCATTTTAGAACCGTTCTGCAGGTTGATGTCGGCTGTGCCGTTTTCGTTCATTTTCATGATTTCGGTGCTTACGCCGTCGGCCACCACATTCCATGTGTTCAGGTCTTTATCGTAGACAAGCTGCATGGAGGCGGACTCACCTTCCTTGGTGATGGAATAGCCGTTCTCCAGCGTCTTTACCAGATAGTTGCCGTTCTCGCCTTTTATCTGCTTTACGTCGCCCACGCTGGCCATGGGGTTGCTGCCGGTCCAGAACTCTATGGAGTTGATTACAACGGCGTCGGCCAGATAGCATACTCCGTAGACGGGAATGATGTTGCATACCAGAAATACAAGCTCATTGACAAACTTGTTGCTGATGCTTTGGTTCCATGTGGATAACTTGCTGTGCAGACCGAAAGAGCCTACGCATGAGCTGAACAGGAATGCGCCGCAAATCATAGCTGCAGCCGCCATCTTCAAATTAAGTTTTCTCATAATAGTTTTATTTTTAGTTGTTAATGAAAAACATTCTTTGGCTGATTTTTATGCAAATATAGGCTTTTCATTAATAAGTTGAAAGGGTTTTTGTAAAAATCTGATATAGAAATAGGAATAAATTAGAAATAAGCCAAATGAATATCCTCAATTATCCTAAAAATGGTAAGGTTTAGAGCCTGCTTAAATTTTGCCCAGCCTTATTTTGAGGGCTGTTTCCGAGGATATTTTTCTGTTGTTATGAGGAGCGTAGCGGGCTACGTGACGAATAAGAACAGGAAAAGAGACCGGAAAGAGGCTCAAATGGGACTGAATAAGAATCTTAAAGAGGAAAATTTGAACAGGCTCTTAATCTCAGAGACATGCCGATGCCGTTGCCTCCGGGAACACTTTCTGCATAAAGGCATGCAGAATATGAAAGACTTGGCCCTTCTGATTTTTCCGATGTCTATGCGGGCGAGGGATTCTGCGAGGAATCCCTGCGCCGCTTCCGCAGGGGAGTATGGTCTTAGGTTGTAGTTGTACGCACCCGTGTCGGTTTCCTGTCCTTTCAGTTTGCTGCTGTCCCCAATGGCCTTTCATCAGTGTTTCATTGGAACTGTTCGTCTAAAGAGGAGCGATTTATGGAGCAGTCGGAGGGTATAGAAAAACAGGTACTTCTCAGTGATTTCCGTGTAAAAAGAGTGCTTTTCTATTCAGGGAAATCCTCGTCCTGTGCATGGACTCCTGTAGACAGTCTGGTGCGGACCCATACACAGCAAGCGGCGGACCCACACACAGCAAGCTGTGAATCCGTCCGCAGGAAGCTGTGAATCCTTTCGCACCAAACCGCTGGTGTACAGTGTGATAGTTCTTATATGGAAGGGCGCGTGCGAAATGGATTAAGGAAAGAATAACGGCATCGGCTTGCAAAAACTTCAGAATATTTTGGAAGACAAGAAGATATTTTATACTTTTGCACGCGATTCAAAATTTGTATCGGGGTGTAGCGCAGTCCGGTTAGCGCACCTGCTTTGGGAGCAGGGGGTCGTGGGTTCGAATCCCGCTACCCCGACTAATTGAAAGTCAAGGAGTTACAATAAAATGTAGCTCTTTTTTTTGTTGTGATTTTGGATTGGAAACATTAAAAATGTGCCTTATTCAGGCTTATTCAGCCCTGATAAATTGCAAATCTGACGCGAACAGGAAAATTTAGGCAGGGTGTCGTGAGTTCTGGTATGGCAACAATTATCCGCGAACTTTGGCATCATGCCTAAGAGGCAGGTGCGCTAACCAATAAAAAAAATCGTTATGGCAACTATTAGTTTGTATTTGGACACGAGAAGGAAAAAAAAGAGCGGGAAATATCCTGTAATGTAGATATCCACCTAAAAATCCCCCACATAGCCATTAAAAAAGGGACCACTTTAGCAGCGTTCAAAAATAAGCGAGAAGTTTCATTTTACCAATTTTT
>CASFQC010000052.1 GCA_949296415.1 uncultured Bacteroides sp. | reverse complement strand
TGATTTGGAAGTGCATCTATTGCTGTAATCCGCCCAAATCCGTTTTTCCGCCCTTATGTCATTCCGTGCCACCCGAAGCCAAACCCTCTGACCGTCAGTAAGAATGCTCAAATTCGCTTTATTCTGCGTTTTATCCTATTATTTTCTCATAAAACGTATCTATGCCCGCAGATTCCCGGAACGAGCCTCTATAATTACCCAATTCTAAAAGATGAAGCATATGCATAAAAAAGCGCGGGAATCTGTACCTGTCACTCGTCCCGCTGTTTGAGGCCTTCGCATTGCCCATCGTAGTCTGAACGAGCAACGCAGAAGCCCACGCCGATATGTATGACAACCCAGTATACCCCTTTGAGCAAAAGGCATACCAAGGACATTGACATATCCCGTAGACATCTACCGTTGCTTTGCTTTTGACTACGATTAGAAAGTTGCGAAGTTTCAAACAGCCAAAGACAAAACGTCAAGTAAACGTCTTTTTATATGTATATACATTCCCTTTGTAACCCTACCTTTCTTTCCATGAAACACAAAGAAAGGCTCGGCGTAGGAAACGTCACAAATGTACATAAAAAGATTATTAAAAGCAACGACATTGTCAGAAAATTATTCAGAGTTTGTTTAATTTTTCCTTTTCAACCTCTTAGAAGCTGTCTTGAATTTATTCCGGCATGAATTCAAAAAACAGTTTCTGACACTTTACAAAGTTTAACGCAAATGCGTGGCTTGTTTCCGGGCAAAGGAGGACATGACGGGAAAGAACGCAGGGATTTTCAGCACATTTTTCTGTACTATAGCACAATAGCCCAAATTTTAACACTTCAGAAGCTGCTGGAATCCGCGCAAAAGCAGGAAAATATCTCACAAAAAGTCTGCCGAAAAGAAAAGTCTGTACAAAACATGGGCGGACAACGTATCATCCGTAACCGGACAATAGGTCATCCGTCCGCCAGTGACCCATTATCCGCCTGCCGACAACAGGTCATCGGCTGGCAGAGAAAGGCTTTTTCGGACGGCTTCATTAACATTTTTATATATTTCAGAAGAATAAGCCCTACAACATTAACATATATACATATTTCAGACAGCATAATTCCACTTCCCTGCGCATTTAAAAAAAAACGGTTGTAAGCCCAATGAAGGAAAGCCTTTCATTTTGTCGGAAAAAACTTCAAAAGAAAGACAAAGTGAGTCATCGGTTAACAGGCGTTAACTGCCACGCCAAACTGCGGAGTCGTCCGAAAATTTGGTGCGTACTGTGGTGTGTAGGCGTTACTTTTTAAATGAAGAATGAAGAATGAAGAACGAAGAACGAAGAACGAAGAATGAAGAATTTTGGCTGCGCTATCAGTGCGCATTCATGCCGCATGGTTATTCTTCATTAAAAAGAAGTAACGCCTACACGCCGCATGGTTTTCCGGCATCAGCGGAGGGGCGTTAAGCGTAGGATGTCTTTCAGCCGTTAAAAAGGGCAGACTTGTCTGAACGGAGCGCAGCGGAGTGAGTTTCTGCCCTTTAGGCTGAAAGGCGTCCGGAGTAGCCCCGGAAGTGGAGCCGGGGTCCTTTCTTTTTGGTATCTTTTTCTTTCGGACAAGCGAAAGAAAAAGTACATAAATTATTCGTATCTTCGCCCCCAGACAAACCGAAAACATAGACCAAATGAAAAAGACACTATTCGCATCCTTCTGCCTGCTGCTGTCATCGCTCTTCTCCTGCCAGCAGAAAGGCTCGGACTTCGAAACTTTGGACGTAAAACAGTTCGCCCAAATCATCGCCCGCCCGGACGTACAGCTGGTGGACGTGCGCACACCTGCCGAACATGCCGAAGGGCATATCAAGGGCAGCATACTGATAGACGTGAACGACAGCCTCTTTTCCGAGAAGGCCGACTCGCTTCTGGACAAGCAACGGCCCGTGGCCCTGTACTGCCGCAGCGGAAGACGGAGCAAGAAGGCCGCCACACTGCTCAGCCGGAAAGGCTATAAGGTGTACGAGCTGGGCACGGGGTATCTGGGATGGGAAAAGGCACACCAATGACAGAAAGGAAAGGAGAAAAGACATGCTTGCATACACTTATATGGAAAAAGGACGGTTCCAGCTCACGGAAAAGCCGGAACCTGTGCTGCAGGACGCACACGACGCCATTGTGCGCGTGACCCTGGCCAGCATCTGCACCAGTGACCTGCACATAAAGCACGGCAGCGTGCCGCGCGCCGTGCCGGGCATCACCGTGGGACACGAAATGGTGGGCGTGGTGGAACAGACCGGAACGGCTGTGACCCGCGTGCGGCCGGGCGACCGTGTGACGGTGAACGTGGAGACCTTCTGCGGCGAATGTTTCTTCTGCCGCCACGGTTATGTGAACAACTGTACCGACCCCGACGGAGGCTGGGCACTGGGATGCCGCATTGACGGCGGACAGGCCCGCTACGTGCGCGTGCCGCATGCCGACCAGGGACTGGACCGCATTCCCGACGGAGTGACGGACGAACAAGCCCTGTTTACGGGCGACATACTGGCCACCGGATTCTGGGCCGCACGCATATCGGACATCAAACCGGAAGACACCGTACTGATCATAGGCGCCGGCCCCACAGGACTGTGCACCCTGGCCTGCGTGAGGCTGAAACGGCCGAAGCGCATCATCGTATGCGAGAAGTCGGACGAGCGCACGGACTTTGTGCGCCGCCACTATCCGGGTGCGCTTACTGTAAGGCCGGAGGAATGCAAGGACTTTGTGCGGACACACAGCGACCACGGCGGAGCCGACGTAGTGCTGGAAGTGGCCGGAGCCGACGACACTTTCCGTCTGGCATGGGAATGCGCGCGCCCCAACGCCACCGTAACCATAGTGGCTTTGTACGACCATCCGCAACTGCTGCCCCTGCCCGACATGTACGGCAAGAACCTTACCTTCAAGACCGGCGGCGTGGACGGATGCGACTGCGCCGAAATACTCCGTCTGATAGAAAAAGGGGAAATAGACACCACTCCGCTCATCACCCACCGCTTCCCGTTGGAGCGGATAGACGAAGCCTACAGGCTGTTCGAAGAGAGACGGGACGGAGTGATAAAAGTGGCGGTGGAGCCTTGACGGCTCACTCCGTTCCTCCGCTACCGGCAAACTCCATGAGGTAGGCTTTGATGAAGCCGTCTATCCCACCGTCCATCACGCCGTTCACATCGCTGGTCTGGTAGTTGGTGCGGTGGTCTTTCACACGGCGGTCGTCAAATACGTAGCTGCGTATCTGCGAGCCCCACTCTATCTTCTTCTTGCCGGCCTCTATCTTAGCCTTCTCGGCCAGGCGGTGTTTCATCTCCTTGTCATAGAGCATGGAACGCAACAAACGCAAGGCATTTTCCCGGTTCTTGGGCTGGTCGCGCGTCTCGGTGTTCTCTATGAGGATTTCCTCCTCCTCACCGGTGTACGGGTCCTTGTACTGGTAGCGCAGGCGCACGCCGGACTCCACCTTGTTCACATTCTGTCCGCCCGCTCCCCCGCTGCGGAAGGTGTCCCACGACAGGCGTGCCGGTTCTATGGTCACTTCAATGGTGTCGTCGACCAGCGGAGTGACAAACACAGAGGCAAATGAAGTCATACGCTTACCCTGTGCATTGTAAGGCGACACGCGCACCAGACGGTGCACTCCGTTCTCGCCCTTCAGATAACCGTAGGCATAGGAGCCGCTTATCTCTATGGTACAGGTTTTGATGCCCGCCTCGTCGCCTTCCTGCAAGTTGGCTATGGAAGCCTTGTATCCGTGGCGTTCGGCATAGCGCAGATACATGCGCATCAGCATGTTGGCCCAGTCCTGACTCTCCGTGCCGCCGGCTCCGGAGTTGATTTTCAGCACGCAGTCCATCTGGTCGGCCTCCTCGCGCAGCATGTTCTTCAGTTCCAGCGCCTCCACGGCGTCGGCAGCCTTGGCATACGCCTCGTCCACTTCCTCCTCGCTCACCAGCCCGTCCTTGTGGAAGTCAAAAGCCAACTGCAATTCGTCGGCCAGCGTCTTGACCTCCTGGTATCCGGCAATCCATTGCTGCAGCCCTTTCACTTTCTTCATCTGTGCCTCGGCGGCTTTCTGGTCGTCCCAGAAGCCAGGCGCCTGAGTGCGCAACTGTTCTTCCTCT
This sequence comes from uncultured Bacteroides sp., assembly GCA_949296415.1. Classification (GTDB taxonomy): domain Bacteria; phylum Bacteroidota; class Bacteroidia; order Bacteroidales; family Bacteroidaceae; genus Bacteroides. Next base: position 15,573 of record CASFQC010000052.1, on the reverse strand, counting down.
ACCTGAATCTTCTTGGCATCAATGTCCAGATAACGGTTCAATGCCTCCGTACGTTCCTTGATATCTTTCAGTTGTTCTGTAGTAATCATATCTGAAGTTAAATTAATGGTCTTTGGAAAATCCGGGTATAGATACAAGAATATCTATATAAAAATAATCCGATGTTACGCGTGCAAAGGTATGAAAAAAAACCTACCTTTGCAGCTGTCAATCTAATAAAGCACTACTTATGAACAAATTGTTAAACCGAATGGGGCTGCCTGCCCTGCTGGTGGCAGCCCTTGCTTTGGGGAGCTGTTCCTCAAAGTACACGTACGAGACCGTGCCCAATGATCCGTTGGAGGCACGTATCTACACGCTGGACAACGGACTGAAAGTCTATATGTCCGTAAACAAAGACGAACCGCGCATACAAACATATATTGCAGTACGCGTAGGCGGAAAGAACGACCCGGCCGAGACCACCGGACTGGCCCACTACTTTGAGCACCTGATGTTCAAGGGCACCACACACTTCGGTACCCAGAACTACGAAGCCGAAAAGCCCCTGCTTGACCAGATAGAACAGCAATTCGAAGTCTACCGCAAGACCACAGACGAAGCCGAGCGCAAGGCCATCTACCACGTCATAGACAGCCTGTCTTACGAAGCTTCGAAATATGCCATACCCAACGAGTATGACAAGCTCATGGCCGCCATCGGAGCCAACGGCACCAACGCCTTCACCAGCTTCGACGTGACCTGCTACACCGAAGACATCCCCAGCAACCAGGTGGACAACTGGGCCAGGATACAGTCCGAACGCTTCAAGAACTGCGTCATCCGCGGATTCCACACCGAGCTGGAGACGGTGTACGAGGAGAAGAACATGTCACTGACACAGGACGCCCGCAAGGTCTATGAAGCCACGCTGGCAGCCCTCTTCCCGCATCACCCCTACGGCACGCAGACCGTACTGGGCACACAGGAAGACCTGAAGAATCCCTCCATCACCAACATCAAGAACTACTTCAAACAGTGGTATGTGCCCAACAACATGGCCATCTGCCTGAGCGGCGACTTCGACCCCGACCAGATGATTGCCACTATAGACAAGTACTTCGGCGACATGCAGCCCAACCCCGAACTGCCCGTGCTGAACCTGCCCAAGGAAGAGCCGATGACCGCCCCCGTGGTACGCGAGGTCTACGGCAACGATGCCGAGAACATCACCCTGGCATGGAGACTTCCGGGAGCGTCCGACCAAGACACGGAAGCCATGCAGGTGGTATCGCAAATACTGTATAACGGACAGGCAGGACTCATAGATCTTGACCTGACACAGCAGCAGAAGACGCTGAGCGCCTACTGCTACCCCATGGCGATGAGTGACTACAGCGCATTCATGATGGTAGGACGTCCGAAAGCCGGACAGACGCTGGACGACGTGAAAGAGCTGTTACTGGGCGAGCTGAAGAAACTGCGCGACGGCGACTTTGACGAAAGCATACTGGAAGCCAATATAAACAACTTCAAACTGAACCAACTCTACCAGCTGGAAAGCAACGCCGGACGTGCTGACTGGTTCGTACAGTCCTTTGTCAACGGAAGCGACTGGGCAGACGAAGTGACACAGATTGACCGCGCATCCAAACTGACCAAGGCCGACATCGTGGCACTGGCCAACAAATACCTGAAGGAAGACAATTACGCCATCATCTACAAGCGTCAGGGCAAAGACCCCAACGAGAAGAAGATTGCCAAACCCGAAATAACCCCCATCGTGATGAACCGCGACACGGCAAGCACATTCCTCCGCGAAATCCAGACAGCCGCCGCCAACGTCACTCCCATCGAGCCGGTATTCCTGGACTACGACAAAGATCTGACCAAGATTACCGCCAAGAACGGTGCCATCCCTGTGCTCTACAAGCAGAACACTACCAATGACATATTCGAACTGACTTACCTCTTTGACATGGGCAACAACCAGGACCGCAAGCTGGGACTGGCCGCACAATACCTGGAATATCTGGGCACAAGCGACATGACACCCGAACAGGTCAAGCAGGAGTTCTACCGCATGGCTTGCAGCTTCTCCGTCAGTCCGGGCGGACGCCGCACTTACGTCACCCTGAGCGGTCTGAACGAGTATATGCCCCAAGCCATGGCCTTGTTCGAAAAGCTGCTGAACGACGCCCAAGTGAACCCGACCGCTTATGCCAACCTGGCCGCCGACCTCATCAAAGCACGCCACGACACCAAGCTGAACCAGGGACAGAATTTCCTGCGTCTGGTACAATACGTGGCTTACGGACCCAAGAATGCCGTAACCACCCAGCTCACCGAGCAAGAGCTTACCGCCCTCAACCCGCAGGAACTGGTCGACCGTCTGCACGGACTGGACAGCTACAAGCACCGCATCCTGTACTACGGACCCAGCACCACAGACGAGCTACAGGCCGTGATAGACAAGGAGCACAAGACTCCCGACACATTGAAAGACGTGCCGACGGAAGGCAACTTCGTCCTGCAACAGCCCGCAGAGACCAGAATCTTCCTGGCTCCCTACGACGCGAAGAACATCTACCTGCTGCAATACAGCAACCGTGGTGAGAAATATGACCTCAGCGTCAACCCCGTCATGTCGCTCTACAACGAATACTTCGGCGGAGGAATGAACTCCATCGTATTCCAGGAAATGCGCGAAAGCCGCGGACTGGCCTACTCGGCATGGGCAGGCATGAACGCACCGGGATATAAGGACGAGGACTACTACTTCATCTCGCAGATAGCCTCACAGAACGACAAGATGATTGACGCCATCAACACGTTCAACGACATCATCAACAATATGCCCGAGTCGGAGAACGCATTCAAGCTGGCCAAGGACGGACTCATTGCACGCCTGCGCACAGACCGCGTGAACAAGTCGGGCGTACTGTGGAACTACATCAATGCGGAAGACTTGGGAGAGACCACAGACAGCCGCATGAAACTCTACAACGACGTGCAGAACATGACGTTGAAAGACGTAGTCGACTTCCAGCAGAAATGGGTAAAAGGACGCACATACTACTACGGCATCCTGGGCAACAAGAAAGACCTTGATATGGAAGCTCTGAAGAAAATCGGTCCCGTGACGGAACTGACCACAGAAGACATCTTCGGGTATTGAACCCGACAAACTGTTTTCACATTTTTCATAATTTTAAATTGGGAGGATGCGTCAGACCGGCGCATCCTTTTTTCATGTGGTCTCCATCCCAATGGAACGATACAGCCACCGGACGATGACAAACGCCCATACCGGTCGCCGCCTTTTCCCCAAAGGAACGGCAGAAAAGGCTTTTTGCCACTTCGGAGTCAGTCTGACACATCTTCGTACAAAGCGTTTCTGAAAAAAGCATTACCTTTGTTCCACCTATTTTATATATTAAGAGACTTATGGAACAACCCCAACTGAACGGACACAACAAGACGGAATATCCGCCCATGCACACGTGCGAGCACATCGTAAACCGTACCATGATGAACCTCTTCGGATGCGGACGTGCCGTGTCGGCACATATTGAACGGAAGAAAAGCAAACTGGACTTCACCCTGCCGCAGGCTCCCTCCGACGAAGACATCCGCCGCATAGAGCAGGCCGTGAACGAAATCATAGCCAAACACCTGCCCGTAACCACCGAATACATCACCCGGAAGGAAGCCGTGGGACGATTCGACCTGAAACGGCTGCCCGAAGGGGCATCGGACATGGTGAGAATAGTGAAGGTGGGGCATTACGACGAATGCCTCTGCATAGGACTGCACGTGACCGACACCTCGGAGATAGGCACCTTCAGAATCATCAGCCACGACTACAAGGACGGTATATTCCGAATGCGCTTCAAACTGGAAGGAAGCACTCCGCAACAGAAGGGGTAGAAAACCATTTTGCCATAAAAAACAAGTTTTATCATATAAATTTTCAATTTTACTTTGAAGGAAAGAATAAAACGTATATATTTGCCCCGTGAAAACAATAAAAGTGTAAATCATGAACCCCTTTGCAGCACATACATATTGGTGGCGCCACCGGACGATGACACAGTCGTAAGGTGACAGAAGCCCCGTATGCGTGACCCAGCATAAAAGAAGTGAATAAAACAAACTCTCACAGAAGGCCTGCCGCACTTGCGACGGGCCTTCTCTCATTACAGGCCCCGTCAGAAGACCGGCAGCAAGAAGTGACCAAAAACCATCAACCGAACTAAATGCAACAAGACAAATGAAAAACTATCAAGTGAACAATGAAGGCTATTATGGCGAATTCGGAGGGGCATACGTGCCCGAGATACTGCACCGCTGTGTGGAGGAACTGACCAAGGCTTACCGCGACATTCTGGAAAGCGACGGATTCCAACGCGAGTACGACAGCCTGTTGCGCGACTACGTGGGACGCCCCTCGCCCCTCTACCTGGCGCGTCGGCTGAGCCAGACCTATGGATGCAAAATATACCTGAAGCGCGAGGACCTGAACCACACCGGAGCGCACAAGATAAACAACGCCATAGGACAGGCCTTACTGGCACGCCGCATGGGAAAGACTCGCATCATAGCCGAGACCGGAGCCGGACAACACGGAGTGGCCACCGCCACCGTATGTGCGCTGCTGGACATGGAATGCGTGGTGTACATGGGAAAGACTGACGTGGAACGCCAACACGTCAACGTGGAGAAAATGAAGATGCTGGGAGCCACCGTAGTGCCCGTGACCAGCGGAAACATGACACTGAAAGACGCTACCAACGAAGCCATACGCGACTGGTGCTGCCACCCTGCCGACACCTACTACATCATAGGCTCCACCGTAGGACCGCATCCCTATCCCGACATGGTGGCGCGCCTGCAGTCTGTCATCAGCCGGGAGATAAGAGCGCAGCTTCTGGAGCACGAAGGACGCGAATGCCCCGACTACCTCATGGCCTGCGTGGGCGGAGGAAGCAACGCGGCAGGAACCATTTACCACTACCTGAACGACGAACGCGTGAAGATAGTGCTGGCCGAAGCCGGAGGCAAGGGAGTGGAATCGGGACTCACCGCTGCCACCATCTGCCTGGGACGGAAAGGAATACTCCACGGTTCGAAAACACTGGTCATACAGGACGAGGACGGGCAAGTGGAAGAGCCCTACTCCATATCCGCCGGACTTGACTATCCCGGCGTAGGACCCATGCACGCCAACCTGGCCGCACAACACCGCGCCACCGTGCTGCCGGTGAACGATGACGAAGCCCTGCGGGCCGCCTACGAACTGACACGGCTGGAAGGCATAATACCCGCACTGGAGAGCGCCCACGTGCTGGGTGCCCTGCCCAAAATAGACTTCAAGCCCGACGACGTGGTGGTGCTCACCGTGTCCGGAAGAGGAGACAAAGACATAGAGACCTATCTGAAAAACCTTTAACCACAACCATAAGAAGACATGCGAACATTCAGATACAACATACTGACCCGCACCCTCCTGGGCGACCTGCACACACCGGTGGGAACCTACCTGAAGGTGCGCGACGTGTTTCCGCAAAGCGCACTGATGGAAAGCTCGGACTACCACGGCAGCGAGAACAACCGCTCCTTCATAGGACTATGCCCGCTGGCCAGCATAGCCGTAAGCCACGGAAAGGTGCAGACACGCCTGCCCGACGGATGCCGCGAGGAACACGCCATAGGCCCGGACTACCGCGTGGAACAGGCCATGGACGACTTCCTGGCACGCTTCCAGGCCGAAGGCGAGTACAGCCGATACTGCGGACTGTACGGATACACCTCGTTCAACGCCGTGCGCTACTTCGAAGACATCCCCATAAAGGACAGCCGCGAGGAAGTGAACGACGCGCCCGACATGCTGTACATACTTTACAAATACCTCATCGTGTTCAACGACTTCCGCCACGAGCTCATGCTCCTCGAAATGCAGGCCGAGGGCGAACCCAGCGGACTGGACCGCGTGCTGCGAGCCATATGCAACCGCAACTACACCGCCTACGACTTCCACGCCACAGGCCCCGTGACCTCGCCCCTGACCGACGAGGAACACAAGGCCAACATACGCCGGGGCATAGCCCACTGCCTCAGGGGTGACGTGTTCCAGATAGTGCTGTCAAGAAGGTTCGAACAACGCTACACGGGCGACGACTTCAAGCTCTACCGCGCACTGCGCAGCATAAACCCGTCGCCATACCTATTCTACTTCGACTTCGGAGGATTCCGCATATTCGGTTCCTCGCCCGAGACACACCTGCGCGTCGAAGGACGTCGGGCCTACATAGACCCCATAGCCGGCACCACACGACGCACCGGCGACAAGGAGCAGGACGAGGCCAACGCCCGACGGTTGCTGGAAGACCCCAAGGAGAACGCCGAACACGTGATGTTGGTGGACCTGGCACGCAACGACCTGGCACGCAACTGCCACGACGTGAAGGTGGACTTCTTCAGGGAGACCCAGTTCTACAGCCACGTCATACACCTGGTGAGCAGGGTGAGCGGCACCCTGGACCCGAAAGCCGACCCCATACGCACCTTCACCGACACCTTTCCCGCAGGCACCCTGAGCGGAGCGCCAAAGGTCAGGGCCATGCAGCTCATCAGCGAGATAGAGCCTCACAATCGGGGAGCCTACGGAGGATGCATAGGATTCATCGGACTGGACGGAGACCTGAACCAGGCCATCACCATACGCACCTTCGTAAGCCGCAACGGCATACTGTGGTTCCAGGCAGGAGGAGGCATAGTGGCCCAAAGCGACGAGGAAAACGAACTGCAGGAAGTGAACAACAAACTGGGCGCGCTCAGAAAAGCCATAGAAATGGCAGAAAGGATGTGAACGGACATGAAGACAGTAATCATAGACAACTACGACTCCTTCACCTACAACCTGGCACACCTTCTGAAGGAGCTGGGAGCCGAGACGGACGTGCTGCGCAACGACCGCTTCGGACTGGAAGAACTGGAACGGTACGACAATATAGTGCTCTCACCCGGGCCGGGTATACCCTGCGAGGCCGGACTGCTGACCGAAGTGATACGCACCTATGCCGCAAGCAAGCCCATACTGGGCGTATGCCTGGGACATCAGGCCATAGCCGAAGTGTTCGGGGCCACACTGGTGAACCTGACACACGTGTACCACGGAGTGCAAAGCCCGCTGGTGCTGGAGGACGACGGTCACGCCACCCTGCCCATCCCCATAGAGAAAGACCGTCTCTTCCGCCACGTGCCCCACGGCACGCCGGTGGGACGGTACCACTCCTGGGTGGTGTCATCCGAAGGATTCCCCCGCTGCCTGGCCGTGACCGCACTAAGCCCCGAAGGACACATCATGGCGCTGAAACACCGCACCCTTGACGTGCACGGCATACAGTTCCACCCTGAATCGGTGCTTACGCCGGAAGGAAGGAAGATAATGGAGAACTTCTTGTTTTATGAAGAATGAAGAATTTCTCCGGACACCGCCAAGCATGCTTCGGAGGGGTATACCTGTAAGCATGGCAACGAGGGGGCCGTTGGCCTGCCGGACAGGGGATGCCCTAAAAGACATCTCCCGCCAATCATCATCTATTAAGGAATAAAGACAATGAAACAGATACTTGCACGGCTCTTCAACCACGAAGAGCTTACATCAGAAGAGACCCGGAGGCTGATGCTGGACATCAGCAACGGACAATATCCCGAAGCGCAGACGGCGGCCCTCATGGCTGCGTTCCAGATGCGCGGCATCACCGTAGACGAGCTGATAGGGTTCCGGCAGGCACTGATGGAGACCTGCGTGCCCGTAGACTTCGGACCCTGCCGACCCATAGACATCGTAGGCACGGGAGGCGACGGGAAGAACACCTTCAACATCTCCACCTGCGCCTGCTTCGTGGTGGCCGGAGCCGGATACAAGGTGGCCAAGCACGGCAACTTCGGAGCCACCTCAGTCAGCGGGGCCAGCAACGTGATAGAACAGCACGGCGTACGCTTCAGCAACGACCCCGACCGCCTGCGCCGCTCCATGGACGCCTGTAACCTGGCCTACCTGCACGCGCCGCTGTTCAGTCCGGCCATGAAGGCAGTGGCCCCCGTACGCAAGGCATTAGGCGTGCGCACGCTGTTCAACTTGCTGGGGCCGCTGGTCAACCCCTGCCGACCGGCCTACCAGCTCCTCGGCGTGGCCGACCTGGCACAGATGCGCCTGTACACCAACGTGTTCTACCGCCTGGGCACGGACTTTGCCGTGGTGAACAGCCTGGACCGCTACGATGAGATATCGCTCACCGACGAGTTCAAGGTGATGACACGCCACTACGAACGCATCTACCATCCGGCCACCCTGGGCTTCCGACCCGCACAGGCCGAAGAGTTGAGCGGCGGACACACTAAGGAAGACGCCGCCCGCATCTTCGACAACGTGCTGCAGAACCGCGCCACACCGGCCCAGACGCAGTGCGTCACGGTGAACGCCGCCTTCGCCATACAGGTCATGGAACCGCAGAAAGACATAGAAGAGTGCATAGCCATAGCCCGTGAGTCGCTGGAAAGCGGACGGGCGCTAAGGACATTCAAGACATTCGTCGAAACCAACAGCTAAGAATATCTCAAAAGACAAGAGACATATGAAAGATATACTGGATGATATCATCGCACACAAGCGGAAAGAGCTGGCTCTGGACAAGGCACAGACCGGACTCCGGACGCTGGAACACCTCTGTGCCGACGTACCCCCGGCCCCAAGCATGAAGCAGGCACTGGCACAGTCGGACACGGGCATCATAGCGGAGTTCAAACGTCGCTCCCCATCCAAAGGCTGGATACGCCAGGAGGCACGTGTGGAGGACATACTCCCCGCCTACCAGCAGGCCGGAGCTTCGGCCGCATCGGTGCTGACGGACGAAGCCTTCTTCGGAGGCACCCTAGACGACCTGCGCACGGCGCGCAGTGTCTGCCGGCTGCCCCTACTGAGGAAAGACTTCATCATAGATGAGCTTCAGCTGTGGCAGGCCAAAGCCGCAGGAGCCAGCGCCGTGCTGCTCATAGCCGCCGCCCTGACACGGGAACAGTGCGGGATGCTGGCCGCCGAAGCCCACAAGCTGCAACTGGAGGTACTGCTCGAAATACACACGGAGAGGGAACTGGACTACATAGACAGCCACACGGACATGGCCGGAGTGAACAACCGCAATCTGGGAACCTTCCACACCGACACGGACAACTCCTTCCGCCTGGCCGACCGGCTGCCCGACGACATACTGCGCGTAAGCGAGAGCGGCATGTCGCATCCCGACACCATCAGGCAGCTTCGCCGGGCCGGATACCGGGGATTCCTCATAGGCGGACACCTCATGACACAGGAACAGCCGGGAAAGGCACTGGAAAGTCTCATCAGCCAACTACGACAGCCATGATAGTGAAAGTGTGCGGCATGCGCGAAGCCGACAACATACGCGCCGTAGAGCAATGTGAAGGCGTGGACTGGATGGGCTTCATCTTCTACCCCTCCTCCCCACGCTACGTGGACAGCCCGCCCGCGTACCTTCCCCGGCGGTGCCGCCGGGTGGGAGTGTTTGTCAACGAGGACAAGAACCGTATACTGGAGAAGGCACGCGACTTCGGCCTTGACATCGTCCAGCTGCACGGCGACGAGCCTCCCTCCCTGTGCTCCGGCCTGCGGGCGGAAGGGCTGGAAGTGATAAAGGCCCTCACGCTGGACGGAGGGAACGAGACCTGCGCACGGCTGCTCTTTTACGAGGGCAGCTGCCACTATTACCTGTTTGACACGGCCTGCCAGGGCTACGGAGGCTCAGGCAGACGCTTCCACTGGGGACTGACCCGCCAATATCACGGGCGCACCCCCTTCCTGCTGAGCGGGGGCATAGGGCCGGACAGTGTAGAAGAGCTGGGCAGATTCTCCCACCCCATGTGGGCCGGCATAGACCTGAACAGTCGGTTCGAGACTGCACCCGGACTGAAAGACGCACAAAGCATAGACCTTTTCATCAGACAACTGAACATACAACAATCATGAACAGAATAGACCAGTTATTCCAACAAAACAAGACAGGCATACTCAGCCTGTACTTCTGTGCCGGACATCCACACAAGGAAGATACCGCCCGCACCATACGCGCCCTGCAACAGAAAGGCATACAGATGATAGAGATAGGCATACCGTTCAGCGACCCCATGGCCGACGGTCCCGTGATACAGCATGCAGCCACCTGCGCGCTGCGCAACGGCATGTCGGTACGCCTGCTGTTCGAGCAGTTGAAGGACATCAGGCGGGACGTCAGCATACCGTTGGTACTGATGGGGTATCTGAATCCCATCATACAGTACGGTTTCGAACGTTTCTGCCTACAGTGTGTGGAGACGGGCATTGACGGCATCATCATCCCCGACCTGCCTTTCAGGGAGTATATGGAGGAGTATAAAGCCACCGCCGACCGCCACGGCCTGCACATGATTATGCTCATCACGCCGGAGACCAGCGAGGAACGCATACGCGAAATCGACGCCCACACCGGCGGATTCATCTACATGGTGTCATCGGCCGCAGTGACCGGAGCGCAGAAGAGCTTCGACGAGCAGAAACAGGAATACTTCCGCCGCATAGAGGCCATGAACCTGAAGAACCCGCGCATGATAGGCTTTGGCATATCCAACCGCCAGACGCTGGAGGCCGCCACCTCACACGCCGCAGGAGCCATCATAGGCAGCAAGTTCGTCACCCTGCTGGAGGAAGCGGACGGCGACGCGGCACTGGCCGCCGACCGGCTGAAGGAAACCCTTCAGCGCTGACGGTAAGCCAGCACCATATAGCCCGCCAGCGACACCGCCAACAACGCCAGGGACAGGGCAAAGCCTGCCCCTGCCCACCGGTGTCCCGCCTCCATGAAGGGGGAGAAGACCAGCAGGCAGCCCGTCAGGACATTCAGCACGCGGACCAGGCGCAAGACCAGCACGTACTGGCGGACCACATTGCCCCGATGCACGCGGAAGGGAAAATTGATGTGCCGCACGGAACAGCGGGACGACACGAACAGTAGGACATAACAGCCTGCGGCCAGTATTCCCGAGACATAATACTCCGCCCCCACTTCCCCGTCGCGAAGGTGACGCGCCAGCACATATCCCCACAGGGCCAACACGGGCAGCAGGGCCAGCCCCTCCAGCACACGGTCGGCCACGGAAGGATGGTAACGGACGTCGGGCAGGTCCTTACCGCCCTTATAATTTCCTAAATTCACATATCTCATTCCTTATCGTTCTTAGGTTCTTCTTTCTCTTTGCTCCGGACCGGCTTCTTGGGCAGCCTCCCGCTCTTGCGCAAGGCTTCGGATATGATCCACTGAAGCTGTCCGTTGGTGCTGCGGAACTCGTCGGCAGCCCACTTCTCCACGGCCTCCATGGTGGCAGCATCCACACGGAGGATAAAACTTTTGGTAGCAGATTCTTTCTTGGGCATAGGCAAAAGAATTCACCGCAGGTTGCCCGTGCGCACAAACAAGGCTATGTCATCGGCCACGTAAGCCGGCACGGGCAATGCTTGTTGGTATTCGAAAGGCGTGGCCATGCCCACACCCTCCTGCAATAAATGGTTCAACTTGGGATAGGATTTGAAGGACACGTTGCGGTTGCGCATCAGCCCCATACGCCACAGCCCAAAGTCATGCATGGTGACTTGGTAGTCGCGCTCGCCCTGCAGCACCAGCACCGGCAGACGGAGACGGGCAGCCTCGTCCATAGGCTTGTACTTCAGGGCACAGTCCCAGTAAGAGCGGGGCAAGCCCAAGGGCAGGGCAATGGTGTCGCAGAAGGCATCGGTACCCAGACGCTTCACATTGGCCACCTGCGTCTTCAGGTAGTCCACCTGCTTGCGTCCGGCCTCCGACGGAGCCAGGCCCAACAGGTATTCGGACTGCTCCACCAGCAGGTCCTCGAACGGACGGGCAGGCGCGGCCAGCAAGATGATGCCAGCCACCTCCGGAGCACGTGCGGCTACGCGCGGGGCCAGCATCCCGCCCAGACTGTGTCCCAACACATAGACACTGTCGGCATCCACTTGGGGGCAGGCCTGTGCGAAGGCAACGGCCGCGAGGGCATCGTCCACCGTCTCCACATCGTAGTCGGCTTCGCGTCCGTCGGGCAGGTAATCCTTGCCATAGACCTTTGTGCGTTTGTCGTAGCGCAGGGTGGCAATGTCCAGTCCGGCCAGCCACCAGGCCAGGTCGCGGAAAGGCTTGTTAGGTCCGTAGGTCTCGTCGCGGTCCTGGGGTCCGGAGCCGTGCACCAGGATGACGCAAGGTACCTTGCGTTCTCCATCTGCGGCACAGCGCGGCAGGGTGAGCGTGCCCGGCAGGCGGAAAGAGCCGGAGACGAGAGTCACCTCGCACTCCTCGCCCCGCTTCCTGTCGAGCACGGCGGCGGACGACGGCGCGTCGGGGGCGGGCTTCACAAAGAGTCCGGCTATCAGTCCGTCGGAATCGAAAGTCACCTGGAAGCGCAGGCGGAAGCGCTCAAACCGCATGTCGGCCTGGCATACGGTCATGCCTTCCGCCGTCTGGGTCGTCCACTTCCCCCGCTCCTGCAGCTTGCCGAACTGCTTCTCCAGCTGCCCGTACATGTCGTTCAAGGATTCGGCTGGCACGGCTTCCAGCATCTCGCTGTTCATCATCGTGCGCAGGCTGTCGCCCTGTCCGGCCAGGAAATATTCATAGGCTTGCTGTGCCTTCCGCTCGTACACGCCATCGGCAGCACGAAGCGGAGAAATGCTTGCCCACAGCAGCACGGACAGGCACGCCACGACATAAGTCGCAAATGTATTCTTCATCGCATTCCTTTCTTACCTTAATATAATACTAAAGCATTGCACGTACATCCGCCACTCATCAATGGTTCAGCGTTCCGGTATTGAGCACGGGCTGCGCCGACTCGTCGGCGCAGAGCACCACCAGCAGGTTGCTCACCATGGCGGCCTTCTTGTCCTCGTCCAGCTCCACCACGCTGTCTGCCTCCAACTTCTGCAGGGCCATGTGCACCATGGACACGGCACCCTCCACAATCTTCTCGCGTGCGCCGATAATGGCCGAAGCCTGTTGGCGTCGCAGCATCACGGCAGCTATCTCGGGCGCATAGGCCAGGTAGTTGATGCGTGCCTCCACCACTTCCATGCCGGCCATGGCCAGACGTTCGTTCAGCTTCTGCTCCAGCTGCTCGTTTATCTCTTCTCCGCCCGAACGCAGGGTCAGCTCGCCCGTCTGTGTCTCGTTGTCATCGTAGGCATACTGCCCGGCCACCTGACGCAGGGCGGCGTCGCTCTGAATCTTCACAAAGTTCTCGAAGGCGTTCATGCGGCTGGCCACGGCGTTGCCCACGCTCACCTCCTTGCCGCCCGCCGAGGCCACTCCGGCCGAAGCCATGGTCTGGGCATCTATCTCGAACATGGCCTTATAGGTGTCTTTCAGCCTCCACACCAGCACCAGGCCTATCAGTATGGGATTGCCTATCTTATCGTTCACCTTGATGGGTTCCACATCAAGGTTTCGCGCACGTAGGGAGAGTTTCTTCTTGTCCAGAAAAGGGTTGACCCAGAAGAAACCCGTCTCGCTGAACGTCCCCTTGTACTTGCCGAAGAACACCATCACTCTGGCCTCGTTCGGCTCCAACTGCATATAGCCGCAGTTCATTATGATCCACAGTACGGTCAGCACCGAACCGAGCACACAGCCCGCCACGCCACCATACACAAAACAGCCTGCAGCCACTCCGGCCAGCACGAACAGGAAGAGGAAGAGGGCCATGAAGCCGTTCATCTTGAATCCCTTGAAAGTAAATTCCTTTGTTTCCATAGTCATTATTATTATGATATTGATTTGATATCACAAATATACGCAGGAAACAGGCGGAAAAGCAAAGGTAGAGAGTTGTTTTTAACAAGATTTATAAGGCCATGTTCCTACCTGTTTCCGGTAAGCACGCCCAGCAGACGGGGGGTGTACCGCTTCAGTAGCAGGTAAATGCCCACACATACGGCCACAGCCAGACACGGGGTGACCAGATAGCGCAGCAGAAGCACCAACGGATGTTCCCAAGGCAACAACAGCCGCACTGCCGCCGTGCAGCAGCGGAGTACCACCAACGTATGCAGGGCATAGACGAAGAAAGTGCTGTGTGCCAGCCAGGGACGTACCCGTCCGCGTCCGCTGCCCACCACCCATGCCGACAGGTTGAAGGCGGCACACACACCGGCAATGACATAGAAAGGATAAACGAAGTTACCTTCGGGCGTGTTCCGCCCGTCGAACCACACCAACGGAAGCAGCAGCCCGACAGCCAGCACATAGGAAAGCAGACGCACACGACCGCACTCCGCCACCAAGTTCTTGCCGGACATCCCGAACCAGGCGCCCGTGCAGTAGAAGAACACCGCCGTAATATTGAAGCCGGACACCACCGGCCATATGCCCGACACATAAGCCAGGGCCAGCAACAGCAGGCCGTAATGACGCAACCTCCGCAGGAAGAAATAGCACAGGGGAGACAGGAAGACCATCACTATCAGGTCGCGCAGGAACCACAGCGGCAGGTCGGCAGGTCCGGTCATGGGCGTGTACATGCCCAGCCAGTTGGTACGGTCTTCGGCCCACACATGGTTGTCCCACAGCAGATGGAGCCAGCCATTTTCCTGCAAATAGACCAGAATGTTGGAAAGAGGCTTGCCCTTCACCACAAACGCAGCCCCCTTTATGGCCACTATGGCAAGCACAGCCAGCACGTTCCAGCACAGGTAGGGCACCATGAGCGAGCGCACGCGGCTCTTCAGCTTCTTCTTGTAGGCTGGTGCGCTCCATTGCCGCATGTTGCGGAAGAACAGGAATCCCGATATGACGAAAAACACGGGCACGGCGATATGGGTCAGTACATGAGACAAGCATATCCTCACCAAGTTGTAAACCGACATTACCGATAACGGGTCGGCATGCACCGCCTCCAGGCTGTAGGCAGAGGGTGTGCCGAAACTGTGGATAAACACTACGGCCACCGCCAGAGGAAAGCGGAGCCAATCAATGGCTTGCGACTGCAAGCCTTCCGGACTATCCTTCAGGAGGACAGTCCGGCTTTCCGGAGCTTTTTCAGACATTTGTTTATTTATGTTGCGCACAGCTGCCGCCCCAATACAGTCGGACGCGCTTTGCCACGCACGGGTTACAGGAACCGCCGCAGCAGGTGGGTCAGGCCAATGAACACAAAAAAAAGCGCGAACACAACTCTATCTCAAAGCTCCGGGGTGTTTGGCCTGACCCACACATCGCAAGATAAGCCGTGTCCACGCCTATGAGGCATGTACACTTGCTTCTGTCTCGCGATGTGTCAGGGTGCTCTTTCGCGGCCAAACTTCGGAGCTTTTTTACGTGACGAATAACAGCAAATGCAAATTAATAAGGGAATTATACGCATTAGTACCTAACAAAACTTTGGCGGGAAAACTTCCATAACAAAGAATTTTTCTTGCCAAAGTTATATATACCAAACGCATTATTGTTTGGTGTATGAATTTTGCTAAATTTA
>CASFQC010000051.1 GCA_949296415.1 uncultured Bacteroides sp. | reverse complement strand
GCTGAAGTTCTGCAATGACCAGGCAGATGAACTGCTTGGACTTTCCATGAACCATTATAATGTCAAGTTTGCAACGGTATAATTAACTAGAGCCAAAAAATCAGAAAAGCAGCATGAGGTTGAACACCGTCACCACAGCCGCAATGACATAGAGCACACAGGCACTCCACCGGCTGTTGGCGTAAGGTCCCATGACCCGGCGCGACGACGTGAGTCCCACCTGCAGGAACACGGTGAAAGGCAGCTGCATGCTGAGCACCATCTGCGACACCAGCAGCCCCTTGAACGGGTCGCCTATGAAGAAGATGAGAAGCAATGCCACTCCCAACGAAATGACCACACCCACCTGCGAGTGGGAATCCTTGATGTGATAGGACTCGCCGAACATGCCGGCGAAGATGGAGCCTGCCGCCATACCGCTGGTGATGGTGGACGAGACCCCCGCCAACAACAAGGCTACGGCAAAGACCACAGCGGCATTCTGACCCAGCAACGGATGAAGCAACGCTCCCGCCTGCTGCAGTTCCTCCACCTGCACGCCCTGACTGAAAAAGGCAGAGGCAGCCAGCAGAATCATGGCACTGTTGATGGCCCACCCCACCAACATGGAAAACAGCGTGTCGAACAGTTCGTACTTCAGCACCCGACGTATGGAGGCATCGTCGCCCTTGTTGAACTCGCGGCTCTGCACCACCTCCGAGTGGAGGAACAGGTTATGGGGCATGACCACCGCCCCCAGCACGCTCATCACCACCAACATGCTGCCCTCGGGAAGCGAAGGCACCACCCACGCCCGCGTGGCGGCAGGCCAGTCTATGTCCACCAAGAAAAGCTCGTAGATGAAGGACAGCCCGATGATGGAGACAAAGCCTATGATGGCCCGCTCTATCTTCTTGTAAGAGTTAGTGAAGAGCATCAGCAGCACAAAGGCCGTGACCAGCACAGCTCCCCACCCTATGGACACCCCGAACAGCATCTGCAGCGCAATGGCTCCGCCCAGAATCTCGGCCAGTGAGGTAGATATGGAAGCCAGTACCGCCGTGCCCAGTATGGGCTTCGACACCCATGCCGGAGCATATCGGGTCGCCGCCTCGGACAGGCACAAGCCCGTGACAATGCCCAGATGGGCCACGTTGTGCTGCAAGATGATGAGCATCACCGTGGACAACGTCACCACCCACAGCAGGCTGTATCCGAACTCCGACCCGGCGGCAAAGTTGCTCGCCCAGTTGCCCGGATCAATGAATCCCACCGTGACCAGCAGTCCCGGTCCTATGTATTTGAAGAAGTCCAGTCCGCCTAAGTAACGCTTGTGGTCCTTGCGGCGGAGGTCTTTGATAATGTTTTTCATAAGAATAAGCCCGTTACATTTATTCGTTTTCTGTCCCGACAGTCACATCGTCCGTACCGTCTGTAAGGTCGTCGGGCAAGGACTCGTCAAGAGAGATGTCACCAGGCAAAGGCTCATATGGGAAGAATCCCTCTTCGGGCAGCATAAGCCCCATTGTCGTGTAAACCTCAGAACCATCGTCAAAAGGTATGGAATGGACAGACTCCAGGTCATCTGTTTCCGAAACTACCGACACGGTCACCTCTTCCCCGTTTTCCATTTTCATCTCTATAGATTCAGACAAATACTTCAGCTCTTCCTCACACTTTGGACAGGTGCCTTGGCATTCCCCCTCAAAATGGCATTCAGCCGGTTCATAAGGAATGCCGTTAGCCTCAGCCACCTGGCGGCGAATCTCCTTGAGTCTGCCGCACACTTCTTTTCCATTGTTTGCCATCATCGCATGAATTTTATTTTTTCTGTAGTTTTCCTATAACTGAATACGTTTATCCGTTCAAAGCCCATCTTCCTGACAACCTCCACGCTCCGTGCCACATCCTCGCGTGTATTGTATTCCGGGATAAGGGGAACGCGGACCATGCAGTCGGCCTTCGTATCGGCCAGCAAGCGCAGATTGTCCAATACCCTGTCGTTCGCCCTCCCCGTATATGCCCGGTAAATAGCCGGATTCAGGTCCTTCACGTCTACTATCCAACTGTCTGCCACAGGCAGCAAAGCCTCCACCTGCTCAGTAGGTACGTTCAGTGAGGTCTCCAGCGTAATCTGCCACCTGCTGCCGCACAGTTCCCGAAAGCAGCCTATGAAACCGTTGTACATGCAGGGTTCTCCCCCACCGAAGCAGACGCCTCCCCTTGTGGCAACGAAATAGAGATCATCCACCTTCACCTGCCCATACAGTTCTTCCGGACTGAGATACCTCCACGGCTTGGATGAGCGGCACTGCGGATTGAGGCAATACCTACAATTCAGCGGACAGCCATGAAAGCCAACCAATGTAGTGACACCATGCCCGTCTGAGTGCAGGCGGTGGCGACGAATGCCGATAAAAGGAGCTATAGTTGACATTTCAAAAAGCAACTTCTTAGAAATGAAACCGTATACCAGCAGATATGTCATTCCCTATTTTCTTTTCCTTCTCCTTTCCCGACATTATATTCCTCCGGCCTGAGGAAATCCATGCATCCATCGGATTATCTTCTGCTGGCATTTGCACTTTCTTCTGCACAAGATTATTCGCTATCGGAACAAATGTCCCAGTCCCCTCAAATGGTATTGGTATCTGAAAGGCACGTGTTATACCAAAACAAGAAGCAACAGCCTTAATCTGTTCCGTCAATAAGATGGAATCGGAACTTTGTTTGTCATGCCATACGTTTTTCTGTCCGTTCCACTGTGCGACTTTAGTAAAAGGAAAAGTCATATACAAAGAACCGCATATTACCATGCCAGATAATACACAGTTTGCTATTTCATTCCGGTTTTTATCCATATAGTCATACAATCCTAGTAAATCCTTCTTCTGCTCCTCCGTCAGCGGCATGACCACCTTGAAGGGCAGTCCGCCTTCTGTCTGGGCAGATGCCGAAGGCTCCACGTCTACCACCATGCATTCATCCTCTTCGCCGAGCAAGGAATTGAGGAATGACCTCACATCCTGATAGCGCTCCTTCACCCTGACGCTCATGGCTTTTTCCACACACCCTATGAGGCGACTGTCCACACCATGCTGCTTCAGCTCGCCGGACAACAGGCTGTCATCGTTCAGCAGTTCGGAAGCTTCGGGAGGACGCTCCCCCGTCAGCATCTTGAAGAGCGTGGCACCCAAGGCATACACATCTATGGTCACGGGAAAGCCTTTGTCCTCACGGTAAGTGGCCTGCTCGATAGGGGCATAGCCGGGAGTTCCCCAGCCCACCGTGGTACTGGTCTCCGGCCTTCCGTCCTCGTCATACTGCTTGGAAAGCCCGAAGTCTATCAGCACTGCGTCGCCGTTCCGCCTCAACATGATGTTGCCCGGCTTCAGATCCAGGTGAAGCATCTTGTGGGCGTGCATATAGGTCAAGGCCGAGGCTATCTGCCTGACGTACTTAAGGCACAGGTCCGCAGGTAACCCATTCCGCTGCCGGATAAGGCTATCCAGACTGCCTCCGTCAAGAAACTCCATGGCATAATACACCGTATTGTTGGCCTCGAACGCCTCCAACACCTTCACGATGTGGGGATGCTTCAGGCGGCTGAGGTTGCTTGCCTCGCGGGAAAACTTCTCCTTATAATATTTGCATACGCCTCCCGTACTACCACCCGTCACCGTACTGCCTTCGCGGCCGTTGACCTCGCGCATGAAGAACTCTTTCAAAGCCACTTGTACGTCCGCCGTCAGTGTGCCAAGCGGGCCGGTCACCTCTACACAGGTGGTGGCCAGGTAGGTGATGCCAAACGAGCCTTGGCCGAGAACTTTCTCCATCTTATATTCTCGTTTCCGTCCGTGCAGGATACTGCCAGGAGGAAGGCTGTCTGTTATGGTTCTTGTTGCTGACATAATATGTTAAAATGTTAAATTTACCAGTCGTAGCCCAGTTTTTTCAGTACTGTCTGGGCATCTTCATCGCCTTGCCTTGCGGCTTTTCGGTACCATTTCACGGCTTCGGACAAGTCTCTCGGTACACCTAGACCATTACGATAACAATCGCCAAGACCCTCTTGAGCACTCGCATCACCTTGCTCCGCAGCCTTGCGAAACCACTTTACAGCTTCGGACAAATCCATTTGTACAGGTAAAGCTCCCAACTTATATAATAAACCAAGAGCATATTGAGCATCAGCATTGCCTTGCTCTGCTGATTTCTTATACCATTTAAATGATTCAGAGAAATCTATTTTCACCCCTTTCCCTCCTACCCGATAATATAATCCAAGATTAAACTGGGCTGTAGCATTACCTTGTTCAGCTGATTTTTTATACCATTTTACCGCTTCTACATCATTTTTATTTATTCCCAATCCATTTGCATAACAAAACCCAAGATTACACTGAGCACTGGCATTGCCTTGTTCTGCTGACATATAATACCACACAATCGCTTCTTGATAATCTTGAGGAACTCCCTTTCCTTCAGCATAATAACAACCAAGATTAAATTGAGCATCTGCAAGACCTTGGTCTGCCGCTTTCTTATACATTTTAGCGGCCTCAACATAATCTCGTTTTTCATCATAAATAAAGGCAAGATTAAATTGAGCCGTAGCATTACCTTTGACCGCAGCTGGAGTATACCACTTAATAGCTTCCTGATAATTCTGAGGTACACCTTTGCCTTCAGCATAACAAGTCCCAAGAGTAATCTGAGCATCAACAAAGCCTCGTTCTGCCGCTTTCTGATACCATTTCACGGCTTCCTTATAATCTCCCTCACTGTAATATTTCTCTCCTTTCATAAAGAGTTCTTCATCTGTTTCCTCCCTTACATGTTGCACATGAACATTTTCCACATCCGCATCGTCCGCTGTCTGTACTTCTTCTGCCGATAAGACATGGTTTGCTTCCGAAGTCGAAGTTATTACCTCATTGCTTTCATCAATTCTAAAAGAACTGGCATCATCCGCAGCAACCGATGACGACTCCGGTCTCACCATAGGACTTGGCCCTTCCACTGCCGCCTCTTCCTGTTCCGCATGAAGCGCATCAGGCAAGGCCACCATTTCAGTCTCTGCCACAGAGTCTGCAGCCTCTGTAAAGCCTGCCACAGCCGCGTTATCCGAATGACCACTTTCTGAAAACAGTTTGTACCCAATCAAAGCTACCACCATAAACGACAAGAGCAGGACGGCATATTTTATTGCATTTCTCTTTCCTTTGCCGTCTGGCACGTCATATGGTTCAGACGGTTCTTCCGCCCGCACATCTTCGGAAGCCACTAGCTGCTCCACCTTAGGTCGCGGTTCTTCCACATAATGTGTCGCATCCGCCTCCCTATCCTGCCGCGACAAGGCTGCGGCAAACTCCTCCACTGAGGCGTAGCGATCCGCCGGAATGGGTGACATGGCCTTACGGATGCAGGCGATGGTAGCGGCACAAACACCTTTAGCCATCAGTGGCTGTTCCGGGAATCCGACAAGCAGTTCGGAAGAGGCGGGAGGACGCTGGCCGGTAAGCATCTTATAGAGCACGCCTCCCAAAGCATACACATCCATCGTCACCGGAAAGCCATGGCCGTCGCGATAGTTTATCTGTTCTATGGGTGCATAACCCAACGTACCGCCCCCGATTGTGGTGCTCGACTCTGGCTCTCCCTCCTCATCATACTGCTTGGACAGGCCGAAGTCTATCAGCACCGTATGTTCGCCGTCACTCCGCAACATGATGTTGCCCGGCTTCAGATCCAGATGGAGCATACGGTGCCGGTGCATATAAACCAGCGCACCGGCTATCTGCCGGAAATAGGACAAAGCCCTGTCTTCAGACAAGCCTCCGCGCTGTTCTATCAGCGCATCCAGACTGCCACCGTCTATATACTCCATCGCATAATATGCCGTACCATTCGCCTCGAACGTATCAAACACTTTCACAATGCCGGGATGCGACAGTTTCCCTAAATTACGGGCCTCACGTGCGAACTTCTTACGGTAATTGTCGAACAGGCCGCCTTTGGTTCCCATTGACACCGCACTGCCTTCACGGCTATTGAGGTCGCGCATGAAAAATTCCTTCACGGCTACAGGCACTTCAATCGCGCCCAACTCACCCTTCATTTGTGTCTTGGCCAGGTAGGTGATGCCGAAGGAGCCTTGACCCAGTACCCGCTCTATGCGGTAGATATGTTCCTTGCCTTGCAACACCGCACTGGGATGCAAAGCCATGTTATGTTGTTTCATTGCCTTTTTTACTCTCACTTACTGATGTTTATGACAAACGGAATGTGATGGGAAGCGTATACCTCACACGGACAGTCTGACCGTCCTTCAACCTGCCCGGAGTCCATTTAGGCATACCGCTTACCACACGGACAGCCTCCCTGTCCAACGAAGGATCCACGCTTCTCCGCACCTTGACATCGGACAGGCTTCCGTCTTTATTCACGACAAAAGACACCAGCACCCGTCCTTCAATGCCCGATTCCTGGGCTTCAGCCGGATAGTCCAGATGCCGGTACAGATATTCGCTCAATTGTTCCGCACCGCCGGGAAATTCAGGCTCATAATACACTCCTTCATAAATCTCTTCGGATGTACTTTTGGGAAGTGAAACCAGTTCTTGCTCCGGTTCTTGTTCCGGTTCTTCGAACACCGCCACAGAATCCGCATAAGGTTCTTCAACCACCATCACCGAATCCGCCGCCACCACCGAATCCGCTCCATAATAATAGTCGTCCACTACGGAAGAATCCATTACCGCCCAATCCTCCGAATAGCCGGTGTCACCACCGCTGAAAGTCCCTGTCCCCCACAACACAAGCAGGCACACCGCTACAATGCCTACAGGGATAAGCAGAAGCATTCCGTTCTTCTCCCACCAAGTCTTCTCCCTGTCATTTTTCTTAGGACGGACCGGTTCTTCCCGTTTCTCCGTCTTGCTCCACAGCCGTTGGTATTCGGCGGCCGGCATCTGCCGTTTCATCAGTTCCAACAGGTCGTACACATCGCCCGTAAGCGATCCGGACTGATGTTCTCTGTTTCCGTAATGCCACAGAGTCTGCTCGTTGTTCACGCGCAGGCCAATGTGATGGCCTCCTGTGGAATAATCGGCATCGGGCAATGAAGACTTATACAGTTTCAGCCTGTTCACAGCGTCCAGCAAGCCCCTGAAACTGCCGGTGAAAGGCAGCGACAAGGCCTTTACGGGATTGCCCATGATGTAGGAGTTCACTTTCAGCAAAGCGGGCGTAATCTCCATGTCAAAGCTGCGTGACCCTGGGTGCGATGGCTCGCTGTACCAGAAGGACAGTTTCTGCACCTTGGCATCCAGCACAATCCGCTCCTTGACCTGCGTCTCTTCATCCACACGACCGCCTCCATCCGACAACATACGCAGAAACTCATCCACGCTCTGCGGTCTGTCCTTCTTCATGGGCGACATTGCTTTGGCTATACTGGCTATCAGCGCATCGCTTACCTGACATTTCTGTAGCTCATAGGCAGGAAAACCGTCGTTCAACACATCCGACGCTTCGGGCGGACGGATACCCGTCAGCATCTTATAGCCTGTGGCACCAAGCGCATACACGTCCATAGTCACCGGGAAGCTTTTGCCTTCATGGTAGCTGGCTTGTTCTATAGGAGCATAGCCTGGCGTGCCTCCGCCTACCGTAGTGCTGGACTCCGGCTCTCCGTTCTCGTCATACTGCTTGGACAGGCCGAAGTCTATCAGCACCGCACTGCCGTCCTTACGCAGCATGACGTTGCCCGGCTTCAGGTCCAGATGAAGCATCTTATGGGCGTGCATATACGACAGGGCGGAGCCTATCTGTCTGAGATAATCCATACATTCCGCCTCCGGCAGTCCCCCGCGCTGTATGATGCGGTTGTCCAGACTTCCGCCTTCCATATACTCCATGGCATAGTACACCGTATTGTTGGCCTCGAACGACTCCAGTACCTTCACGATGTGAGGATGCTTCAGGAGACTGAGGTTGCGTGCCTCGCGGGAGAACTTTCTCTTGTAGTTGTCATAAATGCCGCCTTTGCTTCCGCTGGTCACTGTGCTGTCCTCACGCCCGTTAATCTCGCGCATGAAAAACTCCTTGACGGCCACCTGTATGGCAGTCTCTATCTCTCCCAAAGGTCCCGTCACCTTCACTTTGGTGGTGGCCAGGTAGGTAATGCCGAAGGAACCTTGCCCCAGCACCTTCTCTATGCGGTAAGTCTGCGATGTCCCGCGCAGGACGACCCCTGCGGGAAGTGCGTTGTTGTATTCCATATAATAATACGTCTATTTGTCCATTTCCATACAAAGGTAAGAACTTTCCGCCATCTTTCGCCGGAGTCTCCTGTTCATTTTATCATCCGTACCATAACGTCCATTAAACAGCCGGATTTTGTGGATGTCTATGCCATATAGGTATCATCAAATACATCATGATTGGGGGCATCAAAATTACCGGTATCAAGATCGTCAGGCAGAATGTAGCCCTCGTCAGATAGAGGGTCAGGGTCATACATGTCCGGTCCTATGTCTATTGGCATGGGGCCTTCCGGTTCTATCATGGGCGGCCCGCCATACATGGGTGCTATCGGTTCAACTTCCGACTCGATAAGTATATCATCAGTCGTAATGTCGTCGGGGGATATGACGGAAACTTCTTCCTGCGGCTGTAGCATCTCTTCCTGTGTTTCCGCATGTGTATGATGCTCGTCCGATGCATTCGTCGCGGCATGTCCTGCCACTGTTCCCAATGTACTGCCTGTCAACGTTCCTGCCGCTGTGGCCATCGCGTCTTTCCTTGTCTGTTTATCCATCTTGTTTTCCTCCTTATTGTAAAAGCCTTGTTCTATCGGTTTATAGCAAGACATTCCATACCTATCATACACGTATCCATTTCTTCCGCATCCTCTTCATCGCATTCTATGGACGAGCCAAGGTCTGCCAGCACCGCGTCCCCGCTCTGCCTCAGCATGATGTTGCCCGGTTTCACGTCCAGATGCAACATCTTACGGGCGTGCATGTAGGAGAGGGCGGAACCTATCTGCCGGGCATATCTCACACACTCCGCCTCCGGCAAACCGTTGCGTTGCCTGATGTAGGCATCCAGGTCTCCTCCATCTATGTATTCCATGACGTAGTACGCGGTGTTGTTCGCCTCAAAATATTCCAATACCTTGACGATATTCGGATGACGCAACTTGCTCAGGATATCCGCCTCGCGGATGAACTTCTCCTTGCATTTTTCGTACAGCCCGCCATAAATTCCTGCGGTCACCGTGCTGCCTTCGCGCCCGTTGACCTCGCGCATGAAAAATTCCTTCACGGCCACCTTTAGGGTAGTCTCCAGCTCACCCAAAGATCCTGTCACCTTTATCTTGGTAGTGACCAGGTAAGTGATGCCGAAAGAGCCTTGGCCTAACACTTTCTAAATGGTTTAGGTATAGGATTTGCCTTGAAGGGTTGTGTTCGGTTTTAACGTATTGTTGTTCATGCTATTCTCTTAATTATTTCGTTAGACAAAATATAGAAAAAGCCTCATATTATCACTAGTTGATGTCCCTATCTGTAGGAAAAATCCTATCCGCATAGTTTTTCCAGCCTCCTGCCGCTTTATACTTATCTACGGCGGACGCGGGAACATAGATTTTTGCTATTCTATGCGGAGTGTCAAATGCACTGTCATCTTGTAAGTCAGGTGGAGTTGTTGATTCACAGTAGATGCAATCAATAGATTTCCTATTAGCAAAAGCATGTTTTTTGATTTTTGTCACGTTCTTAGGTATATAGACAGTCGTCAGACTACCGTTCATTGTCCAGCTGCCTATCGTATGAACCGTTGAAGGTATTTTATAGGATTCCAATGAGTCATTTTGGGCAAATGCAATCAATTCTCCATTTACGACAAGTGCCAAATGGTCTTCCGTAGCATATTTCCCGTAGAAATAGTCACTATATATATTAGTAGTCCATTGCTTATTTATATAGGAAAGCGTTGCAGGGAGTGTGAGTGATTTTATTCTACATTGAGGAAAACCATTAATAACTCTGACACCTTCCGGAACAACAATATTCCTACGTTTGGGAGATAGCCAAGAATCATTCAAATCATATCCTTTAAATCCATAGACCATTGACTTTAAAGTATCATCCTTAATCAAGAATTTATGGTCGTCAGTCGCATATTTCCCATAATAATTTTCTAATTGGTCAAATACATAACTGAAAAGGGCATCATCTATATTTTTCACACTATGAGGTATTGTGATGGAAGAAATGAATCTGAACCTCCAATCAGACACAATGTTAAAAGCTGTAATAGGTATGTTGAAGACTGCTTTTCCTTGTCCTTCTTCATAGGTATTGCTGATTAAGACGGGTTTTGGATTCATTCTTTCCACTAACATAGCTATCGGCACACATTTTTTCCCATTCGTTGTAGTATAATAAATGGTACGTTCTTCCGTATCATCATAAGCTTGTTGGAATACGACAAGACATAATTCTAATCCGTCAACAGTTACCCTAATGCTGTCTGTCAAGGATAAATTCCTCTTATTTTCGTTTACATGAATCCGGATTTGATTGCTGTCGTTTTGCACAGTGAACCAATCGGCTTTTGTGAAAGCTGCAATCTGTTTTCCGTCTGTTTCTACAAAAACTGTGTCATTTCCTCCTGTGTAATTGACAAATAAGCTGTCTGTGCTTAGCCTCAGATAGGTTGCCTTATGTTCACGTGGACTGTTCCAGAATAAAAAAGCTCCCACTAAGGCAGTAATGCCAACGAGAATGCCAACAAACAGTGTAACCAAACGCTTCTTTTGAGGTTTGCCATCAGAAACATCCGGTTTAGATTCTTGCTCAGGTTTTGGTGTACCAGCATGCACTTCTCGCACGTTTGCCTTTTCAACAGGCTCGTCTTTGACCACTTCTTCTTGAGGAACTTCACAGGAAGTGCTTTCCTCTTCCAATACCCTCAAAAGCTCCTCCACACTCTGCGGCCTGTCCTTCTTCACGGGCGCCATGGCCCGTGCCACACAGGCTGTCAGCTTATCACTCACCCGATGTTGCTGCAGTTCATAAGCCGGAAAGCCGTCGTTCAATATCTCCGATGCTTTAGGTGGACATACCCCTGTCAGCATCTTGAACATCGTAGCACCCAACGCATACACATCCATAGTCACCGGGAAGTCCTTGCCTTCGCGATAATCTGCCTGCTCTACAGGAGCATAGCCGGGCGTGCCTCCTCCTACGGTGGTGCTGGTCTCGGGCTTACCGTTCTCATCATATTGTTTGGACAGGCCGAAGTCTATGAGTACGGCATCGCCGTTTCCCCGCAGCATGACGTTGCCCGGCTTCAAGTCCAGATGGAGCATCTTGTGCGCGTGCATGTAAGAAAGGGCAGAGCCTATCTGCCGGGCGTATTCCACACACTCCGCTTCCGGCAAACCGCCCTTTTGCGCAATGTAAGCGTCCAGACTTCCGCCGTCCAGAAACTCCATGGAGTAATAGGCCGTGTTGTTGGCCTCAAAGGCTTCCAGCACCTTCACGATGTGCGGATGGTCCAGACGGCTGAGGTTGCGCGACTCGCGGATGAACTTCTGCTTGTATTTCTCGTGCAGTCCGCCCTGACTTCCAGTGGTCACCGTGCTGCCTTCGCGCCCGTTGACCTCGCGCATGAAAAATTCCTTCACGGCCACCTTTAGGGTAGTCTCCAGCTCACCCAAGGCACCGGATACCTTCACCTGGGTGGTGGCCAGGTAGGTGATGCCGAAAGAGCCTTGGCCAAGCACCTTCTCTATGCGGTAAGTATGGGATGTTCCGTGCAGGACCGAACCTGCGGGAAGAGCATTGTCTATATCCATATGTCTCATTCATGAAATATATCCGGACGCCGTTTTCCGCCTGAATGCGGACTGGCTCCGTATCCTTGTATGTTGTCATAGCAAAGATAGGGAAAGGTGAGTGCCGCGGCGGCAGGAAGCAACGCTTCCAGACGTCATGGGCGAACCGCATCCTATCTTCGCATAGCAAAGATAGGGAAAGTCAAGGGTGGGACAAAGGAAAACAAATGATTTATAGGAAAGAGTTTGAGGCAGTTAGCTATCAGAAACAGGTTAACAGGAGTTAAACCGGAAGAGTTGAAGGATTTATAGGGGGATAAAGGCAATACCTTTGAGCCTCCCCCCTTGTTCTTACAGGCTCTAAGTCCACCTGGCTCTCTCCTCTATGTCCTGTTTCGAAAGAGACATTATCAGCTTGAACTGATGCTTGTTGAATTCATAATAATATGTCCTGTCTCCCTTCCGGGCTTCAATGCCCAAGTAAGACCGTGGACCTGGCCCTCCGCTTGGGATAGTATGCACATTGATGTTCGAAATGTGGTCATAGTCTTCGGGCAGGAACTGGGACATCGGTGTCTGAGGCGAGGTAATGTTCCAGCGGTTTCCGTTCCTTACCTTATACAGGCTGAAGCCGACAGGCCGGATCTCATCAAAGTCTCTCTGTGTGTAGGGTATATCAAAATAATGTTCCGAGTAGACAGGAGCCGGCCTGTCGCATACCAGCTGAAAGTCAAACGTGTCCAACGGAGTGAGTCTCTGTATATCCACGTCCCTCCAGAATTCATATCCTGCCGGATAAGGCTCTCCATCGTCCGGAACCCGACAAACAAGGACAGACGGCATAGAAAAGCACAACGTTCCCTTAAAGAACGCATCACGCACCGGAACATATCCGGTCTCCACCAGCTCATCTCTTCCCGCCATCCGGAACGGCACTCCGGTCCACTCTTCCAACTGTCTTATTACCCTGAGAATCACAGGAATCGACTTCTGTGCGCTCTGTGCTAACGGATATACATAACGCCAAGTGTCGCCACCCAAGGAATACAGCGTATTGACCATACTTTCTCCGTCAAGGAGCTGCTCCTTATACCCTATCTGCTTCATATTTCTGACCAGCTCACGGATAAGATTTTTCCCGTGTTCTGAAAAGCCTCCAGCCCAACGTAGTCGGAAAACGCCACATGTCTCATACTTCTCACTATAATGAAAAGAAGTCTGTTGTCTGACGGTTCCTTCCGACACCAACGGCAACAACCTTCTTGCTTCCGCAAGAAATTCGTCCACGCTCTGCGGACGCTTGGCCTTCATCGGCTCCATAGCCCAGGAAGTGAGCCGTATCAGGTCATCGCCCACGCCGCACTCCCTCATTTCCGCTTCCGGAAAGCCTTCGTTGAACACTTCCGAAGCTTCGGGCGGGGTCACACCTACCAACGTTTTGAAGAGCGTGGCACCCAAGGCATAAATGTCCAGCGTGGCAGGAAATCCGCTGCCCCGCTTGTAGTTGGCCTGCTCCATCGGCGCGTATCCTCTGGTCCCGAAGCCTATGCGGGTGCTTGATTCCGGCTCCCCATTCTCGTCGAAATGCTTGGACAACCCAAAGTCTATCAGCACCAGCTCCCCGTCCGCACGCCGCATGACGTTCTGAGGTTTCAGGTCAAGATGCAACATCCTGTCGCGGTGCATGGCCGACAGGGCATCGCCTATCTGGAGTATGGACTCCAACGACTCGCGTTCGGACAGTCCGCCGTTCTTCCGGATATGTTCGTCCAAGCTTCCCCCGCCGATATATTCCATGGCGAAGTAGGCGGTGCCGTTCTCCTCGAAGGCTTCCAGCACCCTGACGATGTGCGGATGACGGAACCGGCTCAAATTCTGGGCTTCGCGCACAAACTGACGCTTGTAGTCGTGGAATATTCCGTCTTGGCTTCCGCAGACCACAGTGCTGCCCTGCCGTCCGTTGACATCCTTCATGAAAAACTCCTTGATGGCGACTTGCAGGGTCGTATCAAGTTCTCCCAAGGCTCCGCTGACTTTTACTTGGGTCATGGCCAGGTAGGTGATGCCGAAAGAGCCTTGGCCCAGCACCTTTTCTATGCGATAGGTCTGCGATATCCCGTGCAGAACGGTCCCTGCGGAAAGTGCGTTTTTGCATTCCATATATCTGTCAGTTTATCCATTTCCATACAAAGGTAAGAAATATCCGTAATCTTTCCACTGTTTTTCCGGTTTATTTCGCATTGCAGAGAATAAGTCATTTTCCACACCCTCCATCCTTTTTCCCCGACTTACAATCTGACATTTCACACCGTTTAACACCGAGAAACGCGAATCTATCCACACCATGTACCCTGACGCAAATGGATGCGACAAAATTTATTGATTACATTGGTTGTGAATGGAATGCATCAGACAGAGCCTGCAAAAAGGCAAAAACAAGTGGGAAAAAGCCCCACTCTTCCCCGCATTTTCCACCCGAAGAAAGACCGTTCGAAGCAGGAGCAGAGCCTGTAGCAAAAAAAGAAGATTCCTGTGTACGGACTCACAGCCAGGTGCGGACGGATTCACAGGACGAGACACACAGGCTGTCCGCAACGTGCGGACGGACTGACACCACGATGCGGACGGACTCACCCGCCCGTACCGGCATATGAAATGCGGAACCGCGACCTGACTTCAGGACAGGAAGAAGCGGAATAGGACTTTCTCCGGTACTACAGACAGCCGGATTTTTAACATAAACACAGATTTTAGATAAGAAAAGGCCGTTTTCTTTCACCAATATAAACATAAGCTGCCACCTGAAGAGCCGGAAAGAGAGAAGGCTTACAGACAAAACGAAAGCCGGAAGGCTGAAAAAAGAACAAAATGACAGCCTTCCGGCCAGAAATGTGTAACAGACAGAAACGGCCAAAGCCCTGAACGGGAGAACTGTTTGTAAGGAACTGCCCGAAACAAGCCGCGACTTACCGGTTATGTGCCCTTGCTTCCTGTTCGTCCTTATACTCCCTGCCTTTGCTGTCAAGATAGATTTCCTTCCCATCCAGCATTACGCAGAAGCATCCGCTGCTGGAAGTCATCCTTACATCATCATACTTGAACGGTGTCACGGCTTTTCCTGTCTTGTCTATCAGACCCCATTTGCCGTCCAATCTGGCCAGCGAGACACCCGGAGCAGTAAACTGCACCAAGCTCAAGTTAGAGCCGTCTCCATCGGAGGACTTGACCACATCGTACCGGTAAGGGATGACCAGCGTCCCCTGCTCGTCCACAAACCCCAATTTCCCATCCTTTACCACACCGGCCAACCCTCCTTCAAAATCATCGGCAAAGTCGAACTGCAACGGAATGCGCACGTTTCCTTCCCTATCTATGAAGCCGTATTTTCCGTTCCGGCTCACTTGAGCCAAAGTTCCGTTATATCCAAAGCCACGTGTGGAATCGTAAATGAACGGAACCACCGTCTCGTTCTTTCTGTTGATGAACCCCCATTTGCCGTCTTTCTTCACCTTTGCCGGTTCGTCACCATAGAAATTTATCCTGCTCTGGTAAACAAAAGGAATAACGACATCACCTGAAAGGGTTACACAACCGTACAAATCACCTTTCTTAGCCCAATAATACTCTTCTCGTGAGGTAGAAATAGGGACAAAGGGACTGTCGTCCACATCATCATAGATGAGTGGGATAACCTCCTTACCTTCCCGGTCTATAAGTCCCCATTTGCCGTTCCGGCAGACAGGCATCAGAAAATTGGGAAACCATACCTCCTTGTCATTGACATTATAATTATGCTGAAAATCGTACTCTCCTCCTACCGCATCATACTGTATGGGAATGACAATTTCCTTCTCCTCGTTTACAAACCCGTATTTGCCCTTATGGCGCACCACGGCCAGCCCGTCCGCATATTCGCCCACATAGTCGAAGTCCTCACCGGGAGCGAGCGTGACGGGAACTTTCACGGTAGTGGAAGGTTGAACCTTATTGGGCTGCGGCTTTTTGTCCGGCTTCTTCTCTGGTTTGCGCGATGGGGAGGACTGTTCGGCCTCTTCCTCTTCTTCAGGCTGGAGCTTGGCAGGTTCTTCGTGAGACACATCCTCCGTCTCCGCCGTATCGGGACTGAGTGTACCCTGAATGTCCTGCACGGCGGCTACCAAGGCCGATGTGTCTGCCGCAGGCACCTCCTCCGCAACGGTTCCGGACGAAGATGCTGAACGGGACATCATCCAGTAGATGCCCAGTCCTATAGCCAGTCCTATAGCGAGTCCGCCCACGGCATATTTCCTGCCGCCGTTTACGGGTTTCTTCCTTTCCTTCTTCTCCTCCTTATCCTCACGAAACTCCGTGCCTTCCGAACCGTCCGCACCATGGCCGGAGCCTCCGGCACTTTCTTTTTCCAGCCCGTCCAGCATGGCCTGCACGCTCTGGTAACGGTCACTCTTTCTGGCCGCCATGGCCTTGGCCATACAGGCTATCAACGCCTCACTGACCTTGCGCTTTTGCAGCTCATAGGCCGGGAAACCGTCGTTCAATATCTCCGACGCTTCGGGCGGGCACACGCCTGTCAGCATCTTGAACAGGGTGGCTCCCAAGGCATAGACATCCATCGTGACGGGGAAATCCTTGCCCTCGCGGTAATGGACCTGCTCTATGGGCGCATAGCCGGGAGTGCCTCCGCCCACCGTGGTGCTGGTTTCCGGCTTCCCCTCCTTATCATACTGCTTGGACAGGCCGAAGTCTATCAGCACCACATCGCCGTTCCGCCGCAGCATGAGGTTGCCCGGCTTCAGGTCAAGGTGGAGCATCTTGTGGGCATGCATGTAGGAAAGGGCACCGCCTATCTGCCGGACATATTTCACACACTCCGCTTCCGGCAAGCCGCCCTTCTGCGCGATGAGGCGGTCCAGACTACCGCCATCCAGAAACTCCATGGAGTAATAGGCCGTGTTGTTCGCCTCAAAGGCTTCCAGCACCTTCACGATGTGCGGATGGTCCAGACGGCTGAGGTTGCGCGACTCGCGGATGAACTTCTCCTTGTATTTCTCGTACAGTCCTCCCTGACTTCCAGTGGTCACTGTGCTGCCTTCGCGCCCGTTGACCTCGCGCATGAAGAACTCCTTTACAGCCACCTGCATGGTGGTCTCGAGCGCTCCCAACGCACCAGCCACCTTCACTTGGGTAGTGGCCAGGTAGGTGATGCCGAAGGATCCTTGACCCAGCACCTTTTGGATGGTGTAGGTGTAGGTTTCGCCACGGAGGACGGTGCCGGGAACCAATGTCTTGTCTTCCATATATATGCTTATTTGGTTTATATTCATATGTATCATATGTACTTTTCTTTTGCCTTGATGCAAAAGAAAAGATACCAAAAGAAAAAATCAAGCGCTGAACCTCGGAGGCTACTCCGGCGCTGTTTTTTGCTAAAGGGCAGAAATTACTGCGTGAAAGCCCTACGTTCGACAAAGAAAAATACATTTTTCTCTGTTCTCACTTAAACGGGCTTTTCACTCCGCTACGCTCCGTTCAGACAGGTCTGCCCTTCTTGACGCAAAAAACAACGCCTCCGCTTTACGCCTCCTCGCTTAGGCGCGGGGCTGCGCAGTGTTTGCAGCATCGGCTTTGAGCAAGAATTGCTGTGATGGCATTGAGCAAGAACACATAGTCCAAACCCATAAGCATCGGCCTCAAAGAGGTCGGACCATGCTTAACCGCTGGTGAACAGAGCGAACCTGCGGAAAAACTCCGCATCCGCCTGCACTCCATCATCCACACTGCGCAGCCCAATTCTTCGTTCTTCATTTTTCATTTTTTTCATTTCTTCATTTAAACAGAGAATCCTATGCTCGTCAGTATCGCGGCCAAGATGTACAGCAAATATCCTATCCAAAAATAAGAATCGTCGTCCTTCCAGAAGTATTTCACCAGTACTATCCATATCGCCACTAAGTTCAACAGAATGGATGGGATCGAAAAGACAAGAGACTGGAAAAAGAACGCCACGACACTATAGATCGGAATCAAGAACGGGAGTAGAAACATCATGCCGGCCAATATGCTGGTAAATATTCCACCGCTCTCCTTCTTTTCTGCCTTTTCTTTTTCTATGGGCTGTGCCGGTTTCGGCTTTTCAAACTGTTCCGGCTTCGGGCGTTTGTCTTCCTTCCTATACTCGTCCAGCCATCCGTCTGGCAAGGTAGAGGCCAGAAAGCTGACGAACCGGGAGCCATATCCTTTCTCATTCGCAAAATCCGCATCCAGCACCACAGACGGATGGTTTTTCAGCTTGTCCATCTTCCGGTCGAATTTCGGATACATAGGGTTATTTGCCAAAAACCTCACCTCATACTTTCCGCCTTGCCCGGGAATCCGTTCAATAAAATCGTTGCATTCGAAAAGCACCACTGTCGCAGCCGTACTGCTGTTTCCTGTCCGGGGTGACTTGAAAGCCTGATAGACATACGAACAATCATCGCTGTTCAGAAGCTGCTGGATGGTGTACGAGGCCGTTCCGCTCAGCACGACATAGCCCACCGGGAGCGGCCCGTTGACGGGAACCGGCCTGTTCTTTTCCTCTTCCCGCTTCCTTTCCTGTTCTTTCTGCTTGTATACTTCACGCTCATATCCGCCGACCAATGCCTGTACGAACCCGTCCACCGTCTGATAGCGTTCGTGCTTCTTAGGACTCATGGCTTTGGTGACACAGGCCAAGGTAGAGGGCGTGATGTTCAGTTGCATCAGAGGATAGGCAGGAAAACCTTCGTTCAAGATGTAGGAGGCGTCGGGCGGCGTTTTCCCTGTAAACATCTTGAAGAAAGTGCCGCCCAAGGCATATACGTCCATCGTCACCGGGAAACCTTCGCCATGATAATTCATCTGTTCCACGGGCGCATAGCCGGGTGTGCCTCCTCCTATGGTGGTGCTGGTCTCCGGCTTTCCGCTGTCGTCATACTGTTTGGACAGGCCGAAGTCTATCAGCACCGCATCGCCCTCCTTGCGCAGCATAATGTTGCCCGGCTTCAGGTCCAGGTGCAGCATCTTGTGGGCGTGCATGTACGACAATGCCTCCCCCACCTGCCGCACATATTCTATACATCCCGCTTCCGACAAGATGACATTTTGCGCAATGTAAGCGTCCAGACTTCCGCCTTCCAGATACTCCATGGAGTAATAGGCTGTGTTGTTGGCCTCGAAGGCTTCCAGCACCTTCACGATGTGCGGGTGGTTCAGATGGCTGAGGTTGCGCGACTCGCGGATGAACTTCTCCTTGTATTTCTCGTGCAGTCCGCCCTGGCTTCCCGTAGTCACCGTATTGCCTTCGCGTCCGTTGACATCCTTCATGAAGAACTCCTTCACGGCCACATTTACGGTGGTCTCCAGCTCGCCCAAGGCACCGGACACCTTCACCGGGGTGGTGGCCAGGTAGGTGATGCCGAAAGAGCCTTGACCGAGGGCTTTCCGGATGGTGTAGGTGTAGGTATCGCCACGGAGGAGGGTACCGGGGGGAAGGGTATTGCTGATGTTCATTTATGGGTCTATTTATTCAATTTATATAGCATTTAACTCTTGCAGTCTTGCTTTGGCTTTTGCATGGCCTTGATTCGCTGCCTTGCGATACCAGACTTTGGCTTCGGATAAATCTTTCGAAACACCTAAGCCATACTCATAACAAATACCAAGATTGTACAGAGCCTTTGCATTGCCTTGATCTGCCGACTTGCGAAACCACTTCACGGCTTCGGAATAATCTTGGGACACGCCTTTACCATTATAATAACAAACACCAAGATTGCACTGGGCGTTTGCATTGCCTTGATCTGCCGCCATGCGATACCACTTCACGGCCTCGGAATAATCCTGAGACACACCTTGACCTTCATAATAACAATTACCAAGATTGTTCTGGCTGCCTGCATTGCCTTGCTCTGCCGCCTTGCGGTACCACTTCACGGCCTCGGAATAATCTTGGGACACGCCTTCACCATTATAGTAACGAGAGCCAAGACCGCACTGGCCGTTTGCATTGCCTTGTTCAGCCGCCTTGCGGTACCACTTCACAGCCTCGGAATAATCCTGAGAAACACCTTGACCATAATTATAACAATAACCAAGATTGTACTGGGCATATGCAAAGCCTTGATCAGCCGCCTTGCGATACCACTTCACGGCCTCGGAGTAATCCTGAGGCACGCCTAAACCTTTCTCATAATAATAACCAAGATTGCACTGAGCCTTTGCATTACCTTGCTCTGCCGCCTTGCAGTACCACTTCACGGCCTCGGAATAATCCTCCTTATTATCGTATTCAAGCCCTTTGGCAAACATCTGTTGAGGTGTCAGCTCCTCTTCCTGCTTACGCTCAGGTACAGAACCGGACGAGCTATTCTTAACAGGATTTGAAACAGTAATCTTAGCAGAACTTTCATTGCCAATTGCAGAAATAGCTTCATTAGAAATGCTCTCTGCCTGGACAGAAGCATTAGCCAATGATTCCAACTTAGCTATGGAGTCCGCAATAGCCATGGAGTCCCTTTGCTGAGGTGTCAATCCTCCCTCCGTAGCCTCCGAAGAATTTCCACCAGAAAGCCTCACACCCCAAAGAATGCCCAGACACAACAACAGTACGCCACCCAGCCCCAACAGATATGGACGGGCTTTCCGCCAGGATGTCTGCCCGACAGGCTTGGGAACAGGGTCTGGTTCCGGTTTGGGTTCCGGCTTTTTCACTACATCTGCCACAACGTCTGTATCATCCTGATCCTTCTCCTTTTCCTCACCTCCTATCAGCTTCTCGAAAGCATCCAGTGTGGCTCT
Organism: uncultured Bacteroides sp.; assembly: GCA_949296415.1. Taxonomy (GTDB): domain Bacteria; phylum Bacteroidota; class Bacteroidia; order Bacteroidales; family Bacteroidaceae; genus Bacteroides. The sequence goes on along the minus strand of CASFQC010000051.1, from coordinate 485 downwards.
GTCCGCTCTACGGAGCTGCATGGCCGCCTGCACCGCTTTTGCCATGCGGGGCGAAAGCAAGCTGACATCCAGACTTTCTTCGTTCAGAAGTACCGCTTCGGGCGGAGTCTTCCCCGTCAGCAGGAAATAGAGTGTAGCTCCCAGGGCATAGATATCCGTCTCAGGGGAGAATGATTTCACGCCGCCCGTCCGGTATTGTTCGGGCGGAGCAAACCCCTTACTCCGTCCCACAGGCGTGGTGGAGGTCTCCCCGCCCGCCTCATCGTATTGCTTGGCCAGCCCGAAGTCGGCCAGCACGGCCTCGCCGTTGGCCTTAGTCAGGATATTGGCCGGTTTGATGTCCAAGTGGCAGATGCGCTGGCCGTGAAGGTAGCGCAATGCACCGGCCACCTGGCGGATGTAACCCACTGCACGGGCTTCGGGCAGAGGTCCCTTCTCATCCACCTGCTGCTTCAATGAAGTGCCTTCGGCATACTCCATGACGT
>CASFQC010000050.1 GCA_949296415.1 uncultured Bacteroides sp. | reverse complement strand
GTGTAAATCGGTAGATTACAGCCTGATACAAATCTTAATTGCTATTCTGTCTGAGGGCTTCTAATCTTAGAGAGTATCCTCGACAGCAGCCTGCGCCGCTGCAAGTCGTGCTATAGGTACGCGGAATGGAGAACAACTTACGTAATTCAACCCTACTTTGTGGCAGAATTTCACGGAAGAAGGTTCTCCGCCATGTTCTCCACATATTCCACATTTCAAGTCAGGTCTCACAGCACGGCCTTTTTCTGTAGCCATACGTATGAGTTGTCCTACGCCATTCTGATCAAGTACTTGGAAGGGGTCTACTTTCAGAATTTTCTTCTCCAGATAAATGGGCAGGAAAGAAGCGATGTCATCGCGAGAGTAGCCGAAAGTCATCTGGGTAAGATCGTTAGTTCCAAAAGAGAAGAACTCTGCCGACGAAGCTATACGGTCGGCAGTGAGGGCTGCACGCGGGATTTCAATCATAGTACCTACTTTAAAGTCTATGCTGTCGCCCATTTCTTCGAAAAGTCTTGCAGCTTCAGCACGTATGATATCTTCCTGTTGTTTGAATTCATATACTATGCCAGTAAGCGGTACCATAATTTCCGGATGGGTTTCAATGCCTTCCTTCTTCAACTCAAGAGCCGCTCCCAATATAGCTCTGGTCTGCATCTGGGTTATTTCCGGATAAGTGTTGCCCAACCGGCATCCACGATGTCCCAACATGGGATTATGCTCACACAAGGCTTCCACACGTTGTTGGATATATTGCAAGTTCACACCCATCGCTTCAGCCATTTCTTGCTGTCCTTTCAAGTCGTGAGGTACGAACTCGTGCAAAGGCGGGTCAAGCAGACGTACCGTTACAGGCAAGCCTTCCATTACCTTAAATATGCCTTTAAAGTCTGCCTGTTGGTATGGACGGATTTTATCCAAAGCCTTACGGCGTCCTTCTGCATCTTCGGCCAGAATCATCTCACGCATGGCCTTTATCTTTTCTCCCTCAAAAAACATATGCTCCGTCCTGCACAAGCCTATACCTACAGCTCCGAACTTACGTGCCACTTCGGCATCATGTGGTGTGTCAGCATTGGTACGTACCTGAAGACGAGTATATTTGTCGGCCAGTTTCATGAGTTCGGCAAAGTCACCGGACAATTCAGCAGCTTTTGTCTCCACTTTGCCATTATATACTTCGCCAGTACTTCCGTTCAGTGATATGAAGTCTCCTTCTTTCAGTGTGATGCCCTCTATTTCTACAGTACGCGCCTTATAATCAATGTTCAACGCGCCCGCTCCCGATACGCAGCACTTGCCCATTCCACGTGCTACGACAGCCGCATGTGAGGTCATTCCACCTCGTGCGGTAAGTATGCCTTCGGCCACAGTCATTCCCGCCAGATCCTCGGGTGAGGTCTCTATACGCACCATAACCACACGTTTGCCTGCAGCTCGCCAGGATGCGGCATCGTCGGCAAAGAATACAATCTGTCCACAGGCAGCTCCAGGTGATGCAGGCAAGCCACGCGTAAGTACTTTAGCGCGTTTAAGGGCTTCCTTGTCAAATACAGGATGAAGGAGTTCGTCCAATTTGTTGGGTTCACATCGCATAATGGCCGTTTTCTCGTCTATCATGCCTTGACGGAGCAGGTCCATGGCTATTTTCACCATAGCCGCCCCCGTACGTTTTCCGTTACGTGTCTGCAAAAACCATAATTTGCCTTCCTGTACAGTAAATTCCATGTCCTGCATATCGCGGTAATGGTTCTCCAACTTGGTTTGCAAGGCATCCAGCTCTTTATATATTTCAGGCATGGCCTCTTCCATAGATGGATACTTCTGCACACGTTCGTCTTCACTCACCCCGGCCAATTGAGCCCAACGCTGTGAACCGATTTTTGTTATCTGCTGTGGCGTACGTATGCCTGCCACTACATCTTCACCTTGTGCATTGATGAGATATTCACCATTGAACAAATCTTCGCCCGTAGCGGCATCACGACTGAAGCATACTCCTGTTGCCGACGTATCTCCCATATTGCCGAACACCATGGCTTGTACACTTACAGCTGTTCCCCATTCATCCGGTATTCCTTCCATTTTGCGATACAGGATGGCGCGCTCGTTCATCCAAGAGTTGAACACAGCACAGATGGCTCCCCACAATTGTTCATAAGCGGAAGTAGGAAAATCTTGTCCTGTCCTTTCTTTGACGGCTTCTTTGAAACGGCTGACAAGTTCTTTCAGGTCGTCCACTTCCAATTCATTGTCCAAGCGCACTCCCTTCCGGTGTTTTACCGCTTCGATGATGGCTTCAAATGGATCAATGTCGTCCTTGTTTGTGGGCTTCATTCCCAATACCACATCACCGTACATCTGCACGAACCGGCGATATGAGTCCCATGCGAAACGGGGATTGTTTGTCTTGCGCGACAGCCCTTCCACCACCTCATCATTCAGCCCCAGATTCAGAATAGTGTCCATCATACCGGGCATTGAGGCACGGGCACCCGAACGTACAGACACCAGCAACGGATTGTCTACGTCACCAAACCGGGAACGCATCAGCGTCTCCACATGAGCGATAGCCTTTTCCACTTCATCTTTGAGCAAGGAAACGACCTTGTCTTGCCCCATTTCATAATATTCCGTACAAACTTCGGTGGTGATAGTGAATCCCGGAGGAACAGGCACTCCGATAAGGTTCATCTCGGCAAGATTAGCACCCTTGCCACCAAGTAAGTTTCTCATGTCAGCCCGTCCTTCGGCCTGACCGTTACCAAAAGTATAGACTCTTTTCTTGTCCATTGATAATAAATTAAGGTTCTTGATTGAAGATTAATAAAATTGATCTGTGGGCAAAGCTAATGAGTTTTTATAAGAAATAAAACTTTTTCGAACGCTTTTTTCCCTCACAAAGCCTTTTTCCGAATGCAAAATGCAGAAAAAATGTTTTGAAACACATGTTTGAACATGGAAACAATTACTTTTGCACCATATTTACTTTATTTAAGGGCAAGGATGCACGTCATTGCATATCAGACATCAGGTCATTCCATCGGTTTTATGGCTTGCATTCTGCATAAATCATTATAGTAACGTGGGTAGAAAAAAGAAAGAACTTCCTTTGTTGGAATCCGTTGAAATTACAGACATAGCGGCCGAGGGCAAAGCTTTGGCCAGAGTGGACGAACTGGTGATATTCGTACCTTATGTGGTCCCGGGTGATGTGGCAGACCTGCAGCTAAAACGTAAGAAGCACCACTATGCCGAAGCCGAAGCCGTAAAGTTTCACCGCTATTCCCCACTGAGGGAAAAACCCTTTTGCAAACATTATGGTATATGCGGGGGATGCAAATGGCAGATTCTGCCTTATACGGAACAACTGAAATATAAGCAAAAGCAAGTGTACGACAACCTTACACGGATAGGCAAAGTCTCTCTCCCGGAAATCAGTCCCATCATAGGATCGGAAAATACCATCCGCTATAGAAACAAATTGGAATATACATTCTCAAACAAGCGATGGCTTACTCCGGATGAAATAAGCCGTGACGTGAAATACGAGCAGATGAATGCTGTGGGATTCCATATTCCCAATGCCTTTGACAAGGTACTGGCCATAGACGAATGTTGGTTACAAGACGGGATATCCGACCGGATACGCAACGCGGTACGCGATTATGCTTATGCACATGACTATACCTTTGCCAATCTGAGGACCCATGAGGGCATGTTACGCAATCTCATTGTAAGGAACTCGTCAGTCGGACAATTAATGGTCATTCTGGTGTGCCGTATAAACAGTGAGGCAGAAATGGAACTTTTCTATGATTTGCTGAAATATGTGGCAGACTCATTCCCCGAAATCACGTCTTTGCTCTACATTATAAATAATAAGTGCAACGATAGCATCACAGATCTTGACGTACACGTTTATAAAGGGGAAGACCACATCATAGAAGAAATGGAAGGCCTGCGTTTCAAGGTAGGAGCCAAGTCTTTCTATCAGACCAATTCCGCGCAAGCATATCATCTTTATAATGTAGTACGCGATTTTGCTTCTCTCACAGGCAAAGAACTGGTATATGATCTTTATACGGGTACAGGTACCATAGCCAATTTCGTAGCACGGCAAGCAGCAAAAGTCATTGGCATAGAATATGTACCCGAAGCCATAGAAGACGCCAAAATGAACTCCGACTTCAATGGCATAGAAAACACCCTGTTCTTTGCCGGAGACATGAAAGATATACTGACTCCGGCCTTCATTGACCGGCATGGGCGTCCCGATGTGATAATAACCGACCCTCCACGTGCGGGCATGCATCCCGATGTTGTGAAAGTCATTCTCGAAACACAGGCTCCGCGTATAGTTTACGTAAGCTGCAATCCGGCGACCCAAGCCAGAGACTTGCAGATGCTTGATGCGGCATATAAAGTGTCTGCCGTACAGCCGGTAGATATGTTTCCGCATACCCAGCATGTGGAGAATGTGGTCTTGTTGGAAAAAAAACGATAACCTTTGCCATATGTCCGACAGATACAAAAACCACTATGCAGACAAGGCGCAGGACAAGTTTACCGATTATAAGGTAAAAGAGTCCATGACACTTATGCAATACCTTTCTACCGTGATGCCCCAAGCCAGCCGCACCAAGCTGAAATCATTTTTGTCCAAACAGGCTGTCTACGTCAACGGCCGCCCGGTCACCCGACAGGATTATCCGTTGGAACCAGGAATGAAAGTGCAGGTGAGCCGCGAAAGAGGGAAAAAAGCGTTTCATAACCGCCTGCTGAAGATAGTTTATGAAGACGCGCATCTTATTGTCATAGAAAAGATGCCGGGTCTGCTGTCCGTCAATACCGAACGGCAAAAGGAACGTACGGCATATTCCATATTGAATGAATACATGCGCCGCAACGGGCCGGACAAGAGAGTGTATATAGTCCACCGTCTTGACCGCGACACGTCGGGATTGATGATGTTTGCCAAAGATGAAAAGACGCAGCACATATTACGCGACAATTGGCACGACATTGTGTTCGACCGAAGATATGTGGCGGTTGTGGCCGGTGAGATGGAAAAAGACGAAGGTACCGTCGTGTCCTGGCTTACAGACCGTACGCTGTATGTCCATTCAAGCCCTGTAGATGACGGAGGACAGAAAGCCATAACACATTATCGCACCATAAGAAGGGCAAACGGACTGTCATTAGTGGAATTGCGACTGGAAACGGGACGTAAGAACCAGATACGTGTGCATATGCAGGACCTCGGACATCCTGTCGCAGGTGACGGACGTTATGGACAGGAAGGACTGAATCCCTTACACCGCCTGGCCCTGCATGCTTTCAAGCTCTGCTTTTACCACCCTGTTACTGGCTTGCAAATGCATTTCGAGACCCCGTATCCGGCCGGTTTCAAGAAGGCTGTCGTCTGACACAGGAACCAGAACCTGTAAGAGTCTGTTCAAATTTTGCTCAGTACTGTTTTGAGTTGTTTTTCCGAGAATATTTCCCCGTTGTCATAAGAAGCGTAGCGGGCTACGTGCCGAAGGGGAGCGGGGGAAAACCGGAAAAAGCTCAAAACAGACAGAATAAGAATCTTAAAAAGGAAAAATTAAACAGGCTCTAAGTCCGGACAAGCTCTCACCCTTCAGCCACACTTCCGTAAAGGTCATACTCATCAGCACCCGTTATCTTCACCGGATAAAAGTGTCCGGCAAACAGACGGCGTTCCCTACGGGGGATAAGAACTTCCGGATCGACCTCTGGTGAATCAGATTCTGTCCGACCTATATAATAATCGCCCTCCGTACGGTCCACAATCACACGGAAAGTACGTCCCACCTTGACCGCGCTGAGCTGCGAGGAAATGTCTTTCTGCAGTTCCATTATGCGGTCAAGACGCGACTGTTTGACGGTTTCGGGCACATTGTCCTGAAAGTGCCTGGCCGCATAGGTACCCTCTTCATGAGAATAGGCAAAAGCTCCCATACGGTCGAAACGGGTGTCGCGGACAAACTCTTCCAGTTCGCTGAAGTCTTCCTCAGTCTCGTCCGGGAAACCCACCATAAGGGTGGTACGGAGACAAATGCCGGGAACTTCCTCACGGAACCGGCGTATCAGTTCAACGGTCTCCGCCTTAGTGACATGACGCCGCATCAGTCCCAGCATATGGTCTGATATGTGTTGCAGGGCTATGTCCATATACTTGCAGACGTTAGGACGCTCGCGCATCACCCTGAGCAATTCCCACGGGAAATGGGCAGGATAAGCATAATGCAGCCTTATCCATTCCACACCGGGAATGTCGGCCATACGCTCCACCAGCTCGGGCAAGCGCTGGGTATGGTAAAGGTCCACGCCATAATAGGTCAGTTCTTGGGCTATGACCTGAAATTCCTTAACGCCCTGTTCCACCAGATAGCGGACCTCGTCCAGTATCTCTTCCATAGGACGGGACACGTGACGGCCCGTAATGACAGGTATGGCACAATAAGAACACTTGCGGTCGCACCCCTCAGAGATTTTCAGGTAAGCATAATGACGCGGAGTGGTGAGTATGCGTTCACAGCTTATGCTGTCGTCATAGGGCTTGCCCAAATCGGACAACAGCCCTGTCCAGTCGAATTTTCCGTAGAACTTGTCCACTTGGGGAATCTCGATGGAAAGTTCCTTGAAGTAACGCTGCGACAGGCAACCCATGACATAAAGCTTCCGCAAACGGCCTTCCTCCTTTGCCTGGGCAAACTCCAGAATCATGTTTACCGACTCTTCTTTGGCATCGCCTATGAAACCGCAGGTATTGATGACGGCTATCTCGCCACAAGGACGCACCGGATCATGGCGGACAACATATCCGGCTTGTTCCAGCTGGCGCATCAGGCGCTCCGAGTCGACCAGGTTCTTGGAACATCCCAAAGTTATGACATCTATGGTGTTTTTCCTCATGCTCTATTTCCCGTTTCCGCCGAATAATGACTCCACAAACTCTTTTTTACGGAATATCTGCAAGTCTTCCATACCTTCTCCCAATCCGATATACTTCACAGGTATCTTGAACTGGTCGGATATGCCGATGACCACACCACCTTTGGCTGTACCGTCCAGTTTGGTGACGGCCAATGCGTTGACCTCTGTAGCCAGTGTGAACTGTCTGGCCTGCTCGAAAGCGTTCTGCCCCGTAGAGCCGTCAAGCACCAACAACACCTCATCCGGAGCGGTAGGCACCACTTTTTTCATCACATTCTTTATCTTGGTCAGTTCGTTCATCAGTCCCACCTTGTTGTGCAGACGTCCGGCAGTGTCTATAATCACCACATCGGCTCCGTTGGCCACGGCCGAGCTGAGCGTGTCATAAGCTACCGAGGCAGGGTCAGCCCCCATCTTCTGCTTCACCACCGGAACACCTACCCTATCACTCCAAATGACCAGCTGCTCCACGGCTGCGGCACGGAACGTGTCGGCTGCACCCAGATAGACAGACTTGCCCGCCTTCTTGAACTGGTAAGCCAGCTTGCCTATGGTGGTAGTCTTGCCTACCCCATTCACTCCCACCACCATGATGACGTAAGGTTTATGGCTGAGCGGAGCCTCAAAATCGTCCACATCATCGCTCTTGTTCTCCGTAAGCAATGCGGCTATCTCATCGCGCAGAATAGTGTTCAGCTCGTTGGCATTCATATATTTGTCTTCACTCACCCTCTTCTCTATGCGTTTGATGATTTTCAGCGTGGTCTCCACTCCCACATCAGAGGTGATAAGAACCTCTTCCAGATTGTCAAGTACCTCATCGTCCACCTTTGACTTGCCTGCTATGGCACGGGCAATCTTCCCGAATACACTTTCCTTGGTTTTGGACAAACCTTTGTCCAAGGTTTCTTTTTTCTCCTTAGAAAAAAAACTAAAAAATCCCATATTTCCAATTATTAATCATTACAGCTACTCCCGTTACCGACCAGACAGGCTCCCGCATCTTCCTATAAGCGGGAACTTTACACTATTCCATCAGAATAAGAGAAGCCATTATATGAGTACAAAGATAGGAATAATAAGAACACCAGCCTCTATTTTATCATAAAATCCGATAATAGAATGAGATATTTGAATGCACACGGGTGTCACCAACAAAAAATCCCGGCTGCCGCACCATGGCCGACAACCGGGACAAATCACACTAATACTTCTCTATATCACAATCATTACTGATATACACGCACGTAATCCACATAATACTGCATCGGAACGTTACCTGCGGGGTCACCGCCGTTTCCGCCCATGGCCAGATTCAGGAAAATCTGCTGGCCGAAATTGGAGCCTTCATTGCCTTCATCCCTAAACGGATTACGCCATGCGCCATACCACCATGGGTCAGCAAATCCGTTTCCATCGCCGTTCGTGGTGTTATTCAGATCAATGGTGTTCATTAGTTCGCCGTCCAGATACAGCTCTATGGTATCGTCAGTCCAGTCCATGCGCCAAATGTGGTACTTGTCTGCCCATTCGGGATCATCAGCCGTAAACTGAGCCAACGGACGGTTGTACGAATCCCACACGGCATCATAACGTGAATTGCCTCCCCAGCAGGCGTTGGCGTGAATGCTGGGCACTCCGCCTACCAGATAATACTCCAGCAAATCTATCTCGCCACCAAATGGCCATTGCCAAGTATAGCCTTCATCGCTGGTTCCGGTAGTCCATATGGCAGGCCATGCGCCGTCCACTGCCGGAATCTTGGCACGCACTATCATGGTGCCCTTGCGGAAGCGGTAACTGCTCACAATGCTGCTCGATGTGTACTCGGCATACTGGCGGTTCAGTTTCCAGTCACTGCTGCTCGCATCGTAATTGGGGTTCTGTACCCGTTCGGCCTTGCCGGTGAACACCAAAGCACCTTGTCCGTCCATCTCCGCATTGCGGTCAGTATACCACTGCAGTTCTTCGTTGCGTACAAACCCTTCTTCAAAACGCCATACGCTGGCATCGGGCTTGCCTGTCCCGTTGAACTCATCGTGGAACTTCAGCACCAAGCCGTTGTCCAAGGTATGTCCGTCGGCCACACCTTCGGTATCGGCGGCAAAAGGATCGCCCTCTTCTTCCTTGGGCGGCTCCACATACGTCACATTGAAGAAGAACATAATGGTGCTGGTCTTGGCGTTGATGGCATAGGATGTGGAATTGGTGATGCTCACAGGCAACACGAAGTTCACGTTTTCTTGACGCTCATTCTGAACGAAATCCACCAAATCCTCACAAGACACATTCAGCTCCACATCGTCAGACTCCGTTGTACCGGCTCTGAGAACCAGCTCCTCTCCTGCAAGCGTGTAAAACTCGGTCGGAAGCAATTCCGCCCCTTCGTACACACTGTAGGCGGAGGACGTCCCAACATTGGCTATCGCCTTGTTCAACGAATCCACATCGACAATCAGGTCTGCCGTAACGTCCTGTCCGGCTGTCCGGTTCTGATAAAGAGACATACTGAAGTTATAGACAAAAGTCTCAATATCCTCATTTGCGTCACTCGGCTGTTCCAAATCAGTAACTACATTGCACTGCATGCCGTCCCAGATATCCACAGCCTGTTTCAAACCCAATTGATTCAAATCGATATTTCCTTTATAGGTCAGGTCAATATCATCGTAACAGCCCATCATGACCATTACGCTTACAACCGGAAGAGTTGCAAAAAGTTTCCATTTATTTTTCATACACTCTTTTCTTTAATTAGGTTATTCCAAAGGTGCCGTTTCCGGGTCATATATCTCCACGTCATAGAACTTGAGCTCGGCCATATGGAAATATTTGCTTCCTTCTGTGGCTTCCAGCACATTCACTCTTAAGTAACGGAATGGAGTGTCCAGCATATAGGTGTCCGTGGTGACATGCGCACCCGATGAAGCCGGTATGCCTTCCAACGTATCCACCAGATCCCAGTCTTCCGTGTCTTCAGGGGCATCCTGGCTTACCCTTAACTCTACCTTGGTGGGGAATCCGTCGCGATTGCCCACAATACGGTCCCACCATTCCAAGGTGAAGTTCTGATGTTCCTCCTTGAAATCTATCTGCACATAATGGGGCATGGGCACCTGCGGCGAGCTCCATCTGGCATGGAAGAAGTCGTTGTAGTTGTTGTTTACCAGATTGGCCACCGGTCCTTCCGTAGGCTCCTGGCAGTCGGTGCTCAGCTGGTCACCGGACAGGATTACCTCCGTACGCACTTCTGTGGAAGGTGCGGGTCCCGACTGGGCCTTCACTTCGGTTACGGTGCTTCCCTGACCGTTCACGTTGAATGTCTGGAAAGCGAACGTGTAGTCGCCAAAGCGGGCACGTGTGTCGTCTATCAGCATTTCCGTGGCATGGTTGGAGGCAATCAGGCATACCTCCTCTTTAGTCAGCGGGTCGTTGTACCTTATCTGAAGATACTCATAGGCATTCTCCGCCGGGGCAGGCCACATCAGCCTGATTTGTCCCGGCAAAGCTTCCGATGTGACAGACGAAGCCGCGATGGCCACGGGTGCGCCCGTCACACCTTCCGTCTCATAGGTCTCTATCTTATCATCGCAACCGGCCATGCCTGCACAAAGGGCGGCTGCAATCAAATAATATTTCAGCTTCATACGTATTCTGTTTTTTAATGGTTAAACTCGTTCCAACCCGGGTTCTGTGTCAGATTGGGGTTCTTACGGATCTCACTGTCGGGTATCGGATAGAAGTACATGCAGTCATCCCATACCAGGTCTTTACGCTGTACGGTGTACGTATAAGTCCCGTTGTCGTTCTTCGTAATGACCATGCGGTCCAGATGGTCGAATCCGCCTTCTTTCCAGCGGCGCACATCCCAGAAACGGTGGCCTTCGAAAGCCAGTTCCACCATGCGTTCCTTCTTGTAGCGTTCCCAGAATTCGGTGTTGCTCATACCTTCGGGAAACTCCGGCATGTTTACGTCCGAACGCTGGCGTATCCTGTTCACCGCCTCACGGGCGCTGATAGGCAGCTCATCGGAAGTGGCATCGGCCGAGCCTAAGTATTTGAAAGTGGCTTCCGCATAGTTCAGTAGGAATTCTCCCAGACGGAACGTAATCCAGCTGTGGCGTGTGCCACCCGAACTGGAGCTTGCGCTGATGTCAATGGTTCCGTCCAGATACTTCTTCAGATAGTATCCGGTCGGCGTGGCATAAGGCGTGGGAGAGCCATTGCGGCCACCGACATAGGTTTCCAGCGGAGTGGTGTTCGAGTTGGGCCACTCATCACCGTTATAGGCAATGGTCATGGCAAAGCGCGGGTCACGTCCCTCATACGGATTGTTGGGGTTCACCTCGCTGCCGTCCTGCATTTCATAGGCATCGACCAATGTCTGTGTAGGACAGTTGCCGCTTGTGGCATTCTCCAGACCTATAGGATAGTTCGTGCGCTCGGGAGAATCCGTATTGCCGTAGCGGCGGACAAAAATCATTTCCGAAGCGTTCCAGTTGTTCACTCCCCACAAGTCGCTGTAGTTGCCCAGTACGATGCCGTTCTCATTGCAATAATTGATTACGTCCAGATTGGCTACCGCAGCTTCATGATAGAGGGAGGCGTCCTCCTGTTCGTTGAACAGTTTGCTGGCCCTATAGAGCAGCGTGCGTGCTTTCAGTGCCAGTGCCATGCCGCGTGTCACACGTCCGCTTTCAGGTGCGGTGGCTGCCGCGTCATTTTCCAAGTCGGCATAGTCTACAGGAAGCATCTCGGCCACGCTGTTACACTCGGAAACAATGAAGTCGAACACTTCCGAAGCCGGCGTACGGGTCAGGCTGTTGGCCTCTTCCTCGGTCAGCACTTCCGTAGTAAAGGGAATGTCGCCATAAGCGCGTACCAGCAGGAAGTAATAATAAGCGCGCAAGAGACGCACCTCGTACTGATAGCGGCGGTAACGGTTCATCTGCTCCTCGTAGTCCAAGTCATAACGGTTGTCCTCGAAAGTCAGACCGCGTGCGTTGGCCAGGAAATAATTGACGGCACGGATCGGCGTATAATATCCCCATTGCGACTTCGGATTCAACGGAGTCCAGTTACCGTTGGTATAGTCCAGCACATCCGAGTAGGTCAATGCCATCTCGGCCTCATCGCAAGCCGAGGCAAGTGATGTGGTGCTCGGGAAGTCATAGTCCAGATACGAATATATGTTGTTCACAAATCCGGCCGTATAACCAAAATTGGTAAATACATGATCCGGGCCATACGTCGTATATTCATGATAGTCCATTTTGTCGGCACATCCGGCCAAGGCTGCCGCACAAAAAGCTCCGATGCATATATTTTTCAGTTTCATATTCAAAATCTTCTTTTTATTTCGTTAGTATCAGATGCCGACAGACAGCCCCACATGTATCGAGCGGGTTGTAGGCCATACATCGCCTATGGCTTCAGGATCTGTCACATCAATATTGTCTATGCTGAACAGGTCGGTGCCTCTCACGTACACCTTGGCGGTTTTCAGCTTGATTTTCTCTAACCATGTTTCAGGCAGCTTGTAATATACCTCGCAATTGCGCAGTTTCAGGAACGAGCGGTCCTGCAGCCATACGGAACTGTTCTGGGTGTTGTTCTGCACCGTTTCCGTGGTCAGGCGCGGGAAGCGTGCCGTAGGATTTTCGGGTGTCCAGCGGTTCTCCCATGCGTATTGCGATATGGAAGTGTTGTTCACCAGCGGACGGTAGATGCTCGAAGTGAGCCATGCGCTGTAATTGGCCACGCCCTGGAAGTAAGCGTTGAATCCCAGTCCTTTCCATTCCAGACCCAGATTGAACCCGTAATAGATTTCCGGCCAGGAAGTGCTGTATCCCATCGGAACCATATCGTTGGCATTGACCACGCCGTCGTTGTTCACGTCCTTATACTTCAGGTCGCCGGGTTTCACCGGACCGAATTGCTGGGGCACACTGTTGTCTATGTCGGCCTGGTCTACAAAGTGGCCTATGGCCTGCAATCCCCACTGCTGTCCGAGCGGGCGTCCTGTAGACTCCAGGTATTCATAAGCGCGCGGCTCTTCCAGCTGCTCGACAATCTTGCTGCGGTTGAACGAATACGTTCCGCCCAGACGAAGTTTGAAGTCGCCTATCTGCTTCGAATAGTCCAGACCCAGTTCCGTACCCCAGCTGTCCACCTTACCGGCATTGCGGTAAGAGCTGCCGATACCCAGTACGGAGGAGACTTGTCCGTCGGATGCCACCCAGATGTCGGAACGTCTCTCATAGAACCCGTCTATGGTGAACACCAGTCCTTTCAGGAGCGACATGTCCAAGCCCAGATTGTACTTATAGGCTTTTTCCAGCGTGCCGTTCAGAGAAGGCAGACGTCCTTCGGCCCAACCGCCGTCACCGTTGTTGTATCCGTCACCGGAATTCTGTACCGGATAGGTGCCGCCTCCCGCCATGGTGGTGTACCAATAGCCGCTGTAGGGCGTATTGTCTGTATTGATGATGCCGAAAGAAGCACGGAGTTTCATGAAGTCAATGATATCCTGGTTCTTCATGAAGTCCTCTTGGGTAATCACCCAGGAAAGGCCTAACGTAGGAGCCGGTTTCCAGCGGCTGTTCGGATCCAGCCAGTTGGAAGCGGAGAACATCAGCGTGAAGTCGGCAAAGTAACGGTTCTTGTATCCGTAATGGGTGTACCATCCCAAGTTCTGCGTATATTGCGTCACGTTCGTTCCGTTCCGGTCGTCAAACTTATAGGTGTACAGCAACATGGTATAAATGTCGTGCAAGCCGAAGCGGCGTGTCCAGTCTACGTTCAGCTGATAGTTGAACGAACGGTACTGCCAGTCCAGATAAGAATTGCTGTTCGGGCCTACCGTACCGCCTACCGTCTCGCTGATGGTGGCGGGCTCGCCGTTCTCCCAGCTGGTTACGGTCTGCATGCCGTAACGTGCGTTGACGCGATGGTCTTCCCAATAGGAAGCCAGGTTGTCATAGCCTATGCGCATGGAGGCACCCAGACCTTTGGTTATCAGTGACAGGTCCTGACGCAGCGTCATGTCGGCATACAGGGCACGGGTATGTCCTTTGGTATAGCCATGACCTTGCGCCAGATAAACCGGGTTGTAGTCTCCGCTCCAGGTGCTGTTGCCGCCCCAGAGTCCGCTTTCGGTACGGATGGGGAAAGCTGCGGACGGAACAGAATAGAGTTTGCCTATCAGGTTGTCACCTGCTGAGCTCGGACGGCTGAACTCGTTCAGCACACCGGAAATATTGGCCTGGAATTTCGTGGTGGAAGTCAGGTCGATATCCAGATTCGAACGGAAGTTGAAGCGCGAGTACTTGGCCTGCGTGGAATAGCCTTCATTGGCGTTGGCGTTCTTTATGAAGCCACGGTTGTTCTGCAGGTTCAGCATCGTAAAGTAGCGCACCTTGTTCGCGCCGCCACGGAATGTCAGCGTGGCGATGTCCGTCGTTCCCCGGTCGCGGAACACTTCGTCCATCCAGTTCACATTCGGATAGAGGTAAGGATACTTGCCTGTACGGAAGGCATCCAACTCATTCTGCGAGTAACGGGCAGCCCTGCCGTCATTGGCCAAAGCCTCGTTCATGGCCAGCGCATAGGTGTAGGCATCGGCCATCTCGGGCAGACTGTTCTGATAGTTGAAGCCATGGTCATAAGAGAAGTTGATTTCACGGCTATTGTATTTACCGCGTTTCGTCACAATGTTCACCACGCCATTGGCTCCACGGAAACCGTAGAGAGCCACAGCGGCCGCATCGCGCAAGATGCTGACCGACTCCACCTCTTCCGGGGAGATGTAGTTCAGCGCCTGATACGCATTGTCGCGCTCCAGTCCGTCCACAATCAGAAGGATACCCGAATTGCTCAATGTGTGCTGGCCTCGGATGGCCATGGATGAGATCTGCTCCCACACGTCACCGGTCTTCTGCATGGTGTAGAGTCCGGTCACATTGCCATACAGGGCGTTACCCACATTGAATGTCGACCTGTTGTCTATCTGGTCGGCATATACGGTAGATACGGCGCCCGTACTCTCCGCGTTCGTCTGATTCAGTCCAAAACCATAATTGACCTTCTCGCTGGAAAAGTCCAGCACTACAGTCAGGTTCTTCTTGTCGCCTACAGGCAGTACTTTCGTATCTCCCCGTCCGGTCTCTATCCGCAGCATATCGTCTTTCAGTGCCGATATGGTGAACACACCATTACGGTCCGTCGTGGTCAATGTCTGCGAATCATCCTCAATAGAAACCAATGCGCCTTCCACCGGGTTGCCTTGGCGGTCAACCACTTTGCCGGTCACACTGCCTTCCGCCTGCGCCCATCCACTGACCGAGACGCAAGCCAACATTGCTAAAGCTATTATTTTATTCTTCATGTTACTTTTCTTGTTAAAGGGTTTGTCCGTCGGTTACCAACCCGGATTCTGAGTCAGTCCGTATCCTTTATTCACCTCAGAGGGCGGGAAAGCGGCAAGATACCACTTCGGGCTGAAATTGGTCCACCACACACGTGTCGGGTTCGACAATTCGAACACTTCATAACGGAAATCCGAAGGCAGATCCGGATATTGACTCTGGTTGCCATCGCCACCGCTCCAGGGAGTGTCGCCACCGCCATCGTTACGATAAATCCGCAAACCATGCAGTCTCTTCTGGAACAAGTCGGCGCGTTTGTAACGGATCATATCAAAGAGACGTACATCCTCAAAGCCCAGTTCACAGGCACGCTCGCGCAATATCTCCTCCAGCAGCACGTCTTTGCTGGACAATGCGGAAGGCACGGCATCGGCCAAGCTGCACAGTCCCACACGGCTACGCACCTCATCCAGCTGGGCTATGGCATCGGCATTGCTTCCCTTGCCCGACTGCAGGATGGCTTCAGCATAAATCAGATAGATTTCCGCCAGGCGCAGATAGGGCCATTCTAGATAAGTGCCGTTGAAGCTGTCTTTGCCTTCTTTCCAGAACTTATACAGGCGGAAACCTGTAGCCGTATCATTGGTCTCTGTACGCGAGTCGTTGATGTTGTCACGTCCGCCTACCCACAATTCACACGAACGTCCTTCCCAAGTGGCACCGTTCACCAGTATGGTCTCATAGAGGCGCGGGTCACGGATAGGCTTGTTGCGGTCATTGTCTTCAAAGAACAGGTCACGTCCTGTAGTGTAATCGGCATCAAACGGCGTACCGTCAGCCATAGGGAACATCTCCATAAATTCCAATGTAGGAGTGTAGCCACGGTTGTTGGGCCAGCCGTCTTCCGAACGGTTTTCCGTACCCCAGTAATGCCACCAGTCACCACCATAACGTCCGGTGATACGCGTGGAAATGAGCAGTTCGGTATTCTGGTCGCGCAAGAAGTAAGCCCGATTGAATGCCGAGCGATAATCGGCGCAAGTGGTTCCACTGGCTTGTACCAGGCTGTAAGGATTTCCGTTCTTTGCGTTTTCGGCAAAGAAGTCCACGCAAGCCTGATAGCAGTTGTCCCATACATCCTGACGCTTGCTGCCATACCATACTTGTAAGTTGGTCACCGCATCTTGGGGAGCTTCCGTGCAATAAGGCTGGTCATCGTTAAACAGCGGACTGGCTGCGAACAGCAGAATCTTGCACTTCAAACCCATAGCGGCCGCTTTGGTGAAGCGTCCCTGCCAGTTGGCATCCTCATCACCCAAGCTCCAAGGCATGGCCGGTGCCGCTTCGTCCAGCAGTCCTGTCATATAATTCACTGTCTCCTCTATGGTTCCTCTCGGTATGTCATACTCAGTCTCCACACCATAGGAGTTCCTCACCAGAGGCAGGCCGCCATAATGCCGGAACAGGTCAAAATAGCGGGAAGCGATAATACATTTGGCCTCGCCTTTCAACCGCTCTTTCTCTTCAGTATCCATATTAGGCACTCTGTCCACATTTTCTATGAAAATCCATGCCTGGCGGATGGCTTCCCAACACTCTTCTTTCGTATAACCGAACCGGGTGTCGTCGCTGTCATCCTCATTTGAGGCAATGTAGGTTCCCGAATAATATTTGCGCTGCAGTCCGTCCCACGAATTGTGGCTGTGGTAGCAGTCGGAAAGGCATTCAAACACGCCCGTATTCATTTTGGCATCTACCATATTCCAATTGAATGGCAGACCAAAATAAAGTTTGTCATACGCATTCCACAAAAAGGCGCGTGCATAGTCGGCATTTCCAAAGATAGAGTCCTGGGTCAGGTCGTTCGTCGTAGGCGGCTTTTCCAAGAAACTATCTCCGAACTTTATTTCGTCGACACAAGAGGCAAAGAATACGGATGAGCCTACAAATGCCGTCATAATCCATTTCGTTAATTGTTTCATATGCTTAATTCCTTATATTATTTTAGAAGTCAAGTTTCAAACCTATATTGAACACGCGCGTCAGCGGGTAGTTCGGACGGTCGCTCTGGCGCGATTCGGGATCGCCCCAGTCAAATCCTGTAAAGGTCAGGAGGTTATATCCGTTCAAATACAGGCGGCAGTTGTTCACTCCAATCTTATCCATGAAGGGGAAGTCAAAGTTATAGCCTATTTCCACGTTCTTCAGGCGCAGGTAGCTGGCATTGATCAGGTAAAGGTCAGAACCGGCATAGTTGTTTGCCGCATGTTGGTTGGATGCGCGCGGGAACTTGGCCGTGAACGAATCGGCTGACGAACGCCAGGTATTCTCGTACTGATAGAGCAACAGTGCCTTGCTGTTCGTGTCACCCAACGGACGACGGAATTCGGACAACATACGGTCTACGTTCCAGGCTCCGGTCCACTGCATGGAGAAGTCAAAGCCTTTCCAGGCAAAGCCCAAGTTCAGACCAGCCGTATATTCCGGCACATCGGTAAAGCCTATGTCGCGTGTCGCGTCATCGCCGTCCAACTGTCCGTCCTTATTCAAGTCCACATATACGGCATCACCGGGCTGCAGGGTGATGCCATGGTTGGCGATAGGTATGCCAAACTCTTCCACATAGCGGGCATCGGCGGTCTCATCGTAAAATCCCCAGAATTTGTACATGGAACGGGAATGGATGGGGCGTCCAGTCTCATACATCCAAGGCTCGTTCTGTGCGACCTCGTTCATGTACACAATCTTATTTCGGGCAAATGAAAGGTTGAAGTTGGCCCAGTAACGGAAATCCTGGTTCACCGTTTCCTGCCATTTGGCCTGTATCTCGAAACCGTGATTCTTCACCTCACCCACGTTGATGGCAGGAAGACTCATACCTAAAATGCTCGGCAAATAGTCTGGCTCTTTCAGAATGTCATGACGTTTTTCCACGAAATAGTCCACCGACACATTAAACCGGTCTTTAAACATCGTGAAATCAAGGCCATAGTTTTGTTTTACCGCCGTTTCCCATTTGGCACCTGGATTGGTCAGTACACCTTCATATGCACCCGGAGATTTGTTGGAGGAATTTATGCCAAAATAATAGCCGTCGCCCGAACCATACGTGTACGTGCTAGGCAGATACCAGAAGCGTTGGCCGCCAAACTGGTCATTACCTACCATACCGACAGAAGCACGCAGCTTCACATAGCTGACGTATTCCTTCAACGGTTCAAAGAACGGTTCCTCACTGAGGACCCATCCCACCGAACCGGCCGGGAAGAAGCCGTAACGGTTACCCGGGGCAAAATTCTCCGAACCGTTATAGCCCACGTTGAACTCAGCCATATAACGGGTCTTCCAGTCATACGTGATACGTCCCACAAAACCTACATAACCCG
Organism: uncultured Bacteroides sp.; assembly: GCA_949296415.1. Taxonomy (GTDB): domain Bacteria; phylum Bacteroidota; class Bacteroidia; order Bacteroidales; family Bacteroidaceae; genus Bacteroides. Next base: position 2,625 of record CASFQC010000050.1, on the reverse strand, counting down.
TAGGAATATAGGTATAGGAAGAAGGATAGAACGTTTTTGACTGGTTGTACAGAGCCAGAGCCGTCACGTTGTGGTCGCCGAACGAACGTGCATAGTTCAGAGACGCTTCCATGTACCAGTCACGGGCCTTGCTGCTACTTCCTTCCGAATAGCTGGTCTGCGTGTCGCTGCCGCTCTTGCGAAAAGAGATGGCACCATTCGAGTCTATGACCGGTGTATAGGTGGCTTTCGAAGAACTGGCCACCTTGGTGGTGCCGTAACTGGAGTTATAAGAACCCTTTATCTTCATGGACAGTCCTTTCGTGATGAAGTCCAGTTTCTGGTCAAGTATCAAATCCAGGTTCAGCGTATTGGTCGTCAGACGGCGGAAGCCCTTACCATAATAGGAGTCCAGACCGTCGACCATCTGGAGCGGCAGATAGTCCGTATTGGTCACCACGCGCTTTCCGTCCACGATACCGGCACCCGCAAACGGCACGGCCCAATACAGCTTTCTGAACAGCTGGTTCTGGTCCTCGCCCGATTCCGGTGTGCGCTTGGTGTCAACGCGGCCACCGATGTTTACCGACAAGAGGGTGGTCTTCGACACGTCAAAGTCCAGGTTCGCACGATAGTTGTAACGCTTATAGTCAAAATTCGGGTCATTATCGGCACCCAGCTGCTTGAACATACCGTTTTGGGTAAACATACCGGCTGAAACGAAGTAACGCATCTTTTCCGTACCGCCGGAGATGTTGACGTTGTGCTGCGACTGGAAAGACGCCTTGTTCATACAGTAATCTATCCAGTTAATGTCCGGATACAGGATGGGGTTGGTGTGGTCGCGGAAGGCAGCCAACTGTTCCTCGGAAAATGTAGGAGCGGCCCCATCGTTGGTCATCATCATGTTGTAATAGTCAGCGTACTGATAGGAATTGGCAAACTCCAGCTGCTTGGTACGCACATTCACACCGGCGGAAGTGGAGAACGATATCTTGGCCTTGCCCTCCTTACCGCGTTTGGTGGTAATAAGGATTACACCGTTGGCACCGCGCACACCGAACACGGCTGTTGCCGAAGCGTCCTTCAGCACGGTGACACTCTCAATTTCATTCGGGTCTATCTGCGACATGTCGCGTTCCACGCCGTCCACCTGGATCAACGGTTCCGCACCGTTCCAGGTAGCGATACCACGCACATAAATCTCGGCCGCATCGGCACCCGGCTCACCCGAATACTGCACGGACGAAATACCTGTGACCTGACCGGAAAGGATGTTGTTGATGGAACCCGCAGGGGTCTTCAACAGATCGTCGCCTTTCAATGAAGAAATGGCACCCGTGATAGACACCTTCTTCTGCACACCGTAAGCCACCACTTCGACCTCACCCAACATCTGGGTGTCTTCGGAGAGGATGACGTTCAGGGCCTCACTCTTATTGATTACAAAATCCTGGGGCTGGAATCCAATGAAGCTTACACGCAGCGTGGCACCCACAGGCACGTCAAGCTTGAAGTTACCGTCCAGGTCGGTTATCACTCCCTTAAAGTCGGAAGTGGCACCCACAATCACCACATTGGCGCCGATAATCGGCTCACCATTCGCGTCTTTCACCACGCCTGTCACCGTCACCTTATCCTGTTGCACCGATTGCGGCGAAGGCGATTCGCCGGCATAGCCACTGACGGGCACGCCCAAGAACAGGCACAACAAAATTGCGGCAGGAAGCAGACGATGCGCTTTAGACATGCGTCGTTTAGAAAAAAACTCTTGCTTCTCCATTAGCAATAATTTTTAAGATTAAACATACAGTTAAATTCAAACGTTCTTTTACACATATATAATATAGTAAAGATTGATATCAGTACGTTGTTGCAAGAACCGGTCCGAATATGACGGGTGACAGATTGTAAGCCAAACAGGTCTCTCCGTTACCATAATAGCAAATACTGTTCATTAACTATAAATATTCGTTCAATTTGCGTTGTCCCGGCTTTACACCTGGCACCGTAGGTCCTTTGTTTTTAACTAAAGCAATTGAATCTTTATTAAATTTGATTTCATTTTCTTGGTATGCAAACATATGGATTTAACACAGAAACAGCCGTTCCTATTAGCCCAAAATAGTTCAATATGGTTGCATGAGACATTTTCAAACTATTTTGATACTATTTTAAACATAAACCCGGATTGTGGATTGCAGGATTTCCGCACTGACACTCCGAATGACACAATTGTGCCACAAACATCCCCTTATCTTATAAAAGATTTGGTTAAAAAAAGCAAGAAACATAAAGCGGCACACGCCTCCGCACCTCAGATGACACGCCTGCCGGATGAAACCAGACAGCACATGTGCAGAAGCCAAGCTATGAACCCATTCACACCGTGCTGCGAAGCCGTCCACACCAAGCTGCGGAACCGTCCACACGGAGCTGTGCACGGACTCGCAGCAAGCAGCCCGCATATGCCCCCCGGAAGACGCATCGCATAGGGTGCGAAATGAAAGAACCATGCCCTATATTTTTGTATTATTAGGTATTACGAATGCGAATCAGGAGTTGGTATCCTGATTCAAAGATTAAAAATTGACGAATGTAAGTAGAGCAATAGCCAACTTTCCAAAGGTATGTACCAACAGGCCT
>CASFQC010000049.1 GCA_949296415.1 uncultured Bacteroides sp. | reverse complement strand
CGGCTGACAATATTTCATTATATGTCATGATAACCTCCTTTTAAAAAGATATATGCAATTAATATGCCATTTTACAACGCCTTGTTAAACTAGAGCCGATTTTTTTCATAACTTATTGCTTTACAACTGTTTCCTGCGAACGGTTCCACAGGTCGGTGTCATTGGGTCCGCAGCTTGGTGTGATTGGGTCCGCAGCTTGGTGTGATTGGGTTCATAGCTTGGTGTGATTGGGTTCATAGCTTGGTGCCATTGGGTCTGCAGCTGACCCCCGTCCGGTATGCTCCATGTTGTGAACGGACAGGCAGGGATAAGAGAAAGGCCGTTCCAGGCAATTCCGGAACGGCCTTTCTCTCTATGTGCTTGCAGGCAGGTGTGCCTGCTGTCTTACAGGGTCAGTTCTTGGTTACGGTCACACGTTGCGTCACCTTGTTGAAGTACCACTTGATGGTGTAGTTGCCGGTGTCGTCCACACGGAAGTTGCCATCGCCGTTATCGGCAGCGTCACCTTCCAGTTCCACCTGGGCCGGGCCCTTGTCGTTCTCCCACTTCTCGTCCGGACGTATCTTCCATGTGTTTCCGGCCTCCATATCCATGGTGGCGGTGAGGAAGTATTGGGTGGCTCCGGTCAGGTCGGTCTCGCTGCCCAGGGTCATCGGCGTGTCGCCACTTCCCCAGTTATTGTGTCCGCCTACTATTCCCCAGGAGTCATAGGCCTGCGATATCTTCAGTTCGGCCGTCGTGGCGTTGAACTCCAGATAATAGCTGTTATGGGCGTAGTTAGTGATGTTGCCGCCTCCGCTGGTCAGCAGGGTCATGCTGGGTGCTTCGGCCTCGGGTGCTTCGGGTGCTCCCCACTCGCCGTTGTCCCAGTTTCCCGCAGGTGTCAGCTTCCATCCGTCGGCGGCCTTGCCGTCAAAGTATATCATGCCGGCATAGTTTTCGTCATCGTTGGCCGAGAAGAGGTATTGGCTTTGGCCGTGGTTCCAGTTGCAGTAGGTGCCCACTATCCATATCTGCGGATATTGGCGTTCGCCCACGAAGGGCGTGATGTTGGTGCTCACGGTGTTGGAGTAGAGCGTCTGTGCCGATGCCGATATGGACGAGGCTATGCGTATCTCGAAGTCGTTGGCGGCAATCTCCATGCCACGGTCTTCCAGAAGTCCCATGAGCAGGTTGTTCAGGTCATTGTGTGTGAAGGCATATTCTCCTCCTTTGCCCAGCGATGCGGCTACCACAGGTGTGGCAAAGTTGTTCCCTTTCAGGTCTATTTCCACGTTGTTGGTCACGGCGGCCTGGTAGCCCATGTCGGGTTCGCTCCATTCCAGGGTGAATACGGTCTGGTCTGACTTTTGTGCATCGAGCACGTAGGCGGCGTCCACACTCTTCAGTACGGCGGCCTTGGAGTTCTCCGGCGAGTAGGTCACGGTTTCAAGGTCGCTCTCGCATGCTCCGAAAGCCAGTGCCAGTCCCAGTGCCGGAATGTATTTCAGTATATTTTTCATAATGCTTTTAAGTTAATGATTAGTGATTGGTGTTTGGTGATTGGTGATTAGTGGGGGGAGTCCGGTACCTTGCCTTTCATCCCCCTTCCTGATGGTTCATTCCTAATCACTCATCGCTTTTCTTACCGGTATCCCTCGTTTTGCTCTAAGTTGGCGTTTACGCTCATGTCGTTCACCGATATGGGGAAGAGGTTACGGTAGTCTTCTACGCCTACTCCGGTGATGATGCCTCCCTTTTCAGCCCAGAGGTAGGAGCTGGAAGTGAAGAGCCCGAAGCGTATGAGGTCCGTGCGGCGCACGGCCTCAAAGTACATCTCGCGTCCGCGCTCGTTCAGCAGGTTGCCGTACTGCACGCTGGTGCTGGTTCCGCCTATATTGGCGTTGGCGGTCAGCCAGCTCTCGTTGATGTCGTGGTTATGGTCGCCGTATCCGCGTCGGCGCAGCTCGTTGATGTACTGCACGGCGGTGGCCATGCTGCCTCCCTGTCCTCCGCGTGCCACGGCTTCGGCATAGTTCAGGTAAATCTCACCCAGACGGAACATCGGGAAGTCGGCATCGGGAAAGTCGGCGTTCTTGCCGGGAGTGCCGTCGCTGTTCAGGTTGGTCCACTTGTATACGGCCCATCCTTCAGAGGTGAAGGTGCTCTGTGCCGAGGTGGTGATGTCTATGGTGCGTCCGTTGCTGTAGAATATGCCCCGCTTGTCCACGATGTTGTCTGCAGTCCACTCGCTCTCGTCCGTGCCGGCGAAGTCAAAGAGGCGCACCAGGTTGCCTGTGGAGCGGAATCCGTCCCATCCGGGGCTGCATCCGTAAGTCTCTATGCTTGATTCGGCCTGGGCACGCGAGCCACGGACGATGGCTCCTATGCCATAGCTTTGTGTGGAGATGCCATCGTTTACGATGGGGAAGATGATTTCCTTGTTGACGCGGGCGTTTTCGCCGTTGTCGGCCATGAAGAGTTCGGCGTAGTCCTTGGCCAGTGAGTAATCCATGATGAAGATGTTGTTGCAGCGTGCGATGCAGTCGTCATAGCGCGGAGTGCCGGTGTAGACTTCGGCATTGAGGTACATGCGCGACAGCAGTGCGTCTACCGCAGCCTTTCCGGCATGTCCGTAGGCGGGTTGCGTGGGCAGTGCGTCATATATGGCCAGCAGTTCTCCTTCTATCCATCCGAACAGTTCGGCGCGGTCTATCTGCGACGGAGCCAGCGAATAGTTGCTCTCGGTGATGAAGGGAGGCCGTCCGTAGAGATCCATTAGCGCGTAGTAGGCCAGGGCGCGGCAGAAGCGTGCCTCGGCACTATACAGTGCCTGGTCGATGCCTTCGGGGGCATTGCCTATGTTGTTCAGGAACTCGTTCACCAGTGCCACCACATACATGCCGCGCTGGTAGGCGCCTTCCGTGGGAGCGGTGATGGTGGTTCCCCAGGTCATCTGGTTCAGTCCGGCCACGTAGGCGTCCGGCCAGGCTATCTTGCATTCGTCACTGGTGGTTTCCTGCAGGGTGTACCAGCAGCGCAGCAGCACGGTCTCGCCGGCGTCCAGTCCGCTGATGTCCGACGAGCCAGCTCCGTCTTGTCCGGACAAGGCCCATACGGAATATATCTTGTTCAGAGCCTGAGTATAACTTTCCGCCGAGTCATAAGCCACGTTCGAGGTCTGCACATTGGGGTCAAGCGGGAATACGTCAAGGTCGTTCACGCAACCGGTCACGCTAAGCAGTCCGGCTGCCAGTATGGATGAAGTAAAATATTTCAGTTTCATAGTCTATACGTTGTCAGAGTTTAGAAGTTAAGATTAAGTCCTAATGTGAATGTACGCGGACGCGGCCATATGTTGTTGTCTATGCCGTCCACACCGGGGATTTCCGGATCCAGTCCGCTGTACTTCGTGATGGTGAACACGTTCTGCACGGATGCGCTGATGCGTCCCGATATTTTGCTGGTGAAGAACTTGTCGAAGGTGTAGCCTATGGTGATGTTGTCCATCTTCAGGAACGAGGCGTTCTCCAGATAGAGGTCGCTGAGCTGTCCTTCTACGGTCTTCTGATGGGTATATCCACTGTACTCCACGGCATCCTTGTTGTAGTTGTTCAGGAAAGCCTGTCCCCCGTAGTTGTCGTAGGTGGAGTTGGTGGCGAAGTTGGAGTTGAACGCATAGTTGCCTATGTTGGCGCGGAGGTTGAATCCCAGGTCCCAGTTCTTCCACTGGAATTGCGAGCTGAATCCCATGTACACCTTGGCCAGGGGGCTCTTGTTGGTGTAGTAGCGGTCGGCGTCGGAGATGTTGCCGTCTCCGTTGCGGTCCACCAGGGCGCCTTCAATGGGGCGTCCGTTCTCGTCATACACCTGCTGGAAGAGCCAGAAGTTGTAGGGCGTGGAGCCTACCTGATGCTTGGACAGCGGTGTGCCCGTGCCGAAGGAGGCCGAGGCGGCGGTGATGCCCTCGTAGTTGGGGTCGTCGCTCATGGTCAGCTTGGTGATTTTGCTGTCGTTCCAGGTGATGTTGTAGCCTATGGTCCAGCTGAAGTCCTTGGTCTGTATGGGCACGGCATTGATGTTGAACTCCAATCCCTTGTTCTCCATTTCTCCTACGTTGGCGGTGATGCGGTTGGTGAAGTTCGTTCCGGCAGGTGCGGGCACGTCGTTCAGCAGGCCTTTGGTCTTTTTCAGGTAGAGTTCCAGGCTACCGTAGATGCGGTTGTTCAGTAATCCGTAGTCTATACCGATGTTATAAGTATGTGTCTCCTCCCACTTCAGGTCGGGGCTGTAGCCGTCGGGTTTCAGCAGGTAAGTGCCGTTGTACATGGTGTTGTTGTTGTCGCTGAACACGTACTTGGGCAGGTACATGTAGTCGCCTATGTCCTGTTGTCCGGTCACGCCGTAACCCAGTCGTAGCTTCAGGTTGGACAGCACGTTACGTGTGCCTTCCATGAAGTCTTCGTTCAGTATGCTCCATGCTACAGCTACGGAGGGGAACATACCCCAACGGTTGTTCTTGCTGAAGCGTGACGAACCGTCGCGGCGCAGGGTAGCAGTCAGCAGGTAACGGTCCATAAGGTTATAGTTCAGACGTCCGAAGAAAGACACCAGATAGTATTCCCAGGGGTTGGGTGCACTGTCGTCGCGCCAGTAACGGCGTTCGTCGGCGTGGTATGTCCAGTTTTCCTTTCCGCCGGTCAGTTCGTCTGTGGGATTGGACTTGGTCTGCGTAAAGTCTTTATAATAGAAGTGTTGCCAGGAGTAACCCACCATCACGTCTACATTACTCTTTATAGGCTCGAAATATTTCACGTAATTGGCATAGAAGTCCAGCAGGTGGTTGCGGCGCAGGTAGTTCGTAGTGCTACCCTGTCCTACGCCTCTGAAGTCGGGGTCTTTCGCTGCCTGGAACGAGCCGGGGTTGTTGTAGTTGTTGTCTTCGCTTTTGCTGAAGTCATAACCCAAGTTCAGGTTCAGTCTCAGGTCTTCGAATCCATGGATTTTGTAGTCCAGTTGGAGATTTCCCAGACTGCGTTTGGTGTTCAGCGTATGGTTCACGTCGTAGAGCAGGGACAGCGGGTTGGTTCCGGCCTGCGAGTTGGGCGTATAGGTGTCGGTGCTTGCATTGTAGTTGGTCCAGTTGTAGAACCCGTTGTATGCGTTTGCGTCGTCCGTGCGTGCGGGTTTTGTCGGGTCAAAGTAGGCTGCCGATCCCACTGCGCCCGAGTCGGCAAAGCGATTGTTGTTGATAGTGCCTTTCACGTTGATGTCTACGCTCAAGTGGTCTTTGAAGAACTTCGGGCTGAGGTTGATGGCACCCGTGTAGCGTTCATAGTCCGAGGTCTTCAGCGTTCCACGCTCCTTGTTGTAACCGAATGAGGCACGGAACGGCAGGAAACCGGCCTTGCCCGATACGGCAATGTTCTGGTCGGTGCTCAGTCCGCCTTGGAATATCTCGTCCTGCCAGTCGGTAGACACGCCGGGATAGAGGTCAAGATAGCCTTTTATGTCCTCGTAGTTGCTTTTCCCCTGATACTGTGCCAGTATGGTGTTGCGGTATTCGTCAGCGTTCATCACATTCAGGCGGTTGTAGGGGTCTTTATATGAGTAGGTGCTGTTGTAGGCCACACGGATTTTTCCTTCCGAACCTTTCTTTGTGGTGATGATGATGACGCCGTTCGACGCGCGCGAACCGTAGATGGCTGTGGCCGAAGCGTCTTTCAGCACCGTGAAGGTCGCAATGTCGTTCGGGTTGATGGTCGACAGGGCGTTGCCGAAACCGGGTGTGGCGTCATTGCCCGAAGCCACAGGCACACCGTCGACCACAATCAGCGGGTCATTGTTGGCTTTCAGTGATGCGCCGCTGCGGATGCGTATGGTGGTGCTCGAACCCGGTCCGCCGTCACCGCTGGTAATCGACAGTCCCGGAACCTTGCCTTGCATCAGCTCCTGGGGCGATGTCACCGCTCCACGGTTCAGCTCTTCGGCTTCAATGGCCACTACCGAGCCGCTGAGGTCGCTTTTCTTCACCGAGCCGTAGCCTATGACCACCACTTCGTCCAGCAATTCGTTGTCCTCCTCCAGCAGGATGTTCATTTCCGGTTCGGCGGGCTGTTCTTGAGTCTTGTAGCCTATAAAGCTTATGACCAGAATATCTCCCTTGTTGGCTTTCAGCCTGAAGTTTCCGTCAAGATCGGTAATGGAGCCGTTGTCCGTACCCTTGACTTTCACACTCGCTCCGATAATCCCCAATCCGGTATTATCTTTCACAATGCCTTTCACCTCTATGCTTTGGGCAAAGGCTTGCACTGACAACAAGATTCCTACGAGCCATAAGAGTAGGAACTTGTGTGAAATTCTAAGATTCTTTAAGTCCATGATAAAAAATTGATGTTTGTTATTAATAGGTTCGTTTTCTTTTCTTGTAAAAGTCTCTCTCCCGCTTTCCGTCGGACGGATGGCGGTTCCCCTTGTAGTCCCAAAAGGGAAAAAGCCAAGGAGGAAGGTCATCCATTGACAACTGAAACCTTTTTACCTTTATATACCTTAAACTAATACTTTTATGACCTTTTCCCGCACCGTTCGGCTATGTCGGGAGAGAGAGGTTTGTTCTCGCGGCCGCAGCTGTTCCTGTTCAGTCTACAGCTTTGATGGATATGGCGTATCCTCCTCCTATTGCCGCCTTCAGTCTCAGACGGGTCTTGGAGGTCACTTTTCTGGTCTTTATGGTATAGTCCTGCGGATTCGTTTCCCAATGGGCATCTTTACCGTCGGCGTAGATGGTGGCCTCGTATTTCCTGCCTGGCGTGAGGAAGTCAAGCTTCAGATCCGACTGGTGTCCGTTGTAACCGGCGGTGCATCCCACGTACCAGTCTTCCGTGCCTTTGGCCCGGCGGGCTATGGTGATGTATTCTCCCGGCTCGGCTTCCAGATAGCGGCTTTCGTCCCAGTCCAGCGGCACGTCTTCAATGAAGCGGAAGGCGTCCATGAAGCGTTCGTAGTTTTCGGGTATGTCGGCCGCCATCTGCAAGGGGCTGTACATGGTGACATACAGAGCTAACTGGCGTGCCAGTGTGGAGCGTACACGCGAGGTGTTGGAAGGGTTCATCTTGCTGCAGTCTGTCTCAAAAATGCCGGGCGTATAGTCCATCGGTCCGCCTATGAGTCTGGTGAAGGGCAGTATGGTGGTGTGGTTCACCTTGTTGCCTCCGAACGACTCGTATTCGGTTCCCCTTGCCGACTCGTTGCCTATGAGGTTGGGATAGGTGCGGCACAGGCCCGTGGGGCGTACGGCTTCGTGTGCGTTGACCATAATCTTGTATTCGGCTGCCTTGGTCACGGCGTAAAGGTAGTGGTTTACCATCCATTGTCCGTAATGGTGTTCGCCGCGCGGTATGATGTCGCCCACGTATCCGCTCTTTACCGAGTTGTACCCGTTGTCGGCCATGAAGCGGTAGGCTTTGTCCATGTGGCGTTCGTAGTTGCGTACGGAGGAGGAAGTCTCGTGGTGCATCATCATCTTTATGCCTTTGCTTTCGGCATAGCGGTGTATCTCTTTTACGTCAAAGTCGGGGTAGGGGGTCACGAAGTCGAACACGTAGTCCTTGCTCTTGCCGAACCAGTCTTCCCATCCTTCGTTCCAGCCTTCCACCAGCACGGCATCGAAACCGTGTGCGGCGGCGAAGTCTATGTAGCGTTTCACGTTCTCGGTGTTGGCCGAATGGCGTCCGTTGGGCTTGGTCCGGCGATAGTCGGTCTTGCCCAGCTGTACGCTGTACAGTTCGTCCGTGTAGGCCCATGTGCCTTTGTTGGTAATCATGTCCCACCAGATGCCCACATATTTCACCGGCTTTATCCACGACGTATCGGTGTATTTGCAAGGCTCGTTGAGGTTCAGGGTGAGGCGTGAGGCCAGTATGCGGCGTGCGTCGTCGCTTACGATGACGGTGCGCCACGGTGTGTGGCAGGGGGTCTGCATGTAGCCTTTGTCGCCTTGCGCGTCGGGGGTGAGCCACGACTCGAACACCATGTTGCGGTCGTCCAGGTTGAGGCTCATGCAGGGATAGTCCACCAGGGCTGCTTCGTGCAGGTTGATGTAGAGTCCGTCGTCGGTCTTCATCATGAGGGCTGTCTGTACGCCTGTGGGCGAGAAGGGTGTCTGCGAGGAATTGGGCGTGATGGCTTCCTTCATCAGTCCGCGTATTTCCGACAGGCGCGAGGTGGTGTAGTCATATTCCTGCGTGTCATAGTCACCGGGTATCCAGAAGGCGGTGTGGTCGCCAGCCATGGCAAACTGGGTGTGCTCTTCCTTTATGACGAAGTAGTTCAGGTTCTCCTGTTGGGGAAATTCGTAGCGGAATCCCAGTCCGTCATCGAATAGTCTGAAGCGTATGAGCATCTGTCGTTTGTTGGAGGGCTGGTCTAGGGTGACGGCCAGTTCGTTGTAGTGGTTGCGTATGCGGCTCTCCTCGCCCCATACGGGAGTCCAAGTCTCGTCAAAGGTGCAGGTCTTGGTTCCGGCCACCACAAATCCGTCCGTCAGGTTGGTCCGTGCGTCCAGCAGTCCGTCGTTTCCGGTTGTGGGAGCGGTCCATTCGAAGTCGGTCTGCTTGTCGGCGTCTTCCCTTTTCAATTCCAGACCTAATGTACTGGGCTTTATTACGGCTTTTCCTTTGTAAGTCAGTTGGTAGGTGGGTGCGCCGCTCTGGTTCAGGCTGAAGTCCATCACCAGATTGCCGTCCGGTGATGTCAGCTGTTGTGCGCCGGCAAGGGCTGCGGTGCAGCATAGGCATGCGGCCGATAAGGCCAGTTTTGAGGTAAGTTTCATAGTTGTTTCTTTTTAAAGGTATGCAGATTGTGGTAAGACGTTTTTTTGCGTCGTGTCCGGTGTTGCCGGACTGTAGCTTTTGTCTGTAAGGGAAATGTGGGTAGGGCATGTCCCCTGTGCCGGCCCGACAATCGTTTGCCGGCTCACAGTGTGGAAGATGCGTCCCTGAGTGTGGACTGGTCAGAAGCACAGAAGCAACGATTCGCGTCCTTCCAGGCTGAGTATGCTGTCCAGCTTTACGGTCTTTCCGGTCAGTACGTCGGTGGCCTGTGTCTTGGGCAGCACTTCCCGGTAGGGGGCGAGTTCCAGTTCTTGTGGCTGGTCCGTGCCGTTCATGATGACCACGGCCGACCGGTTCTTGTAGCGCCGTTCATACACGTAGGTGCCGTGGGCAATGGAGAAATGCTTCATGGTGCCCTGGCTTATGACTTCGTTGCCTTTGCGCCATTGCAGCAGCTTGCGCGTGTAGTCGAAGGCGGCGTTCTGCAGTTCGGTGCGTCCCTGTGGGGTGAAGCAGTCGGCCTTGTCGCCCGGCCATCCTCCGGGGAAGTCCTTGCGCAGCGTGCCGTCACCGTCGGCCTTGTCACCGGTCATCAGAATTTCTGTTCCGTAATATATCTGTGGAATGCCTCTGGTGGTCAGCAGGTAGAGCAAGGCTTGCTTGTAGCGTGCCAGATTGGCGGCTTTGCTGTCATCGGTGCTGAAGCGCGAGGTGTCGTGGTTGTCCAGGAACACCAGCAGATTCATGGGGTCGGCGTACACCAGATCCTGTGTCACATAGTCGTACAGACCGTACAGTCCTCCGCCCCAGTCGGTAGTCTCTTCATCAAAGGCGCGGTTCATCAGCCCTTGCAGGGGAAAGTCCATTACGGTGGGCAGGTATGAGTTCCGTGGTGCGGCCAGCTTGCTGTCTTTCTGCCAGAACGATACCAGCACGTTGCTGTTGAGCCAAGTCTCGCCTACGATGTTGAAGTGCGGATATTCCGTCAGTACTTCGCGGCACCAGCGCGACATGAAGTCGAAGTCTGCATACGGGTGTGTATCTTGTCTTATGCCGTTGATGCCGGCGTATTCTATCCACCATATGCTGCTTTGAATGAGGTATTTTGCCACGTGCCGGTTGCGTTGGTTCAGGTCGGGCATGGACTGGGTGAACCATCCGTCGGTGGCTATCTTCCGCTCGTAGTCCGCAGCGTGTATGTCTTGTACGCTGGCCGTCTTGTAGGAAGTCTGCACGTATTCCGACTTGAAGTTGAACCAGTCGTCCGACGGACGGTCCTTGAAGAGGTAGTTCTCGCTTCCGCAGTGGTTGAATATCATGTCCATCACCACTTTCAGTCCTTTTCCGTGTGCCTGTTCCACCAGCTGTGCGAACTCCTCGTTCGAACCGAAGCGGCGGTCTATCTGGTAATAGTCTGTGATGGCATATCCGTGATATGAACCTTCGGGCATGTCGTTCTCTTGTGTGGGGTTCAGCCATATGGCCGTGGCGCCCAGGTCGGCTATGTAGTCCAGATGTCCGGCTATGCCTTTCAGGTCTCCCCCGTGGCGTCCGTACTGTGCGTTGCGGTCGGTCGTGCTTTCGAGCATGCCTTCCACCACGTCGTTTCCGGTGTCACCGTTGGCAAATCGGTCGGGCATGATGAGGTAGAGCACGTCTCCGGCGTTGAATCCTTCCACGTCCTCGCCTTTACGTGTGCGCGGTTTCAGTTCATAAGGGATTTCTGTGGTCTTCTTCCCTTTTTTAAGTACGATGTGGAATGTCTGGGGTGCCGCTTCCGACAGGTCGGCATAAAGCAGCAGGTAGTTGGGGCTGGTCATTCTCACCACTTCTTTCAGGGTGATGTCTTTGGCTGTAATGGACACGTCCGAGGAGGCTATGCCCTCTCCGTGCAGCAGGATCTGTAGTTCAGGGTTTTCCATTCCTGCCCACCAGTATGTGGGAGCCACGTGGTCCATTGTTGTGGCGGCAGATGCATTGTGACAGGCAAACAGGTTGCACAGCGTCATGGATAAAAGTAACATGATAGGTTTCATAAAGGTTGCAATAGATTGTTCAGATGAATGTTCTATGCAAATGTAGGCGGTTTGTATGGCGGGTATGCGCGCTGGAATCATTTTATAAATGGTGATATGGACTAACTGTTTGTAATACAGTGATATGATACTATGTTTGAGGGCTGAAAATATAAATGTCATGGAATGTTTTCCCGCCTTTTCTTACGGTCTCCGTACGGACATACCGTCCCCTGTTTCCTGCGGACGGTTCTGTAGCCTGTTCCTTTTCCGCTTGTTTCGGAAACCCTCTCCATGGCTTTCTGCAAGAGATGTGCGAGGCACATTTGGCGGACTGTAGGCAGCCTGTATTGTGCCGGGAAAGGAAAAAACTGTTTTTTTATTTGTTCTTTTTTTGTGTTTTATAGAAGAATTTGTCTTAATTTTGTGTTCTGTATAAAATAGGATACTTATGAGATTCGCCATAACCTCCCTTTTCACAGCTCTGTTTCTGCTGTGTGTCTCCGTTGCAGCGACCGCCTCGCCGAGGGCTTCGCGCGATTCTGTGCAAACCATATTGAAAGAACTGGATGAGGCCATAGCCCAAAAAGAAAGCTATATGGCACACAAGGCTCTGCGCATACAAGAACTGAAGTCGCGTGTGGCATATATGTCCGACAGTGTGGCACAATACGGACTGTACAAAGAACTGTTCAACGAATACTTGCATTATCAGGCCGATTCGGCCGTGTACTTCCTTAACTGCCGCGTGCGGCTCCTTCCACAGCCCGGAATAGCTGGTGCGGAGGCGAAGGCCAGCATTGACCGCGCCGCCGTGATGGGGGTGATGGGCATGTATGGCGATGCGGTGCGCGAGCTGGAATCGGTGAACTCCGCCACTTTGGATCCGGATATGCGCATGGAGTATTTCCATGCCTTCCGTTCCTGCTACGGATGGCTGGCCGACTATACTGTGGAGCCGCGCATGAAGCAGAAGTACATGCAGATGACCGACCGCTACCGCGACTCCATCAGGACGTATGCCCTCCGCGGACTGGACCGTGACCTTGTGGTGGCCGAAAAAAAGGTGCTCGCCGGACAGCCGGACGAGGCCATACGCATACTGCAGGGATTGCTGGATGACACGGACGACATGGAAATCCTGTCGTACCTGAACTACACCATGTTCGAAGCCTGGCAAGTGAAGAATGACGTGGACAGGCAAATCTATTATCTGGCAGTCACCGCCTTGTGGGACATAAGGCGGGCTGTGCGCGAGTATGCCTCTTTGCACAAATTGGCACGCCTGCTTTACGAGCGGGGCGACGTGGATCGGGCCTACATGTATCTGAATTTGTCCATGGCCGATGCCGTGGCCTGTAACGCACGCCTGCGTTCGCTGGAGGTGACGGAGGTATATCCCATCATAAACCGGGCCTATAAGGAAAAGGAGTCGCACGAGAGAGCGGTGGTCACGTGGTTGCTGGCGGGAATCAGTCTGCTGGCCTTGTCGCTCATTGTAGCCGTATTCTACCTCTATTATTGGATGAAGAAGCTGGCTGCCATGCGCCGTGAACTGTATCTGGCCAACAAGCAGCTGCAGGCCGCCAACAAGAGTCTGGCGGAGACGGGAAAGATGAAAGACGTCTACATTGCCCACTATCTGGACCGTTGTGTCAGCTCCATGGAGAAACTGGAGCAATACCGCATCTCGCTGGAGAAATTGGCCATGACCTCGAAAATAGAGACGTTGTTCAAGACCATAAAGTCGGATGGGTTCCTGCGCGAGGAACGGAAAGCTTTTTACCGCGACTTTGACCATTCCGTTCTGGAGCTGTTCCCCCACTTTGTGGACGACTTCAACAACTTGCTGGTGGAGAGCGGACGGATATCCGTGAAGCCTGGCGAGGCGCTCACCACGGAACTGCGCATCTTTGCCCTCATAAGGCTGGGCGTGACCGATACCAACAGCATAGCCCGTTTCCTGGGCTATTCGCTGGCTACCATCTACAGCTACCGCAGCAAGCTGAGGAACAAAGCCAAAGGAGACAAGGACAAGTTCGAACAGGAAGTGATGAATCTGTAGCCCGGATTCTCTCTACGCCATGCCGTTCCTGTCCTGTCTGTCACGGACGGTACACCAGAAGTCTCCCGTGACAGACAGGGTACGGAGCGGCTATTTCCCTTCTTTGATGATGCCCACACAGCATGCGCCGACCAGCAGCAGCACGCCGGCCAGCACCAGCATGTCCGCTTCGGGAGGAACACTTCCTTCACGGGTGAACAGGTGCAGCACCTGTCCTCCCAAGGCTGCCGCCACAATCTGGGGCACGCATATGGTGCCGTTGAACAGGCCGAGGTAAGTGCCCATATGTCCGCCGCTCAACGCGTTGGTCAGTATGGTGAACGGCAAGGCCAGCATGGCGGCCCACGCACAGCCTATCAGAAGGAAAGACATGAACAGCATATACTGGTGGTGGATGAAGAATGTGGAGATGAACCCTATGCCGCCCAGTACCAGACTGAGCGAGTAGGCCTGCTTGCGGTTCTTGAACCATGGCAGCGCCGCCGCCCACAGTACCGAACCTATGGCCTGCACGGCAAAGAGGATGCCCACCCAGTCGCCCGCGTTCTGATATTCCTGAGACTGTGTGTCAAGCACCAGTGTGGTAGCTCCGTCTTTTATCACTTCCACGGCAGGTGTGTCAAACACGTTGGCAGCCACCGTGCCGTTGGTATAGGTCCACATGAACATGAACGCCGCCCAACAGAAGAACTGCACCAGACCTACGGTCCAGAAGGCTTTGGGAGCCTTGGCCAACAGCTTGAGGACATTGGTTTTTCCGGCCTGTTCCTTATTGTCTATGCCGTGATATTCGGCATACAGTTGTGGCGGATATTCTTTTACTTTCAGTGTGGTGTAGACCACACAGAGAATCAGTATGGCTGCTCCTATGTAAAAAGAGTAGATGACAGAGTCGGGCACCACGCCTTTGGCTGCCACATTGCTGATGCCTATGGCTGCGAAGACGAACGGAAAAAGGTAGCCGGCCAGGCTTCCGGCGTTGCACAGAAAACTCTGTATGGCGTAGGCCAGCCCTTTCTGTTTCTCGTTGACCATGTCGCCTACCATCATCTTGAAAGGTTGCATAGCCATGTTTATGGACGTGTCAAGCAGCATGAGGGCTATGAGACCGAATATCATGGCTGCCGAGACAGTCATACCGAAACTTCCTGCATTGGGCAGCATGCACATGACCAGTACGGCAATGAGCGCTCCCACAAACAAGTATGGAATCCGACGTCCGAACCGGCACCATGTCCGGTCGCTGAGCACGCCGATGAGCGGTTGGACTATGATGCCGGTCAGTGGAGGCAGAATCCAGAAGTAACTCAGGCTGTGAGGGTCGGCTCCGAGGGTGGAGAATATGCGGCTTATGTTGGCGCTTTGCAGGGCGTAGGCTATTTGCACGCCGAAGAATCCGAAACTGATGTTCCACAGTTTCCAAAAACTGAGGTTGGGAATTTCTTTCATACGGTTGTTCTAATGTAACAGATGTCATTGTTTCTGGTGAGGATACGGGAACCCTCACCCGCCTCCCTCTTGCGGAGGGAGGCCGTAAGGTATCCGGCATGTGTCCGATGACCGTGATGCCGTACGTTGTCTATAAGGTTTCGGGGAGGGCTAAGGTGCTTATCTTCCGCTTTCTTCTATCAGGCTGCGTATCTTTTCATTGAATGCGTCACGGCCTGTCAGGTCTTCCAGCGTAAGGTGCATGCGCCATCTCCAGTAGTGGTGAGGATTGGCGGGCACGTTGATGCGCTCTATGCCGATGTCCGGGTTGCGCAGGCTTTCGTCCATTGCCGTCCAGTCTTGCCAGGTGAAGATGCACAACATGGAGGGACTGTATAGATGGCGGCGTATCACATCCTCGCACAGCCATCCCGGAGCGTGGAAGGGTAGTTCTCCCTGTTGCCCCAGTTCGTGGTAGTAGAACCGTGCCGACAGGTTGCGGTCTTCTTCCCACCATCCCCGGAAGGTGGACATGTCATGTGTGCCTATGGTGCATACCGAACGGAACGGGTAGGACTGGACATGCCCGAACTCGTCTTTCGGACTCTTTGGCATGCGCTGTATTTCAAGCGACAGAATCTGCAGCTGCTCCATGACCCAGGGAACACAGTCGGGCACCATGCCCAGATCCTCGCCGCATACCAGCATCTGTGTGGACTGTGTCAGTGCGGGCAGCTTCTTCATGGCTTCCCTGTACCAGAACTCGTTGTGCCGGCGGTAATAGTAATCGTTGTACAGTCTGTTGAAGGCATCCTTCTCCTGTTGGTTCAGGCGTTGGTAGATGTAGTCGTTCTGCACGGCTATGCGCGGATGGTACATGTGCGGGTTGTCGCGGTCGGGGATGAAGAGCACGTCGCTTGTCAGGGCATACAGTCCCTCCTTGAGGCAGACGCTTTCCTCATCGTCCTTTCCGGCGAAGTAGGCTTCTATCTTCCGTTGGGTGTCGAATTCGGGACGCATGGCATAGATGTCGTCATGCAGGTGGCATACGAAGGTGTCGCGCACCTCCTGTGCGCGTGGCCCGAACATCTGTTCCAGCATGGAGTCGTTGATGAAGGGACGGGTCATGAAGTCCTTCTGGAAGTAGAGTCCGTAGCTCTGAATCTCGTCCACACTCATGGGCAGCGAGGGTACGAACTGTCCCAGCAGTCCGTGTACGGAGTGTATGGGTATTTCCCATATGCGGAAGAAACCCAGAATGTGGTCTATGCGATAGGCCGTGAAGTAGTCGGCCATCTTGCTGAAGCGGCGGCGCCACCACTGGTATCCGTCCTTTTCCATGGCTGCCCAGTTGTAGGTGGGGAGTCCCCAGTTCTGTCCTTTAGCGGAGAAGGCGTCGGGTGGGGCACCGGCCTGTCCGTTCATGTTGAAATAGTAAGGTTCTACCCATGCTTCCACGCTGGTTCGGCTGATGCCTATGGGTATGTCTCCTTTCACTATGACACCCGATTGCCGTCCGTAGTCGCAGGCTTCGAGCAGCTGGGTATGGAGCAGGTATTGCACGTAGCAGTGGAAAGCTGTTTCGGCATATGTCTCGCTTTCGGGGGCGCATAGCCGGTCGGCCAGTTCGGGGCTGTAGACGCTGTATTCCTGCCATTGGCCGAAGTCGGGCGTATGGAACTTGTCGCGCAGGAAGCAGAAGGCGGCATACGGTTTCAGCCAGGTGGCGTTGTCGCGGTAGAAGTTCCTGTAGCCTTCCGACTGCAGTATGTGTTGTTGTTCCTGTGTGAACACGGCTTTCAGATAGGCCCGTTTCCAGCGGTTCACTTCTTCATAGTCTACTTGTGGCAGGGCGTTCAGTTCCTTGCGCTTCTGTTCGAAGGCCGTGGCCTCTCCGCTGTCGTGCAGCGGGGGCAGTTGCCTCAGGTCGGCGAACATGGGGTGGAAGGCGTAGATGGATATGCTGCTGTAGGGGTAGGAGTCGGTCCAGGTGCCAGTCATGGTGGTGTCGTTTATGGGCAGCACCTGCACGGCTCTCTGCCGGGTGGATGCGGCCCATCCGATGAATGTTTTTAGGTCGCCGAAGTCGCCCACTCCGAAGCTGCCTTCTGAACGGAGAGAGAAGATAGGTATGGCACATCCGGCTATCTTGTAGTTCTCCGAGGCGAAGAACGCTTCTTCCTCAGCACCTGCCACGGTGGTGCCGGGACGGAGGGGCAGGCCACCGGTATGGCGGTTGCCGCAAGTTTCCCATTCGCAGGGCTTGCCGGTCTGCGGGTCTATGCTCACATACTTATATTCGAAATGGGGCGGGAGCGATGCCGCGTCTAAGGCCAGCTGCCATACTCCGGGCTTTATCTCCGTCATGGCAGGGCAGCGGTCCGTGCCCCAGTTGCCAAGGGCTTTGCAGTTGCCGGCCACGCCCAGCCGCCGCTCTCCCCTTATGCCCGACGGGCACAGTACGCGGAATACGAACTGGCTTGAGGCTCCGGCGCACTTTGCACCGCTTCCGGCGTCACACTGGCCGGAACCTTGGAAAGCCGAACTGAAACGGTAGGAGGCCGAAGGAAGGTCGCGCCAGCTGTCACTCAGGATAAGATGGCCTTCAGGGGGAATGTTACACGGCAGATAGTGTGGAATGGAGCCGTATTCCTTGCGGACCATCTGTCCGTCGCGGTACACGGCATAGCGGTAGGCCACGGCACCGGCTTGCGGACCGGCACAGAAATCGCCTTCTCCCCGCCAGTGCAGTCCGTCGGTAGTGGAAAGCGGTATCTCCAACGCCTTGCCTACAATCACACGGAGACTCTCGCCCCACGTGGTGTGATACTGAATCTGAAAGTTAATGGTCATATTGTGATATAAAAGGTAAATAGACATCTGTGTGTGGCCTTCAGCTCTCCGACTCCATGCGCTGACGGCCGACGGAAGGAGGCAACCCTCACGTCTCTTGCAAAGATAGGGATAGTATGTCGCTTTCCCCGTTAAAATAACTGAAATATAAACCGTATATAGCCCGAATCGGCCTCATAGCTATCTGTAGCCCCATATGGACGGAATGAAAATATAAATCATGCACAGACGTTTTCCCATTCCGGAGAACGGATAAAGACAGGTACATATTGTCTCCTTATGCAGGGAAAACAGGTAAGTACATTTATATAAAAAATCGTTCCTTGTGTTCTTATATTATTGATTATCTGTTATATAGTGGATATACCCTTTCTATTTTGTTTCTATAGCATACGTTTCTTCCGCAAAGGTCGTAGCTTTGTAAGGCAAACGTAAGAAGCAGCACCGTTTCCGCAGGGGACAGACACCTTTTGGGAAGGCTCTCTGAAACCAGTCCGGTGCGGACGGATTCACCGCTTCCTGCGGACGGACTCGCCGCTTGCTGTCATTGGGTCCGCAGCTTGCTGTCATTGGGTTCACAGCACGGGGTATACATATACCCAGGAAACGGCTTTTGCAAGCCGTCTCACGGCACTTTCCGGATGCAGACTTCTTTTTATTAACCTCAGAAATACGATTTTCTCATGAAACTGAACCGATTATTGATTCTGCCTATGCTGACAGCCATGGGATGCCAGCCGGCACAGCAACGTGTGTACCATTCCTATGACGAATATCCCGTGGTGAAAGGCGATTGGGAGGAAATGGACTATAGTCCTCGTGCCACCCGATTTTCCCTTTGGGCACCTACCGCAAAGGAAGTCTGCCTCAAACTCTATGCCGAAGGACAGGGAGGCGAACCTTTGCAGACCTTGTCCATGCGTCCCGGGGAAGACGGTCTGTGGACGGTGACCGCCGACGGCGACCAGAACGGCAGGTTCTATGCCTTCAACGTGAAAGTGGACAGCACCTGGATGGGTGACACGCCGGGACTCTGGGCCAAGGCAGTGGGAGTGAACGGCGACCGTGCCGCCGTGCTGGACATGGACGCCACCGACCCCGAAGGCTGGGACAAGGACGTGCGTCCGCAGCTGGAGGACTTTGCCAACATTGTACTCTATGAAATGCATCACCGCGACTTCTCCATTCATCCTTCATCGGGTGTGGAACATCGCGGAAAGTTCCTGGCACTGACCGAAGAAGGGACATCCACACCGGGAGGGCAGGCCACAGGCATAGACCACCTGAAGGAACTGGGCGTGACGCATGTGCACCTGTTGCCTTCTTTCGATTTCTCCTCGGTGGACGAGACCCGTCCGGACCAGCCGCAGTATAACTGGGGATATGACCCGAAGAATTATAACGTGCCCGAAGGCTCCTATTCCACAGACGCCTATACGCCTGCCACACGCATCCGCCAGTTCAAGCAGATGGTGATGGCTCTGCACCGCGCAGGCATACGGGTGGTGATGGACGTGGTGTACAACCATACCGCCGTGACCGATGGCGGAAACTTCCAGCTCACCGTGCCGGGATACTTCTACCGCCACACGCAGGACGGAAGTCTGGCCAACGCTTCGGGATGTGGCAATGAGACAGCCTCCGAACGGGCTATGATGCGCAGGTTCATGGTGCAGAGCGTAAAGTACTGGGTGGAGGAGTACCATGTGGACGGCTTCCGTTTCGACCTCATGGGCATACACGACATGGCCACCATGCGTGCCATACGTGCCGCCCTTGACGAGATAGACCCTACCATTTACATCTATGGCGAGGGATGGGCGGCCGGCTCGCCCCAGCTGCCCGCCGATTCGCTGGCCATGAAGAACAACGTGGGACAGATGCCGGGCATAGCCGCCTTCAGCGACGAGTTCCGCGACAGCCTGCGCGGACCCTTCGGCAACGATGCCCTGGGAGCTTTCCTGGCCGGACGGAAGGGACATGAGACGGGCATACGCTTCGGCATAGCCGGGGGTGTGGAACATCCGCAGGTGGGAAGAGACGGGAAAAACGTCATGCCCAAGTTCTGGGCCAACCAGCCCACACAGTTCATCAGCTATGTGAGCTGTCATGATGACCTCTGTCTGGCCGACCGCCTCAAGATTACGCTGCCCGGACTTCCGGCCGACCACCTTAAGGCGTTGCAGAAGCTGGCCGAGACCGCCGTGCTCACCTCGCAGGGAGTGCCCTTCATCTTTGCGGGCGATGAGGTGATGCGCGACAAGTGTGGCGTGCACAACTCCTATAACAGTCCCGATGAAGTGAATGCCATAGACTGGACACTGAAAGAGACCAACCGCGACCTCTTTGACTACGTGAGCGGTCTCATTGCCATGCGCAAGGCACATCCCGCCTTCCGGCTGGGCGACGCGCGACTGATAAGGCAACATCTGGAGTTCCTGCCCGTAGAAGGCGACAATGTGGTGGCCTTCCGCCTGAACGGACAGCCGGGGGGAGATTCCTGGAAAGACATCACGGTGGTGCTGAACGCACGCGACACTTCGGTTACGATAAAACTGCCCGAAGGCGAATGGCGCACCGTCTGCCGCGACGGACGCATAGACTGCCGCAACGGTCTGGGCGTCACGAAGGGAAACTGCATACAGGTGGCCGCACGCTCGGCACTGATTGTGCACCGGTAAGAGCCTGTCCGCTTGGTCTTTCCGGCAAAAAGCATTATCTTTGGCCTCCCGTTCCAGGAAGCCGGGAAGCTTTTTGTGGCATATATATATAGGTGTAACCCGTAAAGACCAGTCCCCCGTATGCGTTCTTCCATTGACCGCCAGATTCTACACATTGCGTTGCCCTCCATAGTCTCCAATGTCACCGTTCCCCTGTTGGGGCTGGTTGACGTGTCCATTGTAGGCCATTTGGGCAGTGCCTCTTATATAGGTGCCATAGCAGTGGGCGGTATGCTGTTCAACATCATGTACTGGCTGTTTGCTTTCCTGCGTATGGGCACCAGCGGGATGACCTCTCAGGCTTACGGCTCGCGCGACCTGCCAGAAGTGGTCCGCCTGCTGGTCAGGGCGGTGGGTATAGGGATGGGCGTGTCGTGTGTGTTGCTGGCGTTGCAACAGCCACTGTTCCACGCAGCCATGCTCTTTATACGTCCCACAGACGAGGTGGCCCGTCTGGCTGCCGTGTACTTCCACATCTGCATATGGGGCGCTCCCGCCATGCTGGGGCTTTATGGCCTTACAGGATGGTTCATCGGCATGCAGAATTCGCGCATTCCCATGCTGGTGGCGCTTATGCAGAATGTGGTGAACATAGTGGCCAGCCTGGTTCTGGTCTTCGCTTTCGGCATGAAGGTGGAAGGAGTGGCATTCGGCACGCTTGTGGCCCAATGGGCCGGTTTCCTTACCGGACTGGGGTTGTGCTTCCGCCATTACGGACGGCTGGGACGGTACTTCAGCACGTGCGGGCTGTTCCGCCGCCAGGCCATGAAACGTTTCTTCCAGGTGAACCGCGACATATTCCTGCGCACGCTCTGTCTTGTGGCGGTCACTCTGTTCTTCACCTCGGCCGGAGCCGGGCAGGGCGATGTGATACTGGCGGTGAATACGCTGCTGATGCAACTCTTTACCCTCTATTCCTATATAATGGACGGATTTGCCTATGCCGGCGAGGCTCTGAGCGGACGCATGGTCGGTGCGCGCAATGCGACGGGCTTCCGCAACGTCCGCCGCCGCCTTTTTGTATGGGGAGGAGGGCTGGCTCTGGCCTTTACGCTGGCTTATGCCGCAGGAGGGAGTGCCTTCCTTTCCCTGCTGACCGACGAGCCCCATGTGGTGTCGGCCACGGACGACTATTTCGGATGGGCGCTGGCCATACCTGTGGCAGGCATGGCCGCTTTCATTTGGGATGGCATCTACATCGGCTGTATGGCTACCCGGGGCATGCTGTTGTCCATGGCTGTGGCTTCCGCCGCCTTCTTTGTCTGCTATTACGGCCTTCATCCCCTGTTGGGCAATCATGCTTTGTGGATGGCCTTTATCCTTTATCTTCTTGTTCGCGGCGGGGTGCAGACCTTGCTGTTCTGTGACCCTCTTTCCGCCCATCGGTCGTAAGTGCGGACTTTTCTATGACCGAAGGATGGCTGGCTGAAAAATAATCTGTATCTTTGCGTTGGCTCAAGACTAAAAGAAAGATAGATGCCAATGAAATCCTTCCATAGTTTTTGCTTTCTCTTCTGCATGATTTCCGGCCTGGTTGTGTTCGGCGGCTGCGAGGTGGTGGGAGGCGATGCGCCTGCCGATAATATAGGCTCGTCGTGGAACCTGTGCAACCATCTGTGGCAGGCTGTCTATACGGCCGACGACGGTGCTACGGTGTATCATTCCATCACGTTCTATCCCGGCGGGACGGGCGAGGAAGAGATAGGCTACGCCTATGCCGACGGCTCTTATTATCCGGAATATTACCGTTTTTCCTGGCAGTGGGCTTCCAGCTCTTATACTTCCATAGGGCTGTATTATGGCGGAGGAAATGTGCTCTATATGGATAATGTATATATAGGTCCCGATTATCTGTCGTGTCTGTTCGAAGGCCGGTTCATTACCTTTCGTGGATATTGATGCCGTAGTTGTGGCATATGGCAGACCTGGTACATACGGGATAGACAAAAACGCCCCTCTCTCTTGCGTCAGGTCCGGTCTTTTTTTTCTAAATTTGCCCTGTATTATTTATAATTAATGCGAATCAGGAGTTGGTATCCTGATTCAAAGATTAAAAATTGACGAATGTAAGTAGAGCAATAGCCAACTTTCCAAAGGTATGTACCAACAGG
>CASFQC010000048.1 GCA_949296415.1 uncultured Bacteroides sp. | reverse complement strand
GAAAAAGGCCAATAATAATGGCATATAAAGTGATTATACTCTATCGACTTTATATGCCAGCTTACTTTTTAGGGACATTTACTGAATATCCCTAAAAAATCTACAGTATGAAGAAAGTCGTTTGTAGTACAGAAGCTCCAGGGGCTATAGGTCCTTATAGTCAGGCAATTGAAGCCGGAGGCATGGTCTTTGTTTCCGGTCAGTTGCCCATTGATGCGTCTACCGGACTGATGGCAGAAGGTGCCAAATCCCAGACCCGTCAGTCTCTTGAAAATGTGAGGCATATATTAGAATCGGTCGGCATGAATATGGGTAATGTGGTGAAGACTACCGTATATCTGGCAGATATGTCTTTATTCTCTGACATGAATGAGGTGTATGCCACTTATTTTGAAAGTGCATTTCCCGCCCGTTCAGCCATTGCTGTAAAGGCTTTGCCAAAGGACGCTTTAGTGGAGATCGAGTGCATCGCGGTGCGTTAACAAGTCGGCCACTATAAAGCTGCTGCCTCCTACGAAGATAAAATCTTCAGGGAGGCTTTTTTGTTTGGCTGCTTTTACGGCCGACACTACGTCGGGGTAGGGAGAACCATGCAGTCCCATTCCATTGGCTATGTGGCATAACGTATCTTCGTCCAAGGCTCGTTTCACGCTGGCTTTGGTGAAATAATAGCTGGCCGTCTTGGGTAAAAGAGATAGTACACCGCGTACGTCCTTGTCGTTCACCATGCCGAAAACGATATGCATTTGTCGGCAGACTTGTTGTGCCAGTTGTTCGGCTATGTATTTTATACCGCCTACATTGTGTCCGGTGTCGCATATAAGAGTAGGAGCGTCCTGAAGTTTCTGCCAGCGTCCCATTAGTCCGGTCAGTTCGCATACATGGGCAAAGCCATTGCGGACACATGACGTGTCAATGCGGTATCCCAGATTTTTCAGAATGGTCAGTGCGGTGACTATAGTGCGTTGGTTCTTTTGTTGATAAAGTCCTTTCAGCTCGTTTTCTATGCAGGGAAAGTCCTCCCGGTTGTTTTCTTCGGCAAAATAGATAGGGGCATGCATTTGTGAGGCTTTGTCCAGAAATACAGGCCGGGTTTCCGGAGTAGTTTCTCCTATTACAACCGGAGTATACTCTTTGATTATGCCTGCTTTTTCCGCAGCTATTTCCGGCAGGGTGTTGCCTAGGAATTGAGTGTGGTCATAGCTGATGTTGGTGATGATACATAAATCCGGACGGATGATGTTGGTGCAGTCCAGTCTGCCTCCAAGCCCTACTTCTATGACGGCTACATCAACCTGCATGTGGGCAAAGTAGCAAAAGGCCATGGCGGTAGTCAGCTCAAAGAAAGAAGGGGAGAGTGGTTCAAAGAAAATGCGTTCTCTTTCTACGAAATCTATGACATATTGTTCGGCTATGGTTTCTCCGTTGACGCGGATGCGTTCCTTGAAGTCTGTCAGATGTGGCGACGTGTACAAGCCTACTTTATATCCTGCTTCCTGTAAGATGGCGGCTATGGTATGTGAGCAAGATCCCTTACCGTTGGTTCCGGCTATATGTATGGTTTTGAATTTGGTATGCGGATGGCCGAAATGTTTGTCTAAAGCGAGTGTGTTTTCCAGTCCTTCTTTGTAGGCTGCGCTTCCTATTTGCTGAAAGAGGGGGGCGCTGTTATATAAATAAGATAAAGTGTTTTTATAGTCCATCTTTTGATATATTTAACAGATGTTTTCCCTGATTGTTCTTTTATAATTCTTATATTTAGCGTGCTTAACTTATGGGCAAAGTGCAGGTGTTTTTGCTTGTCTCCGGCGGGAGACGGTTCCGCATTATGCCGGTCAGCCTGTAAGCGCGCGGCAAATATATTAATTATTCACTTAAGTCTGACGAATATGGGTGCGAAGAAAAATTTTATTATTGACACGAATGTGATTCTTCATGACTATAAATGTTTGAAGAATTTCCAGGAGAATGACATTTATCTTCCCATTGTGGTACTTGAAGAGTTGGATAAGTTCAAGAAAGGCAATGAGCAGATTAATTATAATGCCCGTGAGTTTGTGCGTGAGTTGGATCAGATTACAGATGACAATCTTTTCACAAAAGGTGCCCCTTTGGGCGAAGGCTTGGGACGTTTGTTCGTAGTAGCTGGAATAAAAGATTCCCCCAAAGTGCGCGAGTCGTTCCCGGAGTCTATTCCTGACCATCGGATATTGGCCGTGACAGACTGGCTTACGCGAGAGAAACCTGATATGAAGTCGGTGCTGGTGACGAAAGATGTGAACCTGCGTATGAAAGCCCGCTCTATAGGTCTGTTATGCGAGGATTACATTACAGACAAGGTGACTAATGTGGATATATTCGAGAAATCGAATGAGGTCTTTGAGGGAATTGACCCTGAACTGATAGACCGTATCTATGCAACAAAAGAAGGCTTGGATATAGATGATTTTGACTTTAAGAACGTAATTCATCCTAATGAATGCTTTGTCATAAAGAGTGAGCGGAACAGTGTGCTGGCACGTTATAATCCTTTTACGCGCAAGGTGTGTAGGGTAAGGAAAAACCGAAATTATGGCATAGAACCCCGAAATGCCGAGCAGAGTTTTGCTTTTGAAGTGCTTAATGACCCGGATATAAAACTTGTGGCTCTTACAGGTAAGGCCGGTACAGGAAAGACTTTGTTGGCATTGGCTTCCGCCTTGGGGCAGATGCTTACCTATAAACAGATTCTGCTGGCACGTCCTATTGTAGCCTTGTCAAACAAGGATATAGGATTTTTGCCGGGAGATGCGAATGAGAAAGTGGCTCCTTATATGCAACCTTTGTTTGATAACCTGAATGTCATAAAGCATCAGTTCCCTGCCGGTTCAAGTGAGGTGAAGAGATTGGACGACATGCAGAAGAATGGCCAATTGGTCATTGAGGCTTTGGCCTTTATCCGGGGACGAAGCTTGAGTGAGACTTTCTGCATTATTGATGAAGCCCAAAACCTTACGCCGCATGAGATAAAGACAATAATAACCCGAGCGGGGGAAGGTACTAAGATGGTGTTTACAGGTGACATTCAACAGATAGACCAACCTTATCTGGACAGCCAGTCAAATGGGTTGGTTTACATGATAGACCGTATGCGTGATCAGGAACTTTTTGCCCATATCAATCTGATTAAGGGGGAGAGAAGTCAGCTTAGCGAATTGGCCAGTAACTTGATGTAAATGCTTTCGCTACGGAATCTTGAAGTGAGTCCTAAGAACCGGTAAGGTGTTCAAAGCAATGCGGACAAATTTTCCGGCTGGTTTTTAGGACTCATTCTTTTTGTCTTCAATGGTCTTTATCTGTACTCCATACTCCCGGTATTTTTGTCGCACATTCCGGACAAGTTCCGTTGGAAAAGAGTTGTTCTATGGAGTTCCCATGGCGCCAGACCAGCAGACGGTGGCATGTGGGACAATAGGTGTTCTCCACATCAGGAAGGCTTGTGTTGCCTATGTAAACGTATTTCATTCCTTCCTTGCGGGCTATATCGTATGCTTTCAGTAAGGTAGGAAGTGGTGTGGAAGGGAGATCCTGCATTTTGTATCTGGGAAAGAAACGGCTGAAGTGAAGTGGACAATCAGCAAAGCCATGTTTCACAAGCCATTGGCACATCATTGTAAGCTCATTCCTGTCATCGTTTATGGTTGGTATGACCAGGTTGGTTATTTCAATCCAGATACCAGCCTTACGCATCAGTTCCAGTGTGTGTAAAACGGGCTGGAGGCGGCCTCGGTTTATACGTCTGTAAGTGCTGTCAGAGAAAGACTTCAAGTCTATGTTGGCGGCGTCAAGATAGGGAAGAATGTCCGACAAAGGTTGTTCGTTTATATATCCGGCTGATACTAGTACATTCTTGATACCGGCATTCTTGCATGCTCGGGTGCAATCTAGTATGTACTCTAAGTAAGTCAGCGGTTCGGTATAGGTATAAGCTACGGACGGGCAACCGGTTTCTTGCGCAAGCCGCACTATGTCTTCGCAGGAGAATGTCGTTCCTTTTGTATGGGGTGTGGCTTGTGAAATTTGCCAGTTCTGGCAATTGAGGCAGGACAGGTTACATCCTGCTGATGCGAGAGAGAGG
Source organism: uncultured Bacteroides sp. (assembly GCA_949296415.1). Taxonomy (GTDB): domain Bacteria; phylum Bacteroidota; class Bacteroidia; order Bacteroidales; family Bacteroidaceae; genus Bacteroides. Next base: position 18,331 of record CASFQC010000048.1, on the reverse strand, counting down.
CAGTTTGTCCCTGGAAGGAAGTGCGATAATGGTTTTTTCTCTATAGGATCAGAGTGAAGCGCGCATAAATGTCCGTATGCCAGGGTATAAAGGCGGCCGCCAAAGTTCTTTCGATTATGGCATAAACCGTATTGGTTATCTTCTATATGACATTTGTTAGGGCATAATAAGCAGATTACCTTGCCATCGTGCATAGGTTCATAATAGGCTGCCTCTTTGAGATTTTGTGGGTCTTCATTGTCCGTATTGCAGTTCATGGCTCAGAAAAGACTTCGGCTTCGTATACATAAAGTTCCGCATTGCGCCATCCGTCCCATGTAAGGCCGGCTTTGTCGTGCGCACAATGTTCCAGCAACTCTTCTTTGGACCATTTGGTCTCAAGCGCTACTTGCGGCAGGTATGTTCCGTTGTGTTTTCCTTTCACTATATAGATGCCATGCTTGCCAGGTTGGAAATCATTAATGGAATGTATTCTCTTTAAAGGAGATAGTACGGATATTTCAATGCGAATATTGGGCAGCTCTCCTATTGTGAGTGGAGAAAAGCGGGGGTCTTCAAAGGCTGCGGCATAGGCCATTGTGCTTACAGTCTTGTATAGTGGTTTGTATCCTTTCAGGTTGCCTATGCATCCTCTTAAATGGCCGTTGATGCGTAAGGTGACGAAAGCCCCATATGTTTTTTGCAACGTAGTGTCTTGCGGATATGGCAGGTCTATAAGTTTGCCATTGTGTTGCAACGCATACTCAATACTTGAGCGGGCTATGTGGAGTAATTCCTGCTTTTCGTTATGGGTAAGTGTGAGACTTCGGGGGGATTCTGGAGTTGTAGAAGTTTTGGATGTTACGTTGAAGGCATGATACCCCACTACTTTTTCCCGGTCTCCGTATGGTGAATCGCCTGAATTGCAATAGGCCAGATGGCATATTTTCAAGTCGGGACGTTTCTCTATCAACTGCAGTAATATTTCTATGCCGCATTGCCCGCACGCACAAGTATATAAGTTCGTTATGCCAGATTTTCCGCTTTCGTCCAAGGCCCGTAGGAATGCGTCATATGAACCGGTCATGATGGCGTCTTTGGTGGCACGGTCTATGTGGCAGGCGTCATTATATGAAGGGTAGTGGGAAAAATCGCTGCTTATCACAAACAGGTTCTCCGGTTTGAAGTAGGGAGCGAGGAGCTCTGCGGTACGGGTTATTGTCTCAGGATTTTGGGTACCAATGATGATGGGTACAATAGGCGGCATGTCTTTCAGACGCGACATGAGGAAGGGCAGTTGCACTTCCAGACAGTGTTCTTTTGTATGTGCCTGTGGAAGATAGCAGAAGGGAGCACCTTTGTCAAGCAGTTCAGAACAGAAGTCGTTGTCTGTCTTTACATTTCCTAACGGAGTGGCTATGTATTGGAAAGCATTGTCTACCGAAGCACCGTCAAAAGAAGCCCGATGGCTTGGTCCGATAAGTATGATGCGTTTGTATTGGCTCTCCGGTGCGATGGTCGAGAAGGCTTCTGCAGCAATAGCCCCGGAGAACATATAGCCGGCATGAGGTACGATGACTGCTTGTACCGGTCGGTCATGTTTTTGGGAAGTCTGGCGGAAAAGACTGTCAGTCATAGACTTCAACTTTTTCGCATCATTGGGATAGAAAGCCCCGGCCACAGATGCGGGGCGCGCCTTTGCCTTGCTTTGTGCGTATCCGCCTGCCATATTGTTCATTGTCAAAAGCAGTGTTATAAGAAGGAATGAGGAAATTTTCATTTGTGTCCTGCATCTATTCCAGACATTCATCCAAGTCGTTTGCCAGCTGCTCTTTGTCCAAGTGCTGCCCTATGAAGACTATTTTCTCCATACGGTCTCCATATTTTTCATCCCAATCTCTAAGAAGTCCGGGCTCTTGTCGCATCAGTTCGAGTAAATCTTGCTCGGAAGCGGTAGCATACCATAGTCCTGCTTCTTTCAATTGTTTTTGTTTTCCTGCCTGTTCAAAAAGATAGGACATATCTCTGTTGTGGCTGAAGTAGCACACACCTTTTGCGCGGATGACATTTTTAGGCCATTTGGTTGCTATGAACCGGTCGAATTTGTGGATGTCAAAAGCCGGACGCCGGTAGTACACGTATGTGCCTATACCGTACTCTTCCACTTCCCCTCCCTCGGCGTGGTGATGATGTTCGTGGTGGTGTTCCGTTTCCTTATCTTTATGCTGATGTTGGCACAGACGTGCTTCCTGTTCTTCTTCAGGTGTGGCCTGTTTTTCGATACCGCGTATCCATCCGGCTGACGTGGCTACTCGTTCGAAGTCAAATTTCTGGGTATTTATAATCTTATCCAATTCTACATCGGCATAGTCACATTCTATGATTTCGGCTTCGGGCTGAAGGGTATGTAGTATGTGTCTTATGCGTTGTAGTTCTTCTGGTTTTACTTCTGAAGCTTTGTTGAGCAATATGATATTGCAGAATTCTATTTGCTGTACAATGAGGTTTTCTATATCTTCTTCATCAATGTTACTTCGCGTCAGACTGTTGCCGCAGGCAAATTCATCCTGCATGCGTAAGGCGTCGGCTACAGTGACTATGCAGTCCAGTCTGCAGGTGCCATATTTGGTATAAGCGCCTCCTAAGCGAGGAATGGAACATATGGTTTGCGCTATAGGCTCGGGTTCGCATATGCCGCTGGCTTCTATGACAATGTAGTCAAACCGCTGCATTTTCATGAGTTCGAAAATCTGTTGTATGAGGTCTGTCCGCAGTGTGCAGCATATGCAGCCGTTTTGCAAGGCCACCAGGCTATCGTCTTTTTTTCCTACCACACCACCTTTCTCTATCAGGTCAGCGTCTATGTTCACCTCGCCTATGTCATTTACTATAACTGCGAATTTTATGCCGCGTTCGTTGGATAGTATGTGGTTTACCAAAGTGGTTTTCCCGCTTCCCAGATAGCCTGTAAGAAGCAGGACGGGTATATCCTTGTCTTTCATTTTGTCTTTTTGTCAGTTTGCCGTTTTCTTATTCCTTCTTCTTCAATGCCAGTCCTAGCATTATGCCGTCATAATTTCCCGCCAGCGAATTGATGGCTTGTAATGTGGTGTTATCGCTTTTACTGGAAAGAAAAGTGATTAGTTCCAGGAGCTTGTCCGATTTGAATAGCAGCTCCATAGTACTTTGTGTGGTTTCCACATTGGCATGCAGGTTTATGAGTTTGGCTATTTTCAGCTCCACTTGTTTGGTCGATTCATTGTAGGCATAGGTGCCGTTTATGTTTTTCCCGCTCAGACTTGCGCTGAATGTGCTGTCGGCTTCGAAGGTAAATGATAGTATCCCTTCCTTTATGCCTAATTTGGACAATTGTTCATTAAGTTTGCTTTCGGCGGCGGCAGATGCCACTTCGCCTCCGGCTTTACTCAGAATATTGTCCGATTCGAATTCAATGGCCGATCCCGTGAAAGTCCATGTGCCTTCCATGTTGACTGAACTTTTACCGGTTACGTCACTGACTAATTTCTCAATATTGTCTTTACTGAACAGGTCTTTAAGCGATTGGGCTTTGCTTGGCACAGCGATGAATATGGTCATGGCACATATCATCCAAAAAGTTTTTCTTTTCATTTCTTCTGTCTTTTTTGTTTTAGTATATTTATGCGTTTGTCTGCAACTGCTTGTTGATGCTTTCAATATAATCCAATATTTCGTCCCTTCCCTGTTGGCTTTCTGCCGAAGAGATGAAATAGGGGGGAAGTTCTTCCCATTGCTCTTGCAAGAATTGGAGATAATGCTGTATGTTGGCATTTAGTCTTCCGGGTTTTAATTTGTCAGCCTTGGTGAAGACCAAAGAAAAAGGCACTCCGTTTTCCCCTAGCCATTCTATAAACTGGCAGTCGGCCTTTTGTGGTTCGTGTCGGCAGTCAATGAGTACAAAAAGGTTGGTCATCTGTTCTCTTTTCAACACGTAGTTCTCAATGATTCGCCTTATCTTTTCCATGGCTTTTTCTCCGCGTTTGGCGTATCCGTATCCGGGCAAGTCCACCAAATACCAGTTCTTGTTTATCAGAAAATGGTTGATGAGCATTGTCTTTCCGGGAGTGGCCGAGGTCATGGCCAGTTTTTTGCGCTTGGTCAGCATATTGATGAGACTGGATTTGCCTACGTTGGAGCGGCCGATAAAGGCGTACTCCGGGATATTGCCTTCCGGACATTTGGTCACATCTGAATTGCTGATGACAAATTCGGCACTTGTTATATTCATTATATATGATTAAAAAGGTGATTCCTGCCCCGCAAAGGTAGTACTTATTTTAAGAATTGTGTATCCGCAATGCGGATTTCTCTTTATCTTTGTGCCCGCAATTAGGATTATTTTATATTATGAATGAACAATTTCCATCTGTCTTATTGGAGAAGGCTGTAGGCGAGTTTGCAAAATTGCCGGGCATCGGCCGTAAGACGGCTATGCGTCTGGTGCTTCATCTCTTACGGCAAGAGACACCGGCGGTGGAAGCTTTTGGCAATGCCATCATCACGCTTAAGCATGAGGTGAAATATTGTAAGGTTTGCCATAACATATCCGATGCGGACATCTGTCGTATATGTTCCAATCCCCAGCGTGATGCGTCTGTTGTTTGTGTGGTTGAGACCATCCGTGATGTGATGGCTGTGGAAGCTACCCAGCAGTACAGGGGGCTGTATCATGTGTTGGGTGGGGTCATTTCGCCTATGGACGGAGTGGGACCGGCAGATTTGGAAATCCAGAGTCTGGTGGACCGTGTCGCACAAGGCACGATAAAAGAGGTGATATTGGCTTTGAGTACGACGATGGAAGGCGACACGACCAATTTCTATATTTATCGCAAGTTGGAAAGCACAGGGGTGAAACTGTCTGTCATTGCACGCGGCGTTTCTGTGGGCGATGAATTGGAGTATGCCGATGAGATAACTTTGGGTCGGAGTATTGTGAACCGCACTCCCTTCACCGGGACTGTATAGAGGCTGAAGTTGTTTGTGTTTTCGTTTTTTTAGTATTATGGAAGAACAGATTAAGCGGACTGCCAGATTTACGGTGTATGTATATGCCGTTTTTTTGATTATTCCTTCGGCTTTGGGGCTGTGTGCCGAGATTGGCGGATGGGGGGTAGGCTTTTGGGCCGGTGACGTACGCGTGACCTTTTGGGCTGAAACGCTCACTATTCTGTCTACGGCTTTTTGTGTGCCTTTTGCTTTGAAGGTTTTTGCTTGGGTACTGGCGCATAGGGTGGACAAGATTTCTTTTCCGAAAGCTCTCCGGCTCTATGCCAGGATAAACACGTTGCGTATGTTGGTGCTTGAAGTCGCCTTGTTATCCGGTATGCTCACTTATTATGTCACGCTGAGTTCTACGGGATTGCTGTGCGCGGCCATTGTCGTGCTTGCATCATTGTTCTGCCTTCCCGGTGAACAGCGTCTGCGGAAAGATTTGTGCATTGATAAGGACATGGAGCAGTGAGTCCGGGAGAAAAAAGACAGGGAAAATATGAAAGCCGGCTGGAAGGCAAACGCAAAGCCAGGTGGTCTTGGTCTGTAAATATAGCTTTGGAACCTTATGAAAACTTCTTATTTTAAAAGTGAGCGTGTGTTGCTGCGCGCTATGGAGCCTGAAGATGTGGATGTGCTTTATGATATGGAAAATGATCCGCAGACGTGGGACATAACCAATTTCAGTGTGCCTTACTCCCGTTCCGTATTAAGCCAATATATAGAAAATTCTCAGAATGACATGTTTGCCGACCGTCAGTTACGGCTTATGATAGTTTGCTGTTCTGACGGGCAAGTGGTGGGAACCATTGATCTGACCGGTTTTGAACCCCACCATCTCAGAGGTGAGGTTGGCATAGCCATACGGTCTGGTTGCCGGGGTAGGGGGTACGCTACGGATGCGCTCCGTTTGTTGTGTGATTATGCTTTCGGATTTCTGAATCTGAAGCAGCTTACGGCACATATCGTTGTGGACAATGAGGCAAGCATACGTCTTTTTACAGCTTGCGGTTTTGTAAGGTGCGGGCTTTTGAAAGAATGGTGGCGCGTATCCGGTCAGTTCAAGGATGTGGTTCTTATGCAAAGAATAGGCTGTTGAGTGGCATGGTGGTTTCCGTGCAAGCATCCTTATGCAGTAGTTTCCTTGTACGATTATTAATCGTACCCGTTGGCGGAATTCCCCGTTTAAGGGGAGCATCCTCTTCACGCTTGTTTTAGAGCAAAAAGCTGCTATACAAGGGGCGGACAGCAAGACTGGAAGACTCCGTTCCTGTGCATACCTATACACAGCCCGGTGCGGAACCGTCCGCAGCCTGCTGTGAACCCATTCACAGGAAGCTGTGGACCCATAGACAGAAAGCGGTGAGTCCGTTCACAGGAAACCGTTGATATGCAACACATACAGACCGATATAAAGTACTCTTTACTTGCACCACATCAGCCTTGTTTCGGATTCTCTCCGTATTGGTTCCTATTCGGATCACCTTCTTTACAATACCAGACTATCAATAAAATGATTCCGGCAAGAGGTATAAGCCCCAGCAACAAGTACCAACCACTTCTGCCAATATCGTGCAAACGACGTACAGCCACCGCCCAACTCGGGATGATGGCAGCCACCGCCCAAATAAGGAATGCTGAGAAGTATCATATTCAGGAGGAAGAACCACCAATATTCACTCCGACATGCCCGACCCGAGAAATCCGCGGAATGGGAAAACACATTAGCTATGGCCTCGCCAAATGAAAGCGTTCCGGTTTTCTGTGGCTTCTCTTGGAGTTTCTTCCTTGTCATTCTGCCAGTTATGTACGCCTTTACGGATGGCCGGAGACGATTCATGCATCCTTTGAGTGTATTCCCAAGCGACAGCTTTTCGTGACAACCTGTCAATCACCTGCCAATCTAACAGGATATTACCAGGGAATACAATACGGTCGCTTCTGCTAATATTGCTGGAAGCAAAATGAAGTTTTCTACCGTTAATCCATGTTCCGTTTGTACTGTGATCCGTAATAAGGACGTATTCTCCATTGAAAGTAATATCCGCATGATGACTGCTGACGGATGGCTCATTATATACAATGTCGTTGTCCGGTGTCCGACCGATGGTTATGCGCATCATATTATATCATCTTCTAAATAAGGATAATCTCAAAATAAAAATATAAGCTACTCATAACAGTCCCAGGTACGATTGCCTGAATGCTGAAAGCAATCCAGCGCAATCGTAACTTCAGACCGGGAACAGATGGTCACTCTACTATTTTAAAAGGTATCGCGGTTTTCTCCTGCGGATTATAAATCACGAACAATCCTTTTCCCGCTATCCTGTATTCCATGCGGGTCGTTTGGTTGACACTGGTCTCTACACTGACCGGCCGGATGTCACTCTTCACGATATCCTCGAAAGAAAATCCTTTCATGGAAGGAGTTTTTCTCTTGCCTGGGAATTCCCGTACTTTCACTATATCCAACGAAGGCTTCCGTTCCGTAAGGGCAAAGCGGGTTTCAATCACGACAGATGTCTCCCCGTCCTGTCCCTTGACAGAGACCCGACAAGTGTCTTGAGACAGCAAGATGCGTCCGTCCTCTTCCTTGACCTGCACTGCATTTGTAGCCTGTCGGTTAATCACCAGCTCCCCTTCATTCAGCAAGATGTCATACAGGGGCTTATACTGCGGATTGACTTCTTTGCGGTATTCCTCGATGTCCTTCAGCTTCACGCTTTGCGTCGTACCATTTGCTGACTGCAACAGCAGGTAATCTTCAGCGGAGTTCTTGTTGTTGAAGTTCTGTTCAATGACAATTCCTTTCAGCAGGCTGCCGTCTTTCAGTTTCACGATGTCCAGCAATTCACTTTGTTCGAACAGCGTCTGGTTGGGATTGATTTTCTGCATGGTGTATTTCACGACATCCGCCATCTTGAACACTTCGACCACTCCGTCGCTCTCCCTATACAGACTGAGTGTCTTTCCCGGAACCTCCTCTACATATTGCCCCGTAAACTCCTTGCCGTCCACGGTCTTATAGGTACGGTCAATTCCGCTCAAAGCGGTTTTCGGACGTTTCTCCACCTTGACCAAGGCAATCGTGTCCCAGTTCAGGGAGTAATCGGTATTGCCTATATCCAGGTATTTGATTTTAGCTCCCCGTTCAAGGATACGCACCCGGTCAATGGTCGAATTGTTTTTGGTGACGATGTTGCTCAACAACAGCTTCCGGTTGTCTCCCACGCCTACGAATGCGTCGTGCTGTTCCGCCCATTTGATCCATCCGGCGGAAAGGTCTTCGATGCCGACTTCCTGTGGGACAATGGACTGGACCATGGTGTCAGCCATATAGACGACGGCCCGTTCGGCCGTAAACGTAAAGTGCTCACCGGGGCGTTGCTTCGAAATATATCCTTCCAGCTCGGAACCGTTTTTCAGTAACAGTTTCTGGACGATGGTGGCATGGGCGGTCATGGCCATTTGTGACAATACCGCCAGACAGATAATGATAACATGTTTCATAGATTCTGCTATTTAATCATGAAATCAATTACTGCCGCCCATAAGCAAACGGCGACAGTAATTGAGTTAACGGAAGAGGCATCCGTCATCGGATGTCTTTCAGATAGATTCTCCGGTTCTGGACTTGATTCATAGGCATTGGACTGACAGGTGCCATTGTTTTAGCCCCTGATTTCCGGACTGTCCGGTTCCCAGTTCCGTTCACAAGGAAATAATCGTATTCAAGTGTTTCTAAATCAATGCCAAAATACCAGGTCTCACCCATTTTAGGACTGACGGTCATCTCATCCGTCAGAGGTGCCCATCCTTCATCTCTAACACCAAAACCAAACTGCATGTTCATGTTATTGAAAGGCGTTACAAAGATATAGTTATAGACATTACCTACATTCATTTCAAAATTTTCCGGATATATACGGTCTAAAGTCCAAGCGATGTTTTCATTACTGCTCTCTGCGGAAGCATCAAAAGAACCATCCGAGTTGAACACATAGCTGTGGCCTATTTTAGATGTGATCAAAACATAAAAATCCACCCCTATGTCATCATGCTCATGTATATTTTCATATTTAGTAAAGAACAATGCACCCGCCGGCTGGACATCAATGGAAACTTCACCATAACTATTACTGCCTACTGTAAAATCTTTGGTGGCTATGCCCAATATTTCCTGTCGTCCCCCAATAAGTTCACCATCATCAATATGTGTATTGGCCAATCTTTTGTAATCACTCAATTTCCAGTATTCCACCTCACCAGGATTCTCACTTACCACATCCGTGATAACAATAGCTTTATAATCGCCTTCAGGCAAGAATAAGGAAGAGCTCATCGTAACCGAATAGGTTGAGAAATACTGTACGTCCTCATCTTGCAACAGACCTTCCGAATTGTAGACAAGCAACCTGACACGCAATTGATATCCGGAGGCAAAAGTTTCCAATTCGCCAGGATTATGCTCCACCGCAGCAAACGGAGCAATGACGGTGGACGGATTGATTCTGAAATCAGTCGCTATACTGATTTTATTGTCATCATCGCCACAAGATGTAAACAAAGCCACACAGGCCAACAACATAAACACATACTTTTTCATAGTCATACGCATTAAATTAGAATTTATCCACATCATATCATTTCTTCAAGCTGAACAACCAACCTACAGAGAGGGAAAAGGTGCTGACTTTTCCCGCTACAAACGATTCACTCAGACCGCGATTGTAACGGGCATTTGCCATAAATCCGCTTTTGTGCCTATAGCCTATACCTGCGGAAATCATCACGTCTGCACTGCTGTCTGCTCCAAACCTATAATTTCCCGCATTATAATTATCAACAGTCGGACTGGAAAAACAGACTGTCGGGCCGACTTCGATGCTCCACGACGGCACAAAATAGTATTGTACCAAAATGGGCAACTCAAAACAGTTCATGGACACATCAACATAATCAGTACTGATGGAACGGCGGGAATACAGTGCTTCCACCTGAAGGCCGAACCGTCCTGTCCCGCCTTGCGCCTTTTCGGTGCGACGGCCAAAACGGAAATTGGCGGCCAAACCGCCCTGTAAGCCTACGCCTGCGGACGGATTCAGCTCATCTATTCCACTCATTGTGGAAAAATTTACTCCGAATTTCGGACCCAGATAGATCCGGTAAGAGGGATCCATTACATTTACACTGTTTCCACTGAACTCTCCGAATCCTTCCTGCGCATACAAGCCTATGGTGAAAAGACTCATAAGCATACTGACAAAAAACTTTTTCATGATAGTAAAAATTTGATTATATAAATGGTTTCACATTTATCACACTGTCCTGCTCCAGACCGGTAGAGGTTCTGGCCACTACATGGACCGACTTCCGCTCCTTGATGTCCGGTATCACGGTGGACACGACCCTTCTGCTTTCTGCAGGAACCGTTAGCTCCACGCTCGTACTTTCCAAGCCCTCTCCCTCCATGGTGACCGTAATATTCAATGGGAAAGAAGACGGATTGGTGATAGTTGCATAGACTTCGACTTTATTCTCACTGTCCGCACGGATGTATCCTTCGGAATCCATACGGAAAGCGGAAGTGACTTGCGGGACAGACAAGACGGGCGGCAATGCCTTGACATATTCCAAAGCAAGTGTTTGATTGTCTTCCCATAACAGCAGTCCTTCGGAGGCCAAGGAGACATGGATGTTCATGGTCTTTTCCTCACCGACAGGGTGGGGGACAAACGAAAAAGAAGCCAGTACTCCGTCTGCCAAGTCCAAAGGCATTTCTTCTGACTTACCTCCTTCTGAAACGGTCATCGTCACGGGCTTTCCTTGGTAACCCGGCGGGACAGACACCGTATAGGCCACCTTTTCGCCCTTCCCGTTCCGAAACCGCACCTTGTGCTTGTCCAGTTGTCCGGCAAAGTCACCTGGCAACAATTGCAGAATGCCATATTTCCCGTTCAACTTCACCCTGGCAAAACCGTTTCTGAAAGGATACGCTTCTGCAAACTGAGGCCGGAGAATGGTCTTTTTGCCGTCCGACGTGACAAAACCGTACAAACTTCCTTCCTTATAAGGCTTGACGCCATCTGAAACTTGCGCTTTCTCCACATTCTGGAACTTGAAAGACTTCCGAAACGTGAAGTTCTTCGGCGTGTTTCCGGAAAATTTTGCTTCACGCAGTGTTTTCCCTTGTGTATTGATGACAAAGGCTTTCCGACCGACCAGCTTTCCTTGTACACAAGCTTCGCCCGACTCATTGAAGGCTGTACCGGCAATCAGCACATATCCCTGGCGTTCCACTTCCGTGGTCAACTCTGTCCCGTCGCTTTTCAAATAACACACCCGGTTCTTAGCCTTGTACACACATGCCATACCTTCATAGAAGGGGTAAGCCCTCATATATTGGCAGGGAATGAAAAGGGTACCGTCCGGCAATAAATATCCGTAGCGGTTGCTGTCATCATAGACCGCCAACTTCCCGCCCGAAAAGTACAGTTCCTCTTCTTGTACATAATATTTGTCTGCCACACTACCTGCCCGACAGGTTGTCTGGTCAATGATAGCTTTTACCGCATATTTGTCATCCTGTATTTCCAACCCCAACGCCAATTGCTCATGAAAAGGTGTGATGGAGTCATATTCGGGCCGCACCAGTATTTTCCCGGACTTGCTTACAAGCCCCACCTTTCCCTGCTCACGGACCTTATACATATCGCCATATTCCTCTAATGCCTGATAGGTCGGAGGTTGCGACCAAGCCACAGTCTGCGCCTGCATGGAGAACCGGCAAGCATTGCAAAAACAGAAAAGAAGCAAACAATATTTCCACATAATTTTCATTTGTTTTCCACCTTGTCAAACAGGTCTTTGGCATGCTTTGCCAATACACCTTCTGACATGGTGGTGAATCTAATAGATTGGTTGACCACCCCCACAAGACGTCCCTTACGGTCCAATATAGGCGAGCCGCTGGCGCCTCCGAAGACCTCCCCTTGCAAAGAGAACTGATATTTGCCAGGTGTACGGCTGGCCTTCACTTCATTCAGCCGAGGCCGCAAGCCGCCATCCTGATTGTTCAGGTTCAGATAAGTGCCCAAAGGATAGCCTATGTAATAGTACGACTCCTCCAACGGATTTATCTCTTTCGGGTCAACGATTGCCTTGGATATGTCTACAATCTTGGTCACCGTTTCTGGGGTATGCTTGTTGTTCAATTGCAAGATAGCCAAATCAATATTCTCATTTCCAGACTCTGCTATTGTGGTGCAGTGCTCAAACTCATCTGCCGAGGTGTAGTTATAGTTGGCATAGCCGACTAACATGTCATCCTGCACACCGGTTATCTCAATGGGAGAGGCTTTGAAACCTGCAATCAAAGAACTCAGACTATCGAAAGTATAATTGTATTTACCCCACAAGAGCGCAATCAAGCCACTCAGGGAAGAATTTGTTGAGCTAAGAAGTTGTGCGTCAATAGTGGTTCTCAACGCATCCAGAGGAAGCTGTTTCTCCATTTTACTCCGGACAGCTTGGTCTATGGCGACTCTCTCTTCCGGCTCAATATATGCCCACGGACATCCTATGTGTCTGTTGGTCATCAGCTTTCCGTCCTTTGAAATAAAAAAGGCCGTTCCCTCATATCCGATAGGACCATACCGGTATTCACCATTGGAATCCGGCTCAATTACTCCCAGGTTTCCATTCGCGTCTTTCCCGACTGCGTATTCATTGCTATAAGGAAGGCCGATCTGTCTTGCTATCCCCACAAACGGGTCATTCACTATTTTCACCTTATAATGATAGAATCCCCTTACACAAACCACCGACGGGATATAATCTTTCGGTTTGTCCGAAGTCCAGACTCCACCAATCAGGCTGCTTACTCCAAAGATGACACCTGCCAGCACAGCGGCTGCGGCCAGTCCTGTCACGACTTTCTTCCAGATTACAGGAGGTATAAACTGCCTCAGGTTCACCGGCACCCCTCCACAAACAACTGCGTCGCTCCGTTTGATGCGCACATTCTGTCCTTTGACTATGCGCATTCCGTTGACCGTGGTTCCATTCTTGCTGTGGTCTTGCAAATAGGCTTTCCCGTCCTTGCCTATTTTCAGCGTGGCATGAAATCGGCTCACTGTATTTCCCGAAATCTGTATTTCATTGCGGAAATTGCTGCCGATGCCATACAGTGCCTTGAAACTGCTGTTGTCTTCCGGCATCGGTATCTGACCCCACTGCAGTTCCACATCGGCAAAACGGATCATGTCTCCCCGACGGACTGTGACAGCCGTTCCCGGATTTATCGGTTTATTCATCAGGAACGTACCATTCCGGCTACCTTTATCTTCCAATAATATGTCACCATTATTCAATAGGGTGATTTCCGCATGAAGCGAACTCACCTTGTCGCTATGCAGCACGATGTCGCACGAAGCGTCTCTTCCTACTTTTAATAATCTCATAATCGTTCTTTGTTATCAGTTAGCCAATAGGTCTGTTGTCGTTCACTGTGTCTTTGGGGACAGGTTCCGGCTTAGGTTCCGGTTTAGGGGCAGGCTTCTTCTTCGGCTTGGCCAAAGGGGCAGGAACGGTATCTTTTCCTACTTTCTTATCCCTTTTCACATTCGCTGTGTCCTTTCCCGCATCCAATGTATCTTTGACAACCGGTTTTAAATCTCTCACAGTGTCTGTCACAATCACTTCCCCGTTATCTGTTCCTCCATGGTTTCCGGGAATATACTTATACCCTAACACCCCACACACCATAATCAAGACGGTCGCCGCGCCTATCAGCACATACCGCATGCCCACAGGGGAAGCCGGTACGGCATTCCAGTCCAATTTTGCCACATGGGCAAAGGATATAATGTCTTTCCGGCTTACAGGGACCGGTACATTAGGCGATATGCGGATGCCGTTCACATAGGTTCCGTTCCGGCTCTGGTCTATGAGGGTTATCTTCCCTGAAGAAGATATGTTGAGCACAGCATGCCGTCTGCTGATCACATCTGTATTGTCGTTGATGACGATGTCACAAGTCTGGTCTCTTCCAATAGATAGTGCTTTCATAACTATTCAATCACTTTCCTTTTTCTAACTCAATATTTTCCTTTTCCAAATACTTCCGACAGTGCTCCATGGCTGTCGAATCATTCTGCAGACTGAATATCGCATTCCGATACCGAATCAGTCCTTCAATCTCATTTTTCAGCGAATCCGTTTCTTTTTCGTATTCGCGGACTTCCGGCAGCCTGTTGTCATGCGTCAGCAGTGCCACATTGCACGCGACACTCGCCAGACACGCAAGACTGAGAGCGCACAGAATCTGCTTTACTTTCCTGCTCATAGTGTCTTTCTTCTTTGAATCTGTTTTAGTTTCCAGTATAGCCAAGGTAAGGTTGTCGTGTCCTCCCCCGCGGTTTCTGCCCATCGTGTCTATTTCAGTAGCGATGTTGTCCACCACAGATCCCAAGGCTATTTTCCGGTTGGTAGCGTAACCCAGAAGGGTCTTCTCGTCCACCGCTCCGTGAATGCCGTCCGTGCAGAGCATGAAACGGTCACCTTTCTCGTAAGCGCATTCGGCAACGTCGACCTCCAGATCCGGCTTGATGCCTAAAGCGCGTGTGATGACATTGGACTGGGCCGAAAGCCTTGCTTGTTCTTCTGTAATCACCTTTTGCCTCACCAGTTCAAAGACCATGGAATGGTCAAATGTGCGGAATATTTTGGCATGTCCCCGCAGCTGGTAGACACGGCTGTCGCCCACATGCGCTATTGTGGCACAGCGGGGGCTGATGAGCACCGCGGTGCATGTAGATCCCATACCTTGTAAGTCTGGCTTTTCATTCGCCTTGTGGATGATGGCCATATTGGCACGGCGTATGGCTTTTATCAAGACATTGGATACCTGTTCCTGCGGATCGGCTTCCATTACGCCCGCAATGATTTCCTTTACGGCAATAGAAGAGGCCGTCTTTCCGCCAGGTCCTCCTCCCATGCCATCGCAAACCGTCACGAGCAAGCCTTCAGGCGTATCGGCCCAGCCAAAAGAGTCCTGATTTTCTCTCCGGCCTCCTATACGCGATTCCGCAAAACCGGATGCCAACGGTGATCCTGTTTTCAATTGTGTCAAATCCATATCAGTAATGGCTTAAATTCTTACATAAATAATTCTTTCAGCCGTTCCCACCATGTTTTTTGGGGGAGCATGGCCTGCTTAATGGCCGTTTTGAACTCCATGGCGGTCTGAAACCGTTTCCCTTGTTCCTTCTCGGTGGCCTTCCTAAGCACTTGCATCAGTCTGGACGGGATTACCGGATCGTCAGGCAAAGGTTCCGTCATCTGCTTTGTCAGCGTCTGGATTTCCGTAGGCGAGTCAAAAGGATTCTTGCCTGTCAGCAATTCATAGAAAGTGACTCCCAACGCATATACGTCGGTAGAAGCATTGATCTGTTCGTGACTGTCCGCATTCCGGGTAATCTGCTCTGGTGCGGAATATTGTGGTGTACCGATGAAACCGTATCTGGAGAACTGGTTTCCTCCGTTCATGCGTGCGATGCCCAAGTCCATCAGCCGGACATTCGATTCGTCTTCAATCATGATATTCGACGGCTTGATATCTCTGTGGATGACCCCACGGGAATGCACATAGTCCAGCGCGTCAAGCACCGGATACATGATGTGGCAGATTTTATCCACCTTGTCCGGCACGTTTTCCAAACGGGATTTCACATACTCATCTGCCTGCATGCCGGAGACATATTTGCTGACAATGAAAATAGGTCCGTTGTACGGGGCATACTCACAATATCCAATCATTTCCACCAGGTTCCGATGTCTGAAAGCCAACGAGGCCTCTTGCCTGGCGCGGTCACGGATCATCTTATTGCTGGCATAGCAGTCCTTTACCCGCTTCACAGCCACTTTCTCTCCATTCCTGCACCGGTAGCCCAGATAGACGGTACCCATGGCACCACTGCCCAACGGCTCCATGGCCGGATCATAGCAATACCATTCCCCCATCACCCACAGATAAACATAAGGGTCGCCCGGACGCTGGATTACGTGTCTTTTCGGCTGCATGATTACCTCCCTTCCACTTTTCTGAATTCGGAGCCATATTCGCGATACAGCCATTCTATTTTCCGGATGATATCTTGCTCACCTTCTTCTTCCGCCAGTTGCAATGCCCGGTCCAGACATCTCTTTGATTCGGCCATCTGTCTTCCTTCGAAAGTCTCCCGGTCGCCTGTCAGGTAGTCAATCCCCAAAGCATATAGCGAATGGCAGTCATTGGGATTGATTGCCACCGCCTTTTTCAGCAGTTCATGCGCCTGCTGGTTGTCCGTCTGCACCTTGGCGGCCAGCTGTAACTGCCGGATGGAATCCGGTATGATGTCAAAGTCGCGTTTGGTTCTGGTGTCAAACTTCAGACGGCTCAACAGATAGGTAGCCTCATAACTGCCTGCATCAGACAGCGTAGCCAATGCATTCAGGCCATCCGATGCGGTGCTGGGTCTCTTCAATTTTTTCACAGCAGACGCATAATCATCCGGACGGGCAGGCACTGTCGCCTCTACCGCTATCGGTGGATGGGACTTTGGCTTGTCCTCCGGCCACAAAAGGAAAGCTACTCCTGCCACTAATGCGGTTCCTGCAGCCACTGCACCCGCTGTCATCCAAGACAGTCGTGCAGGCTGTGGAGCGGCCTTCAACTTGTCCACGTCTACCCGGAATTCCGCCGCACTCTGATAGCGTGCAGCTTGTTTTTTGTTGGTTGCTTTGGCTATAATGGTCCTGACATCCTTCCGGTGTATACCGGCCAGTGGCATGCGTTTGTGTAGCTGCATGTCAAGCACTTCATGGTTAGCCCCTTCAAAAGGCCGTCTCCCCACGTAGAGCTGATAGAACAGGATGCCGATAGTATAGATGTCGGTTGTGGCATTCTGGTGTTTCACATCGCCCAGAACCAGTTCGGGAGCCGCATACCAAGGCTTTCCCATGAATATGCCGGCAGTGGTCAGCGCTTTATCATGTGTGGTCAGTGTGTTGATAGGTTTGGCAATGCCGAAATCAATCAGTTTGATATGTCTGCTCCGCGTGGCCATGATGTTAGTCGGGTCAATGTCCCGATGGATGTAACCGGCATCGTGTAAGGCCATCACTCCGGACAAGACGCAGCGGATGACTGTCACCGCAAACTTGAAACGGTCGTTCAGCATCTCTCGATACAATTCCTCCGCAAATGGGACGGCATGTCCCAACTGGTCACAGACCTTGCCTTGCAGCAAATCGTCCAGTACGACGCCTTCTAACAGCTCGCTCACGACATGATAGCGTTTCACAACCTCTCCCATGACATTCCGGTCGGTGGTCTCGATAAAACCCAGCATTTCCACCAGGTTGTCGTTGCGCAGCCGGATGGACGCCTCACGCCTGGCTCTTTCAATAGCATGTTCGGGAAGGTCACTGAACATGAACTTGATGGCAACCTCTTTGGACACACCGGTCCGTTCGTCGACACACGAGCCTCTGTACACCTTGCCCATACCTCCCTCGCCCAAGGGCTTGTCGCCGGCATTGAACTCATAATAGATGTGCCGCTGACGTTCTGCCTCTCCTTGTAATCTGATTGTTGACATAGTCTATGCAGTCGTATTCATGCCCCAATCTTTCACATTCCTACCGTACCGCCCGGATTGACACGATTGCCGTCCATTCCTACCGTTCCATCCGCATACCCTTGACCGCCACGATTCCCATATGGATCTAGCTGGTTGGCAAAATGAGGTGGATAAGGAAGTTCGTCCTCACCCGGGCGTGTATAACGGGGGGCATAAGGATCCTCATAGCCCTCATCCTCATCGAATTCGCCGATAGGCAGGAAGTTTTCCGCCACTTTCAGGCCCAATGCCTTTATGTCAATCAAGAATATGACAAGCTCGTAGCTTTCGCCTACGGTGATGATATCCCCGTTGTTACACTCCACCTGTGTGAAACTCAGACTTTTCCCGTTCAGCATGGTGCCGTTGGTGGAATGGGTATCTTCTAAAGAAGCGATGGTCTTATCAGGGTTTTTCAGCTTACGCACCATAAGGACGGCGTGCTGTGAGGAGACAGTAGCCTCACGCAAACAAATGTCGCATGCAGGCGAACTGCCGATTGTGTTGGGACCCAAATAGAGAGGCCAATATTCGCCAATACCTTGCTTGGATATGGAAAAGGCTCTAGTTTAACAAGGCGTTGTAAAATGGCATATTAATTGCATATATCTTTTTAAAAGGAGGTTATCATGACATATAATGAAATATTGTCAGCCGCC
>CASFQC010000047.1 GCA_949296415.1 uncultured Bacteroides sp. | reverse complement strand
AGCCACAAATCATTGATTTGTAGCTTTTTGTCCGTTTACTGACCATTTCTGTCCAGTAAGTTCAGCGGAAAGACAGGGATTCGAACCCTGGGAACAGTTGCCCGTTCACCGCATTTCGAGTGCGGCCCGATCGACCACTCCGGCATCTCTCCCGATTTGGTGGCGCAAAGGTAATGTTTTTTTGCTTTCCTTGTTCATTCCCGCCTTTCTTTTTGCTTATTTTTAGATTTGCCGTTTCCTGCGGATCCTTTCAGAGCGCAGGCGGGCATCGGGAGATGTCTTGACAAATCTTTATACGTGCAGCGTGTTGTCCTCCGCACTTTCTTGCCGGTCGGACAACCGCCTGGTGTCGTAGGTGTCGGCATCGGGCGGAGATTTGGAAAAGTAAAAACGGCCGGCATACGGACTGTGTGCCTTTGTGCACTGTGTCCGCTGTCGGCCGTTCCGTTTGTGGTTAGGGGATACGTTATGCCCGGAAGTCCGCCAACATTCTTGCCGCTATTCCAGGTATTTCATGATGAGTCCGCTGATTTGCAGCAGCGATATCTCACATATCTTGGTGTCGTATTCGGCGGAAAGTATGCGCTCCTCGGCATCGAGCAGGCTCTGCTGTGCCTCGCGCATTTCTATACCCGAAGTGCTTCCCAGCTTGTATCCTTCCATGGACGTCTCGTAGTTCAGCTGTGCCAGAATGAGGTTCTGCCTTTCCATGTTCAGTATCTGCAGGTTGTTCCTGTAAGCCTGCCACAGGTTGCTCAGGTCGGCGCGCAGTCCCTGTTCCAGCTCGTCGCGCTGCAGGCGTGCGGTCTTTATGGCCAGGCTGGCGTTCTTGCGCTCGCGCCTGCGGTTGCCGTCGAAGAGGTTGAAGCCTATGGTCACTCCGCCGTTGAATCCCCAGTTGCTCCGCCGGCTGTAGGTGTTTACGTCGTACTTGTTGAAGGTATATCCGTACCCGGCGTTCAGCTTCACATAAGGATAGTTGCGCGAGAGCACTTTCTTGTAGTCCATCTGTGCCAGTAAGGTATTCTGGTCGGCCTTCAGCAGCGAGGAGTTTACGCTCAGCATGGATTCCCACAGCTCCTTGAAGTTCAGGTTTGTGTTGATGTCAATGATAGTGTCCTGTATGAACAGGGGCTGGTCCATGTCTTTGTTGGCCATCAGCTCGTTCAGGTTGATGCGCGAGGTGTGCAGCAGTTCCTGCTGTTTCATGTAGGTGGTACTGTCGGCGTTGAAGTCCACTTTGGCTTGCAGTCTTTCCAGTCCCGACGATGAGCCTACGCCTCTTTTCAGTTCTGCTATGCGCAGCCTTTCCTTGGACAGCCGCGTGGCGTGGTAGAGGTTCTTCAGTCTGATTTTCTGCTGCACGAAGTTGTAGTATTCTGCTGCCAGTTGGGCGATGAAGTCTTCTATGGCGATGCGGGTGTTGGTCTCTCCCTGTTCCTTCATGAGCTGGAGCTGCTTATAAGTGGTGGAGATGTTGAAGCCGTCGAACAGCGTCCAGTTCAGGTCTATTCCGAAATCCAGGGTATGGTCTGTCACGTTGGTGGACTTGGAGGTCACCCCGGTCTCGCGCAGCTTGTCGCTGGTGTTTTCCAGACTGGTTTGGTATCCGGCGGTCAGGTCCAGCGTGGGCAGGTATCCGGCGTTGGCCGGCGTGGCGTTGTTCTTGCTTATTTGCTCGTCGTTGTGCACGATGCGCAGGGAGTAGTTGTTCAGCAGTCCTGTTTCAAGGCACGACTTCAGGGTGTACACACCTTGTGCCTTTCCGGTCAGCAACGTGCCGCATGCCAGGACGGCGAGGACTATTATGCGTGTATGGTTGTTCATAATGGCAGGTATCTTTGTGGGTTACGTTTGTTTCTTCAATGTTTCTTCAGTTTGTTCTTCCGGTCGGTAGATATGTAGCTGTATGTGGCCGGCACGATGAACAGCGTGAGCAGTGTGGACACAATCATGCCTCCTACCACGGCCGTACCCATGGCGATGCGCTGGTTGGCTCCTTCTCCCGAGGCGAAAGCCAGGGGTATGAGTCCCAGTACGGTGGCCGCACTGGTCATAAGAATGGGACGGAGACGTTGCAGGGCGGCATCCTGTATGGCGTGCATCTTGTCCTCGCCGTGTTCCTGTTTCTGGTTGGCGAATTCCACGATGAGGATACCGTTCTTGGCCACCAGTCCGATGAGCATGATGATGCCTATCTGGCTGAAGATGTTCATGGTGATGTTGCCGAAGTGCATGAATACCAGCGCTCCTGCTATGGCCAGCGGCACGGTGAGCATGATGATGAGCGGGTCTTTGAAGCTTTCGAACTGTGCAGCCAGTATGAGGTAGATGAGCACGATGGCCAGCATAAAGGCGAACATCAGGCTTGAGGCGCTTTCGCTGTAGTCTTTCGAGTCGCCGGCGAGGGCGGTGCGGAAGGTCTCGTCAAGCACTTCGTCGGCAATCTTGTCCATTTCTTCCAGTCCTTCGCCTATGGTCTTGCCTGCGGCCAGTCCGGTAGATACGGTAGCGGATACGAAGCGGTTATAGCGGTAGAGCTTGGGAGGCGCTGTGCCGTAGACTATCTCCACCAGGTTGTCCAGCTGCACCATGTCGCCGTTGTCATTGCGTATGTACAGTCCCACCAGGTCGGAGGGCTTGTTGCGCTGCTGTCTGTTTATCTCGCCCAGAATCTCATACTGCTTTCCGTTCATGTAGAAGTATCCCATGCGCTGTCCGCTCAGTCCGTATTGCAAGGTCTGGGCTATGTTGCGCGTGCTTACGCCCATGGCGCCTGCCTTGTCGCGGTTGATGTTGATGCGTGCCTCGGGGTCGCTGAATTTCAGGTCTACGTCGGCCATCTGGAACACCGGGTTCTCGTACACCTTTTCCATGAACTTGGGAAGCACTTCCTGCAGTTTTTCTATGTTGGTGGCTTGCAGTACGTATTGCACCGGCATGCTGCTCCTTCTTCCGCCGAACGACGACTGCTGTTGCACGAAGGAGCGTGCCATGGTCTCTTTCTGTACGGCTTTGGTGAGGGATTCCGCCGCTTCCATCTGCGTGTAGCCGCGTTCCTTCAGGTCTTTCAGGGTGATGCGTATGTTTCCGCTTCCGCTTGACACGCGTGCCGTGACGGCTTCGGCGTCAGGAATGATGGAGTCGACCACATCGTTGATCCGTTCCGTATAGTCGCGTATGTATTCATAGCTTACCCCCTCAGGCCCCATGGTGTTGATGGTGATTTGCGAGCGGTCTTCCAGCGGAGCCATCTCGGCCGGGATGAGGTTCCACAGGTAGATGATGATGCCGAAAGTGACTACTGTGAATGCCAGCGCAATCCATCTGCGCTTCAGGAATGAGGCCAGCAGACGGCTGTACCAGTAGTTCATGCCGTTGAAGAACGGTTCGGTCACACGGTAGAACCAGTTTTTCTTTTCCTGACGTTTGAGCAGTTTGGTGGCCAGCATGGGGGTAAAGGTCAGTGCGGCGAAGGCCGAGATAAGGATGGAACCCGATATGACGAAGCTGAACTCGCGGAACAGTCGTCCCGTAGTCCCTTCCATGAATACGATGGGCAGGAACACGGCCACCAGCGTGACGGTAGTGGATATGACGGCAAAGAATATCTCCTTGGCACCCTCTATGCCTGCTTCCAGCGGTGGCATGCCCTGTTCTATGCGCACGTAGATGTTCTCGGTCATCACTATGGCGTCGTCCACCACCAGTCCTACGGCCAGCACCACGGCCAGCATGGTGAGTACGTTGATGGAGAATCCGGCCACGTACATCACGAAGAAGGCTCCGATGAGCGACACCGGAATGACGATGCACGGCACCAGTGTCACGCGCCAGTCGCGCAGGAACAGGAATATGATGATGATGACCAGTACAAAAGCTTCGTACACCGTATGTTCCACCTCATTGATGGAAGCGCGTATGAACTTTGTGTTGTCAAATCCGTACGTATAGGTCACGTCTTCAGGCAGGTCTTTCTTCATGCGTTCCATACGTTCATACACCGCATCGGCTATCTCGATATGGTTGGCTCCTGGCTGGGGGATGACCGTCACTCCCACCATGGGCACGCCGTTCATTTTCATGTAGCTTTTTATGTCGGCGGCTCCCAGTTCGGCCCGGCCTATGTCGCTGAACCTGATGATGCGGTTGTCTTCGGCCTTGATGATAAGGTTGTTGAACTCTTCAGGCGTATGCATGAGCCCCATGGTGCGGATGGTCAGTTCGGTGGTGTTTCCTTCTATGCTTCCCGAAGGCAACTCGATGTTTTCACGGTCGATTGCCTCTTTCACGTCTACGGGCGTTATGCCGTATCCTGACATCTTGACGGGGTCAAGCCACAGGCGCATGGAGTATTTCTTCTCACCCCATATGCTTACGCTGCTCACGTCGGAAATGGTCTGCAGCTGCTCTTTTACGGTAAGGTCGGCTATTTCGCTCAGTTCGAGAAGTGAGCGCATGTTGCTCTGCAAGGCCACCATCAGGATGGGTGAGGCATCGGCGTCGGCTTTCGACACGGTAGGCGGGTCGCAGTCATCGGGCAGGTAGCGTTGTGCACGCGATACCTTGTCGCGTACGTCGTTGGCGGCTGTCTCCAGGTCAACAGACAGCTCGAACTCTACGGTGATGCGGCTTTGTCCCTGCTGGCTCACGCTGGTAAGCGAGCGGATGCCGGGGATGCCGTTGATGTTCTGCTCCAAAGGTTCGGTAATTTGGTTTTCTATGACATCGGCGTTGGCTCCGGTGTACGAGCATTGCACGGAGATTATGGGATTGTCCACCGACGGATACTCGCGTACGCCCAGGTATCGGTAGCCTATGAATCCAAAGAGCAGGATGATGATGGTGAGCACAGTGGAAAGTACCGGGCGTCGTATGCTTAATTCGGATATATTCATTTTTTGCGGAACGGTTATGTGTGGGATAAGAGATTAAAGACTGGGATGGGATGTCCGTGTCCCTTTCACCTGTTTTTATTATATGTAGGGAGTGTGTTATTGTAGATGGTCTATGACAACAGACATTCCGGTGCGCAGTTGCATGGTGCCCGAGGTGATGACTGTGTCGCCCTCGGCCAAGCCTTGCAGAGCCTGTACCAGCGATTCGGTCCTCATGCCAACGATGATGTCTATGGGTTCGGCTTTGCCATTCTTGAAGAGGAAGACCTTGTCTTTTCCCATTTCCGGAAGAATGGCTTCCGACGGTATGGCCAGCGCGTCGTACACCACATTCCTCAGTGCTATGGAAGCGTATCGTCCGGGGAGCAAGGCTCCCGACGGATTGGGGTAAAGGGCGCGTACGGTAAGTGTGCGTGTGTCAATGTCCATGTCCGACTCGCGTGCGTAAACCTTGGCTTCGTATTTGTCAAGCGAGCCGCTTACGGTGAAAGTTAGCGGGGCACCCATCTTCACGTTTTGCGCATAGGCTTCGTTGACGGCAAATTCCACCTTCAAGGGTGAAGTTTTAGTCAGCTTGGCCACTACCGTCGTGGGTGAGGCGTAGGCTCCCACACTGACCTTGCGCAAGCCTATGACACCGTCAAAGGGAGCACGCAGTTCGGTCTGTTCTATCTGGGCTTCCACCAGTTCTATGTCGGCATTTAGGGTGGCCAGGTCAGTCTTCACCTGTTCATAGGCTTCCTGGCTTACTGCATCGCGTTTCAGCAGCGCGTCCTGGCGGAACACGCGGTCTTCGGCCAGCTTGAGTTGCGACACCAGCCGCTGAAGCTGTGCCTGTAGGGGGCGGTCGTTCACTTTGGCCAGCAACTGCCCTTTCTTGACATAGGTGCCTTCCTCGAAATTGATTTCCACAATCTTGCCCGATGTTTCGAACGAGAGGTCCACTTCCTCATCGGGAATCAGCGTTGCCGTGAAGTTCCGTTCGTCTATCAGCGTTTGTGGTTTGACGATAGTGGCGTTCACGTTCAGTATTTTTTTGTTACTGTTGCCGCCGCCGCTCATCACCTTGTCTGCCTCGGCCAGTTCTTCGTTTTGTTTCGGTCTTTGGGAATATATGCCCCAGCCTAAGAGTCCGGCACCAACGACTGTGATGATGCCCCATTTCATTTTTTTGTTCATGCGCTTATAAGTAAGGTAAGTATTGTTAGTATGCTGTATTGTCGCAGCTATGACAAATGTAAGGCTTTTTGCATGAACTATTAAAGGAATGTATGTTGTTTTAAGGAGTTTTAGCTATTGGGACAGGCTCTGTTTGATTTTTGCTCAAGACTGGGGGATGGAAATCATTGGAAAAGCAATAGTCGTACAGTCTCAGTATCCTGTGCGGTATTTGCTCTCTTCCTTGTCATCAAGCATGTTGAGGTACGATGTGTAGCGCGACTGGCTGATGAGGTGTTCTTCTACCGCACGGCGCACGGCGCAGCCCGGCTCGTTGCGGTGGGTACAGTCGCTGTAGCGGCATTCGGAAGAGACTTGGAATATTTCAGGGAAGTAATGTCCTATTTCTGTCACTTCCATATCAAAGGTTCCGAAACCTTTCACGCCCGGTGTGTCAATGATATATCCGCCTTCATCGTCCACGGGATACATTTCGGAGAAGGTGGTGGTGTGCATGCCTTTGTCGTGCACGTAGGATATGGCTCCGGTCCGTGCGTCTGCATCGGGCAGTATGGCGTTGATGAGTGTGGACTTGCCTACGCCTGAGTTCCCGGCGAAAAGAGTGATGCGACCCTTGAGTTCGTTTCTTATGCGGTCTGTGCCTTCGCCCGTAAGGGCGGCGGCGGTGAAGCAGGGATAGCCTATGTGGGTATAGAGGCTTATCAGCGCGTCCAAATAGCGGCGTTCGTCATCGTCATAGAGGTCGGTCTTGTTGAATATGAGTCTTGCCGGCACGCGGTAGGCCTCGGCTGAAGCCAGCAGGCGGTCAATGAATATGGTGGATGTCTCGGGATGATTCACTGTAGCTATCAGCATGCACTGGTCCAAATTGGCAGCCAGAATATGCGACTGTTTGGACAGGTTTGACGCGCGGCGTATGATGTAGTTCTTGCGGTCTTCTATCTGTGTGATGAAGCCTGTGCCTCCGGCGTTCATCACTATCTGCACACGGTCGCCCACAGCCACGGGGTTGGTGCTGCGTATGCCTTTCAGGCGGAAGTTGCCTTTCACCTTGCATTCCACGCATTGTCCGTCGTTGTCGGTCTTCACCAGATACCAACTGCCTGTGTTTTTTATTACCAGCCCGGTCATAAGCTAAAACGGTGTTTTCCGGATGGGAAGGATGAGATATCACGCTCTGGCGGTGTGGTCCGCACGTGGACTGAAGGTTCTCTATGTATCCTTTCCTGATTCTTCATCCTCCCCAACGGGCGATTCTTATACGGTCATAATCTCTTTGTCCTTGGCTGCCATCATGTCGTCAATGAGCTTGATATACTTGTCGTGCAGCTTTTGCAGTTTGTCTTCCCCGCCTTTCTGCGCGTCTTCCGGCAGTCCGTCCTTCACGGCTTTTTTCAGCGCGTCTATGGCGTCCCTCCGTGCGTTGCGCACGCTGACCTTAGCCGTTTCGGTCTCGCTCTTGCACTGTTTGGCCAGTTGCTTGCGGCGTTCCTCGGTGAGCGGTGGTATGCCTATGCGGATAATCTCTCCGTTGTTTTCAGGCATGATGCCAAGTTCGGAGTCTATTATGGCTTTTTCAATGATGCGGAACATGTTCTTGTCCCATGGCTTGATGGCTATGCTGCGAGCGTCGGGGGTGGTGACGGCAGCCACGTTGTTGATGGGTACCATGCTTCCGTAAGAGTCTACTCGGATTCCGTCCAGCAGCCGGACGTCGGCCTTGCCGGCACGTATGTGGGCAAGCGTTTCTTCCAGGTACATGATGGCCATGTCCATTTTCTCTTGGGCCTCGCCTAAGATGTCTTTTACGTCTTTCATATTGTTCTTATTGTTAGAATTGACTGATTATTGAGCAAATGTAGCGCATTTTTTATATACATGCAACAAGACGGGAAAGAAAATGGCAATCTGATCCTTTGCTTTCCTTTAACATGGAGAATCGCGTATTTCCGGTCTGGCGGGGAGCAGGTTGGCAGAAAACGTGCATTTCCGGTCATTCTCTTGAAGAAAAGCCGGCCGGAAACCTGTCTGTTGGCGAATGACAGGTGACCGACCGGCTTTTCTTCAAGGTTATTTGTCTGGAAGCGGTTGAATTCTGCCATTTCCATCGCATAGCCTGTATGCCCTTTATAGAGACAGGAGGAAAATCCTCGGATTTCTTCTTTAGGAAATGGCCGGAATAAGCTCAGAGCAGCTTCTCAGTCAAACAGGCTTTTGAACTTCTTGAATATTTTCTCTTTTATGGATGTATTCGGCTTGAAGTTTTCGGCGTTCTCCAGTTCTTCCAGTGCTTTCTTTTCCGCTTTGGTCAGTGTCTCGGGCACGTAGACGCTCACGTTTACCAGCAGGTCGCCGGTGCCGTATGCATGGAGGCTTGGCAGTCCCTTCCCGCGCAGCCGTAACACCTTTCCGGGTTGGGTTCCGGATTCTATTTTCACTTTCACCTTGCCGTCTATGGTGGGTATCTCCACCGTTCCGCCAAGGGCTGCGGTGGGGAAGCTCAGCAGTAGGTTATATACCAAGTCGTTTTCGTCGCGTATCAGTTCCTTGTCGGGTTCTTCTTCTACCACGATGAGCAGGTCGCCTGGTATTCCGTTGTGCTTTCCTGCGTTACCTTTGCCGCTCATGGAGAGCTGCATGCCTTCGGATACGCCTGCCGGAATCTTTACGTTCACCACCTCTTCGCCGTAGACTATGCCTTCACCCGCACATTCCTTGCACTTGTTCTTTATGATTTTTCCCTCGCCTCCGCATGTGGGACAGGTAGTACGGGTCTGCATGGTGCCCAATATGGTCTGCTGATTCCTGATGACCGTTCCCGAACCTTTACAGGTGGGACATGTCTCCGTGCTTCCTGTGCCTTCGGCTCCCGATCCGTGACAATGGGGGCAGGTGACATATTTTTTCAGTTTGAATTTCTTTTCCACTCCGGTGGATATCTCTTTTAGAGTCAGCTTGACTTTTACGCGTAGGTCGGTGCCCCGGTACCGGTGCTGCTTCCCTCCGCTGAATCCTCCGCCGAATCCTCCGAAACTTCCCCGTCCGCCGAATATGTCGCCGAACATGGAGAATATGTCGTCCATGGACATTCCTCCGCTGAATCCTCCGAACGGTCCTCCGTTGCCGGCCGCTCCGCTCACTCCGGCATGTCCGAACTGGTCATATCGCGACCTTTTTTCAGGGTCGCTCAGCACTTCATAGGCTTCTGCGGCTTCCTTGAACTTCTCTTCGGCTTCTTTGTCGCCGGGGTTTCTGTCGGGATGATATTGGATGGCTTTTTTGCGGTACGCTTTTTTTATTTCCTCTGCCGTAGCGGTTTTCGCTACCTCCAGTACCTCATAATAGTCTCGTTTTTCCATACCTGTTTGTCAGTCAAAAAGATGTCATTCTCCCACTACCACTTTCGCATGTCTTATCACTTTGTCGTTCAGGGTATATCCTGTCAGTACGCAGTCCAGTATCTTTCCTTTCTGCTCTTCTGTGGGGGCGGGTATTACGGCTATCGCTTCGTGGTAGTCGGTGTCCAGAGGCTGGTCCTTGGTGTCAATAGCCTTCACGCCGTTCTTTTCGAGCACGCTGATGAACTTGTTATATATCAGTTGCACGCCTTCCTTTACGGCGTTCACGTCGTTGGCGGTATCCATATTCTTCAGGGCGCGTTCAAAGTCGTCCACTATGGGCAGCACGCTGCTCAGGCTTTTTTCGCTTCCGTTCAGTATCAGTTCGGCTTTCTCTTTCATGGTGCGTTTGCTGTAGTTTTCGAACTCAGCCGACAGTCTGAGGTATTTGTCTTTCAGTTCTTTGGCCTCTTCTCTGACTTTCTGCAATTCGTTTTCTTCGGCTTTTTCTTCCTGTTCCTGACTTTCTTCGGCGGCTTGCTGTTCTTGAGTGTTGTCTTTCACTTCTTCCTGCGGTTGCTGGCCGGATTCGGTAACTTGTGGTTGCTCTTCATTCAAGCTGGTCTTTTCTTTTGGTTCCATATAGTAATGTTCTTTTCTTTTATTTCCCAACTAAGTGTTCCCGTTGTCTTGTATATGACTCCATGCAACACAACGGTTTCGGGTATGCCTGCAAAAACTTTGCCAAAATGGCCGTTTCCTGCAAAAACGGCGCAAAGGTAATGCTTTTATGTCAGATTGACACCACTTTGCATCTTCATTTATATGCTTCTTCCATTGGAAGAGGCGATGGCTAAAGCAGAGTTTTTTATTCTGAAAAGCAGAAACAACACAGCGCTTTCATTTGGCCACCGTCCTTTACAAGACAAGGACCCTGACTGCGGACTGAAAAAACTCCGGTCTGGTGCATACCCATACACAGCCCGGTGCGGAACCGTCCGCAGCCTGCTGTGAATCCGTTCACAGGAAGCTGTGAATCCGTTCACAGAAAGCTGCGGACCCATTGACAGGGAGCTGTATTTCTGCTTTATGATAAACTGTTGGTATACAATATGTTAATTAGTTCAGGTGTGTTGCTTCTCATGAGAAGCCTTGTGGCTGCAACACTTCGTGCGTTCTTTTATCAAGCGGAAGGATAACTATACGTTCTATTGTTTAAACAGGCTCTTAGGTCTTTTTCTTTTGGAGTGGTCAGTCTGCCTGCCGTAGTCTGAAAATGCCGCTTTTGAAGGCTCCTTTTACAGGAAAGTCCATGCCGTATTCCATCAGAGCGCTTCCTGTGAGGATTTGTTCCGTTCCTTCCACGCGGTATCGGGCGTCTGGGGCAAGGCCGCGCAGTCTCACGGTTTGTGGGCGTTGGGTCTCAGGCAAGGCATTGTTGGGATATTCGGCCAGATTGTATACGAAGACCACAGTCTCGCGCTTGTCTTTGCTTACAAACTGCAGCACACTGCGGTTGTTGTCGTAAGGCGATACCAGCCGGTAATGGTCACCTGTCTGTACCGTGGGACGTATTTCCTTGTACAGGGCTATTTTCCTGCGGGCCAGTTCTTTTTCCTGAGCGCTCCATCGGGTAATGTCATAACCTATGCCCAGTACTCCGCACATGGACACGTCGAACTTGAAGTCCAGCGTGTGATGCTGTTGGTGCCAGTCTTCCTGTGTCACCCAGCATATCATGGCATTTGCCGGGAAAGCGGACAGGTAGGCATATTGTATGAATGTGCGTTCCACGGGGTCGGTATTGTCGCTCAGCCAGCAGAAGTCGGCGCGGGCCATCATGCCCAAGTCTATCCGTCCGCCTCCGCTGGCGCAGTTTTCGAACCATACGTCAGGAAATTCCTGCCTTAGTGTTTCCCACAGGCGATACAGGTTCTCTATGTATCTGATGCGCACGGCCCTTTCTTCTTCCACGCTGGCCGAGGGGAATCCGGGGTCGGACAGAGCCTTGTTCATGTCCCACTTGATGTATCTGATGTTGTTGTCTCTGAGCAGGGCCGACAGGCGGCTGTGCAGATATTCGTACACGTCTTCTCTAGCCAGGTTCAGCATCAGCTGGTTGCGTCCTGTGTGACGGGTACGGTGCGGATAGTAGAACACCCAGTCAGGGTGCGCACGGTAGAGGTCGCTGTTGGGGTTTACCATTTCGGGCTCTACCCACAGGCCGAAATCCATGCCCATGGCGTTGATTTTCTCTATCAGCGGTTTCAGCCCGTCGGGGAATTTGTTCCTGTCCACTTCCCAGTCGCCCAGTCCGGCCTGGTCGTTCACTCTTCCTTTGAACCATCCGTCGTCTATGACGAATACTTCCACTCCTATTTCCTTAGCTGTTTTCGCCAGTGCCAGCTGTTGTTCTTCACTGACGTTGAAGGCGGTGGCATACCAGCTGTTATAGAGTACGGGGCGTATCTTGTGGCGGTGCGAGGCGTGCAGCACTTGTTCGCGGGTGTAGGCGGACAGGTTGTGCGACGCTCCGCCTGTGCCTTCCCTTGTGTAGCCTATCACCCATTTGGGCGTGATGAGGCTGTCGCCCGGCTTCAGGAAGACGGACTGGTCCCAGAAGTTGATGCCGGCGGTCACCTGCACTTCTCCGGTGGGGTATTTCTCGAAGTCGGTCCTCCAGTTTCCGCTGTACTGTAGTGTGCCATACCACACTTCACCTGCTGTCTCGTTTTGTTCTCCTTCTGGCCGTATGGCAAAGAACGAGGAACCGAACGAACGGAAGTCTTTTACTTGCAGTGTCTTGGTGCCTTGTGTCAGCAGGGTGTGCTGCGGTTGCATTTCGGCTCCCCATATACCGGAGAGGTGGCTCAGTCCGTACCGGTTCTTGGGGAGGAAGAAGGTTCCCGATTGGGCGTTTTCTATCTCTATGGGTTGTCCTTTTCGGCCGGTATGTCTTATTTCTGTCCATTTTTCCAGCAGGTCATACTCGGGCAGCACGCGGATATGTTCTGTTACAGACAGGGGGTAATGCTTGTCTTTCAGCGTGACGCTCAGTGTCTGGTATCCGTTGTTGTCCGTTATCCGATGACTGTCGTATGCCAGTTCTGTGTCTCTGACTCGCCCGTCGAACACTGCTTCCAGCACAGGCGTCCGGCTTGAGTAGCCACCTCTGACGGTTATCTCTTCGCCTAATGGCCAGGTGTAGGGCCTGCCCGGTTCGTTCCGGCCGAAGTGGTTCATCTGGAGCAGGCTGTCGGCCGTGACCTGCAACTGGTAGGAAAACGACCGGGTGGTCAGGGTCCATGAGTGTCCGTCTGCCCCTGTCGTTACGCTTTGTCCGCAGAGAGTGCCGCTCGTGGCGGCTGCTATGGCCAGGCATGTCGGCCACAGGTTCAGGTGTCTGTTCTTCATATGTGCATTTGTTTTGTTATTGGGTAAGTTGATGTTTGGTGTCCTGTTGTTCAGTCCGTCAGGTTTATGGGCTTCCCGTCCACCTTATTTACCGCCTTGACATATAGCTCGGCCATGGACATGCAGTCTTGCGAGGTATGCCATGTGGCAGTGAACCTTATCTTCAGCAGGTGTCCGCTGATGCCTTCGGCCAGGGTGCCGTCGGGCACTTGCCGCCAGATGACGCCCTCTTGTTGCGGGATGTTGCTGTCGGTCAGAATCTGTGTCCAGCGGTTTTGTGCCACGTTGCTGTAGTCGCTTATGTCGCCTCCTTCCCGCACGGGGCTGAACAGGAATTGCTCATCGTCGGACACGTAGAACTCCACTCCTTTTGCGTACATGTTGCTCAGTCCGGAGCGTTGCACTATGCCCAGGCTGTGTATCCATACCCGTTCTTTCATGTTGATGACGATGGTGATGGGCAGATTTCTGCGTCCCAGGCACAAGTCGTAGGCCTGTCCCATGGTGTGGCTGTAGTCAAAGCAGTCTTCGTATTCCGACCAGTAGCTGCCTTCCCATGCCGAGTGCCAGAAGGTTCCAGGGTCTCCGTCCAGAATGGAGGGCGATGCCATGCCGGCCGCCTCGCTGTTGCAGAACAGGATTTCCCAGCCGGTACGGTCACAGTCGGCGGTCTCGTATTCGTGTGAGGGGTTGAACAGTGGGAGATAATACACCTGTCCGTCTGGCGCGATGCCCGGATTGCTTGGGGGGCCGGCCTTTACGGGCAGCACATAATACTTGTTCGGTTCCAGCCGTTCCTTGCGGATACTGACAGTCGCGTCTGCATTTTCCGTTCCGGGAGTAAAATTCATGACTCCCAACCCGTAGGCGTCCTGCGGAAGCGGCAGGTAGATGTCCGTACTCTGGCTGGCGTTGTATTGTGCCACGTATTCATCGCCTGCATACACCAGCGGGCATGTGCAGCGGTCTGTGTTGCTCTCGTACATGGAGAGCTGTCCTTGCAAGTTTATCTGTTGGACTTCTTCTGTTATTCTGGTCACTTCCGTCGGCAGGCCGGTCAGGCTGACGGTGGGTATTTCCAGCCGCACTTCTATGATGATTTCGTCCTTGCCCTCCATGACGGAGTCTTCAGATACCACCCTGAGCGGCAGCAGGTAGCTGACGTCGGGGTTGGCTTCCATCTCGTCTCTCAGCAAGGAAGGCCTGAACTCCACCGGCACATGTTGTGCTTGTGTGCCTGCGGCGAACCGGATTTCCGGGGTGCAGACGGACCATGTGCCTTCTGGTATCATGCTGCATTTCAGTCCGTTCTGTCTGGCGTACTTGTCCAGTTCGTCTTGTGTCCATGCGCAGACTGTGGCTTGGGAGGTGGTCTGTGGTTGCCAGCCTCCCTTCAGTACAATCATGTCGTAGGTGGACACTTCTTCCAATGTGCTCATGGTCTGGGTTACGGTGCCTGCGTTCTTTATGCTGAGAATTTTGGCGTATTCTGCCGGGAACAGTCTGTCGTAGTCGTACTCGGAGTTGAAGCACGACGTGGCGGCTATGGCGTATCCCAACAGCAATAGCATGTGTCTGTAGGTTTTCATAAGTTTTTCTTGTCTTTATGTCTTTACGTGGTTAATCAATATCCGGGAGCCTGTACCATTTGCGGGTTACTGTAAAGTTCGTCAAAGCTGGAATTCGACCATATGGGCAGCAGGTACATGCGGTCGTCCCATTTGAAGGGCTGGTCTATTTGTACCGGTCGGTTGAATGTCTCGAAACTGGGGTCTTTCTGGTGTCCGTTCAGCCCCATGTGCGCGCCGGCCTTCAGCAGTTCGGGGGCGGTCATCCAGCGCCGGATGTCGTAGTAGCGGTGTCCTTCTTCAAAGAGTTCTATGAAGCGTTCGTTCCGTATCCACTCCGTCAGATCCATACTGCTTCCGTTTATTATTTCCTCGGTCAGTTCGGGTATGCCGGCCCGGCGGCGTATGAAGTTCAGGTTGTCCAGTGCGGGTTGTGTATGCCCCAAGGCTGCATGACATTCAGCCAGGTTCAGGTAGAGTTCGGCCAGACGGATGAACGGACGGCGGGCCACGTCGCACGTATTGTTACCGTAGACCGTACATACCATGTTGGGGTCGATGAACTTCTTCGACAGGTAACCTGTACCCACATAGTTACGTTCGTTGGCTTCGTTCCATCCGTTGGTCTCACTGTCTTTGAAGTCAATGTACAGCGGTCCGTTGTTGGCCAGCTTGCGGCTGTACACGTCGCCGTCAAAAGTCATCCAGGCATAGAACCGTGGTTCGCGACCGGCATGCAGCTTGATGACGTCCCTTCGTCCCGGGTCACTGCAGTTCTCGTCGAATCGGGTGTACCATTCGTTTTCAGGGAAGAAATCCTTGTCGTCGGAAGGCAGTATCCCGTTGCTGGTGTAGAAATGTGTGGCTGTATAGAGCGTGGGTGCCATTCCTGCCCATCCGGAGGTGATGTTCTGGTCGTTCCGTCTGACGATGAAACTGGGCATCTTGGCCGTAACGCCTTCTCCTCCCATATTCATGCCATCCAGCCGGACACGCAGTCCCCATATCAGCTCTCTGTTTCCCTGGCTTTCGTTGGCTATGCTCAGGTATTGCAGCATCCGTACCTTTTCCTTGAACGTTTCGTTTTCCGGAGTGTCCTCATCCCGTCCGGGAACAATGGGGAGGTCTACAGACTCGTTGGCTGCCAGCATATTGGCATCTTCCACATCGTATAGCTTATGTCCGGCTGCCAGGGCTGCGTCCAACGCTTCTTGGCAGGCTGTCAGTGCCCGTTGCCATTTGGCGGGGTCATACGTGTGGCTCACCAGTTCTTTGCCATAGCCTGGTGTCTCGTAGTTTTTGTTTTTCCATTCCTTATAAGGAAAGCCACCGTTCCACAACGGGGAGGCGGCATAGAGCAGCAGGCGTGCTTTCAGGCTTTTGCAGATGACGGAGGTGGCACGTCCCTTTTCATTGTCGGGTATGGTAGGAGGCAACAGCTGCGCGGCCTCGTCCAGCTTTCCTACGATGTAGTCCACGCAATAGTCAAAGTGCGAACGTCCGGGTATCTTGTCATTGGTGATGTTCTGGTCCATCCGCGAATCGATGATGGGTACCGGCCCGAAGGCTTCCAGCACCCGGAAGTGATAGTATCCTTTCAGAAAGCAGATTTCCCCCTTGTACCGTTGCCTGTCTTCGGGCGAGAGTCCGGGAATGTCCGGATGGGCGTCAAGCAGTTGGGTGAACATGTTTATCTGCCCCAGATAGTCGTATGTGGGATTCCAGATATAGGACTCTCCCCAATGGCTTGTTGTGAAGGTGGGACTGAGCCTCCTCCATGAGACCACTTGTCCGGAACGTCCCCATGAGGACGGGTTGATGTTCTCGTCGGTCGACGTCTCGAATGCCGCATAGCTGAAAGGGTCGGCCTGGAGCACACCCGCATAACAGCTGTAAAGGAAGTTCAGCACAGCGTCTCCGTCTTTCACCGTATCGTCGAAGTCGGCCTGTGCGGGTGGAATGACGTCAAGATAGTTGCAAGCCCCCAACAGGCAGGCCAGAATCAAAGTCTGCGTCAGGGTGCGTATGTTTGCCAAGTGCGATGTTATAAGTTTCATGTTCATGTGTCTTTTAGAAAGTGAATTGTACGCCTATGTTGAAAGTACGTTGCAGTGGGTAGGTGTTCCACGAGAGTTCAGGATCCCACAGCTTGAACGGACTGAATACGGCCAGGTTGTCGCCGGTGAAGTACACCCTGCAATAGGGAAAGGTATAGCCCACTTCCAAGGTTTTGAAGCGGATGAAGTTGCCGTTCCTCATCCAGTAGGAGCTGGCTACCATGTTGTTTGCCACGTCTGCTGATGTGGTGCCCAGACGGGGATATCCGGCATGCGGGTCAGGGTTGCTTTCCGACCAATGGCTGTCGGCAATCCACTGCATCAGGTTCTTGTCAAGCGTGACGGTTCCGTCATCGGCCACGAACGGTTTGATATTGTTGATCATGATTTTGCGTTGTGCCGACCCGTTGAAGAACACGCCGAAGTCAAGACGCTTGTACGTCAGGTTAAGTCCCAGTCCGTATTGTATGCGCGGGATGCTGTTGTAAGGCGACAGCATGACCTGGTCTTCGGAAGTGATCTGTCCGTCTCCGTCCACGTCACGGTATTTTATGTCTCCCGGCCGTATGCTGGCTCCCAGTTGCGACTGGTCCGGCCATTCGGCTATCTCCTGTTCGCTTTCGAACAGTCCTTCGGCTACGTATCCTGTCAGGGTGTTCAGTGGTTTGCCGGTCTTGGTCTGCCATATGTAGGGGTAGGCGGGTTCGTCCACATATTTATATTCGTTCTGGTTGTAGGTGAAGTTTCCCCTCAGGTCTATCCACAGGTCGTCGGCCAGTTCTGTCTTCCAGTTGAGACTGAGTTCCACTCCTCTGTTCTCCACTTCGCCTATGTTGCTCCACGGCTTGGCTCCTCCGTATCCCAGCATGGCGGGCCATCAGGATGCGGGTGCGTATGTCGCGGAAGTAATCTAAGGTGATGCGTAGCTGGTGAAACAATTCGGCATCCACTCCTATATTCAGTTTCCTGACGTGTTCCCAACCTGCGTCCTGGATGGCGAATGTTTGGAAAGCCGGGCCGGATTTCTGGATCTCTTGGTCGGGCATGCCTGTCCAGAACGGTCCCACACCGCCCATCGCAATCTGGTTCTGGTACAGGAAGCGGGGGGCGCTGCCGTCAAACCGGTCGCTGCCCACCAGTCCGTAGGAGCCTCTCAGCTTCAGGAAGCTGACGCTTTCGGCCAGCGGCTTCCAGAACTTCTCCTCGCTGACTACCCATCCCAGCGACATGGCGGGGAAAAATTCGAAACGGTGTTCCTTCAGCCGTTCCGAACCGTTGTAGCCGAAGTTGAACTCCATCAGATAGCGGTTGCTCCAATCGTAGGTGAAGCGTCCCGAATAGCCTTGGTTGCGGCTGGGCAGCACGTCGTTTCTGTATTCGCGCATCATGTACATCAGCATGGCGGTCACATTGTGTCTGCCGAAGCTGCGTTTCCTGTCAAGCCGGGCATCAAGGTAGAAGGTCTGTGCCGCGTCGTCCTGTATGGAGCCTTGGTTCAGGTAGGGGTTGCCTGTCTGGAGCAGTTCCACATTGTATTTCTCAGGCTGCTCCGCCGACCACGACGCGGGGTCGGCGGCATAATAGTACGGGGTGATGGAATGGGTGTAGTAGCTGATGGCGTAGTTCTTGAAGTTGACCAGTGCGTTCAGCGACAGCCCTTCAGTGATGACGCCCAAATCCTGCTTCACGCTCAGCGAGGTGTTCAGTGTGTTCCAGTTGGTCTCCTTATAGGAACTCAGCATGTATTCGTAGGGATTCTGTCCCAGGATGTCGCCCATCAGGCGGGTGTTTCCGTAGCGGATGATGCCTTCTGGGTCGGAGCTGTCTCTGGGAAACCAGGCAGGGAAAGCCACCGGATTGGCGTTTATTACCGAACCGAACATGTCGGCGGTGGAGTATCCAGGTCCTTTGTTGTTGTTTATCTGGGCCATCATGCGCAGGTTCACTTCGGTGGTGTTTGTCACCTTGTAGGCTATGTTGTTCTGGAAGTTGTAAGTCCACGTGTTGATGTTGTTGTCAAATATGTAGTCCGACGGCGCGTTGAGCAGGCCGGTGTCGTGGTTGGCCTGCAGGCTCATGTAGTAGGTCACGCGTGGCCCGCCGCCTTGTACGTTGATGTTGGCTCTCTGGTTGTAGTTGCCTTTCTTGAAGATGAGGTCATACCAATCCACATTGGGGAACACGTAGGGGTTTACTCCGGCGCGTGTGTTGTCTATACGCTCTTGTGTGTATTTCAGGGCCACGTTCCCCGTAGTGCTTCGGGCCAGTTGTGCTTCCGTGTAGTTTTCCATGTAAGTCACTCCGTCTGCGAAGTCCGTTACGTTGACCGGTTGGAAATAGGAACACTCCAGCGATACGTTGATTTTGGCTTTCGTGTTTTCCGCTCCGTTCTTGGTGTTCACCAGCATCACGCCGTTCGCGCCCCGGTTGCCGTATATGGCAGTGGCGGAGGCGTCTTTCAGAATGGAGAAGCTTTCGATGGATTCCGGAGGGATGTTGTTCAGGTCGCCCACGGAAATCTCCACTCCGTCCAGCAGGATGAGAGGCGTAGCCACCCCTCCGAAGGTGTTGATGCCTCGGATGTAGAAGTTCTGGTTGGCACCCGGCTCTCCTGTCTGGGTCATGGATATGACACCGGCCAGCTTGCCTGCCAGAGCGTTGGTCAGCGAGGACGACGGCGACTTCAGGGTACTGCCTTCTATGGTGGAGATGGAGCCGGTGACCGACACTTTCTTCTGGGTGCCGGCGCCTATGATGACTATCTCGTCCAGGACTTCATCGTCGGACTGCATCCTGATGGCCATCACTCCCAGGTCGCCTACCAGGAGTGTCTGCTTTTTGTATCCTATATAAGTCACTTCCAGTTCGGTGTCGCTTGTAACTTGGATGGAGAACTCTCCGTTCAGGTCTGTTATGGTTCCCTGGGATGTCCCTTTTATCCTGATGGAGACACCTACAAGGAACTCGCCGGTGGAGGCGTCGGTAACGGTTCCGGTCAGCGTCCTCACCGCCTTTTTTTGTTGCAGCGATGTCCTGCTCTCTTCATGTCCTGTCCCTGTGGCCGTGGAGGCGGCGTCCATGGGGAACGGGAGCAGGCCGATAAGGGCAAGAACCGGTAAGCATAAAAATAGTTTTTGTTTCATAGGGCTGTATTTTGGATTGTTGAATGTTTCCCGAACGCTTCGGGTAGGGTAGGGGTTCCGGTCTTGGTGCCTGCCTTTCCGTCCGGTCTGCCTTCCCGGAACACAGTCAGGCCAGCTGCAGGCTCCGTTCCGTTACGGCCCGCCGTACATGTGGATTGTAATCTGTGATGTTCTCATATCGGTCTATGTCCATGGTTTTTTATTATTGCAAATATATGCAGTCATAGGATGTGGAAAAATAGAGATTTTTCGCATAAAGATGGACTATCTTACTTTTTTGCCTCATCTCTCCTCCGGTTTGCCGTTTTCCCGTCTGTATGTTGGGGCGGCCGCTGTATTTTTGCGGAAATTCCAAGGGTAGAGTAAGGGGATATGGTTCCCAGGAAAAACTTTCTTTTTTCGGGATTTGTGGGACAGGTACTGTGCTGATGCGCTTTATTGTCTTGTATGTCAGAATGTTGGTTCGGGTGGACTCGCCGTTCCCTGTATGTGGGGCGTACCGGACTCCCTGCCACAGGCTTTCCGGGCGGCATTTTCCGTGGCGTGCGGAGGCAGCTTTTGCCTCTTTTCTTTTCCGCTTACAGCTCGAATCTTACCGCTCCGGAATCTTTCAGCGAGACATAGGATATGCCTTCCTGTGCGCAGGTGTCTATGATGTGCCGTCGGTAGTAGTCGGACAGCGAGGCGTCTATGATGACTTTTCCTATGGTGAACAGAGCCAACAGTTCGTGCAGGTTGCCCCGGTAGCCCTTTGATACGTACATGTAGTCTATGTGGAGCGGAGTGGGGCTGGACTTGCCTTGCCAACGGTTGTCGTTCAGCAGGCAGATGCGTCTGCGGGCATAGGTTACTATGTTGTGGCTGATGCTGACGGATGTTCCGCAGGTGTCGTGTGCCGACATAATCTCCGGAGGCGAAAGACGCAGGCGGTTCCAGTGTGGGGCGAGAGCCTGTTGCAGGTAGCGGGTGTCCGGTGTGCTGTCGGGGCAGATGAGCCACGACCGGGGACCGTCGGACAGGCAGTGCAGGGCGGGACAGCCGTTCACATTGTAGAAAGCCAGGGCTGTGCGTGGAGCGTTGTCCCACAACGCGAGGCTATGGTGGCATACGGCCAGAAGCAAGGCCGTAAGGAACAGCACGGCACTGCGCAGCGTGCGAAGCCTGATGTGGCGCAGGGCCAGCACGACCAGCAGATAGAACAGCGATACGGCCCATATGTCTGTCCACAGACCGTCTATTGTGGCATAAGGCAGCCGCTCAATGTGGCGCAGCACGTCGTTCTGTATGCCGATGAGCCGGTCGGTCACTTGGGCTGCAAAGTGTTGCAGTATGGGGAACGGAGTAAGTGCCAGCATAGCAATGGCCGCATAGAGTGCCAGTGTGGACATGGGCACGGCCCAAAGGTTGGTCAGTAGGAAATGGGTGGAGAAACGTGAGAAGTAGAGTATGATGAGCGGAGCCACGCCTATCTGTGCGGCGGTGGATACGCTGAGCAGCGACCATACCTTGCGCAGTACGGAAGGGCAGTTGCGGGGGCAGAGACTGTCAGTCCGGGGATGGATGAGCAGAATACCGGCCACGGCGAGGAAGGAAAGCTGGAATCCTACGTCGAACAGCCAGGCGGGCCGGAACAGCAGCATAAGGAAGGCTGTGGCCGCCAGCGTGTTCAGCGTGAAAGGCTTGTCCGCACTGAACTCAGACAAGGCCAGAAGGGAGAACATGACTACCGCGCGTACTACGGATGGCATGAGTCCGGTGAAAAAGGCGAATGCCCAGAGCGACGCTATGGTCACTGTGAGCAAGGGGAGTTTCAGGTAGGTCCACCGCTTCCAGAGTGGGGAGAACAGCAGCCAGAACAAGGCATAGAACAGTCCGATGTGCATGCCCGACAAAGCCAGCACATGGCTGGCTCCGGTAGCCGAATAGGTTTCCACCAGCTCGTCACTGAGGCCGTCCTGGTCGCCCACGGTCAGGGCGGAGAGAACCGCCAGATTGTCGCCTTCGAAGCCTAAGGCGGGAAACATGGAGGTTAGCCGGTCGCGCCAATCCATTGCCGCCTGCTTCAGGCTGACGGTGCTGTCGTGTCCGCAGACTGTCCAATGTCCTGAAGGCACATAGGCTGTGGCGCATATTCCCTGGCGGTGCAGGTAGTGCGCGTAGTCAAACTCATCGGGATTGCCGTTGTTTTCGGGAGGAGACAGCCGGGCATATACCATCAGCCTGTCTCCACGTTTCAGACGGAATGAGGCGGAGTCTTTGGCAAAGTAGAGCAGCATCTCCTTGCCAGACAGCCTGTCGTGGCCGGTCTGACCGTCTTCTCTGATTCCTTCGGCCTGCACGCGGCACATCAGGCTGCGTGCCTTCTCTATGGGATGGTCGCACAGCCTTACGGCGGCCGGCACTTCATGTTCCGGCAGCGGACAGGTGCTGTCTGCCAACTGCCTGCCCATGAGGGTGAATCCGGTGGCCGCAAGGAACAGCTGTACCATAAGGCCGAACAGCCGGGGACACCGGGCTCTTTGCAGCAAGGCCAGCAGCGCGATACATGCCGTGGCCGCGCCGGCCCATACGCTCACCGGTATGTCCGCCGGCCATCTGTCACCGCATGCTATCCCTATGGCCAGCGGCGGCAGAAGCTGCAGGAAGGGGCTTCGTCTGATTACGGAAGCAGACACAGAGACAGCGCCTTAAAGGTTCTTCAGGTCACGGATCATGGTTTCGGCGTCGGGTGCTCCGAATACGGCATTGCCGGCTACCAGCGCGTCGGCTCCGGCAGCCACCAGCTGCGCTCCGGTATCAAGGTTCACGCCGCCGTCCACCTCTATCAGTGCCTGCGACCCGCTCACCTCAATCAGTTCGCGCAGTTCGCGTACTTTCTCCAACGTATGGTGTATGAACTTCTGTCCTCCGAATCCCGGATTCACTCCCATGAGCAGCACCATGTCCACATCGCCTATGATGTCTTTCAGCATGTATACTGGGGTGGCCGGGTTCAGTGTGACGGCAGGGTGCATGCCGGCCTCGCGTATCTGCTGTACTACGCGGTGCAGGTGCGGGCAAGCTTCATAGTGCACGTTCATGGTG
>CASFQC010000046.1 GCA_949296415.1 uncultured Bacteroides sp. | reverse complement strand
AAAAGATGCGGATGGTTATTATGAAATTCCCGAATGCAGTGCTGCGGATGTGAATATGTCGGAACGCCTGTTTTCTTTTGTAGTGACTTTGATTGAAAGAGCCAATGACAGGATTTACTCAGACTTTAGCTCAATTAAAAAGGTGAAGACCAGAAGTGAGAAAGACGATGAAGAGGATTATTCGGATTGTGTAGCACGGTGTATAGCATATTCTATGAATATGGACTATAATAGTGTGAATAGTTGGATTGAAGACCAATATGGAGACGATGGCGTTCCAGTTAAAAACTTTTTTGATACTATGAAGCATTTCAATGAGAAAGGAGAGCAAATCTCTGTGCTTGATTTTCCAAGCCTGACTGAAACAAAGAAGGAGGAAGCGAATAAATATATTATTGTGATTGAAAGTGTTCATGCTGTGGTCTTGCAGTGGAAATCATCAGAAAGTGACGTTCTTTTGTACTATGATCCTCAAGTAAACAAAGTGAATTATTGTGAAGTTAGTAAGGTTACTCATATTTATAAGGTAAACATCATATAAATTAGTTTGTTATATGACTTATTTGTGGCTGATTCTAAAGTTGTGTAACGCATTTTTTTCTTCTAAGATAAAATGACTGTGATATTCATCTCAATAGTGCTTGAAGATAATCAGCAAAGCGTCAAGTTTGGCAGGGTTTAAGCCTGTTGCTGCAAGTACTTTTTGGCTGTGGCGAATCTTGTCGTAATGTGTCTATTGAATTTTTTAGGCCGCAAAGATAAATCAAAAATGTGCAAATTATTTAATGTAAACTATAGTAAAAACTAATGCTTTAGTCGCTTATTGTTATATTCATGAGGATGCAAAATGCATCCTCATGAATATTGTGGAAATAGAACCATTTATTTTGGTAATATTCGGTAGTAAAATTGAAATAATTCTGTTATTTTAAGTGCAGATAGAAGGAGAAATGCCTTAAACAATCAATTTGTTTACTATTTAATAATGAGAAAATAATAACCTGATTTATTTTAATATGCTTATGAAGACTTTTTTTGCATCTTTTATCTTAGTCTTTGCCAGTTTGGCTTCTTTCGCTCAAACCCAACATCTGTTTGATACTTATCGCTCATACGGCAAGTTGTATGGTATAAAGGTGGAAGAACCGGAAGGGTTTAAGGCAATAGACTATTTTGCCTTGTTCAGGTTCAATAATGACTATAGAGTAGGAATGGGGTATGAAGTGGTTTTCCAATCAGAAGACAAAGATTGCCTGTTTTTATTTCCTATGTATGAGACATTAGGTACTAGTGAAAGAAATACGTTGTATGCTAGTATGGCTTATGGCGAAGTAGAGGCTGCTTTACAGATAGATTCGGAGGAAGAGGTGTTGGATACGGCCCGATATGTAAAGGTGGTTGCGGAGGCAGATATGTCCCGTTACTTTAATGCAGATACGGTAATATTCTATAAAGTGCCGATGGATTCCGCTTCTTTTCATGAACCATTCCCGCTATCCTTATCAGAAATTCGGATGTACACTACATGCATTGGGATGAATATGCGGAAAGAAGGCTTTCCTGTAATGATGGCCAAAATTCTGCTGACGGAAGAAGGTCTGAAGAAAGAAAAGGAATATGTGGAGGCTTTCCTGTCGTGCATACGTTATGGGGACGAGCCGAAGAAATACAGCAAAAGAAAAGAACGCCGTGTGGTGAAAAGGTATTATGATAAGCTTCAGAAGGGTGGCTATCTATAAAGACAGAGGATTGTATAGCATATGATAATAACCTATAGAATATAGAATATGAAACATTTATTATTGAGCACAGTACTACTGCTTGTTCCTATTGCCACGTTATGTGCGCAAGATAAAGCTAAGGTTTCCGACCTTGTCACAGATAGGGTCATAGATGACAACTGTGGCGAACTTGGTGTGGTTCCCGAATGGGTAAAAGGCAAAACCTCTCCTGAAGAATATGCCGTCATGGAAGAGTTGAGCCGGTACTACAGGCTGGATTACTCTTTCCTGAAAAGCAAGCAACTGACCGAAGAGCGTAGAAAAGAAATCTTCACTACGTTAAAAGAGGAATGTGAGGAAGCGCGTAAGGGCAATGTGAAGTTGCCCGACGAGCCGGACAGATGTTACTATGTGAGCTATCCTGTGGCCGATTCCGTAAGGGCTTATGCTACAGAGCCGGTAATGATGAAAAAGTATCTGCTCTATTCGGACATTAACGGATACGATGCCCATGTGGAGCTGTCGGTAGTCTATAGTAAAGACTGTCAGACCGGGGACATCCGTATATTCGGACATGAACTGAAGGCGGTAAGCTTTTCCGGATTGGAAGTGAAGCTCAAACTGTTTGATGACCATACGCGGGAACTTACCTACAACCGGGAAAACAACCGTTTCGAATGCTACTATCCGGGTGCGTTGTACTTTACAGACCCCATGGGGCAGAAGCATGTGAAGGTATATAGTGGAGCCTGCGTGCGCTCATTTGTGCCATAAAGCAGATTCTAAAGAATATCAACTCTTTTCCTGCCTCTTAGCTTGAGGCAGGAAAAGATTGGCTTAATAAGAATCTGTTTTGAAATGATTGTTTAATCGATATTAGTTGGTTAATTGTGATAATTTTCTTAACTTAAAGGTTCCTAATCAAATAAGTTATGAGCAACTATCCAACTAACCTAACTGAAAAACAGTGGCAAGTTATCAAAAATATAGTAGACCCGCAAGAAAGAAGCAGAAAAACTTCTCTTAGGGAAATCCTGAACGGGGTTTTCTACCTCGTCAAGAGCGGAT
Organism: uncultured Bacteroides sp.; assembly: GCA_949296415.1. Classification (GTDB taxonomy): domain Bacteria; phylum Bacteroidota; class Bacteroidia; order Bacteroidales; family Bacteroidaceae; genus Bacteroides. The sequence goes on along the minus strand of CASFQC010000046.1, from coordinate 20,285 downwards.
GCCAATGGCGGATGCTTCCTGCGGACTTTGCTCCTTGGCAAACGGTTTATTACTATTTCCGCAAGTGGAAAGCAGAAGGCGTATGGGAAGAATTATTGAACGTGCTTCATGGGCTGGCAAGGAAGTCTGTCGGTAGACAAGAAAGCCCGAGTTTGGGAATTATAGATTCCAGAAGCGTAAAAACTTCCCATCATGTTGATAGTGACAGGGGGATAGACGGGAACAAGAAAATAAAAGTGCGGAAAGAGCATATCGTAGTGGACACTTTGAGGCTTCCTATGGCCATTAAAGTACATGAAGCCAACATCCACGACAGCAAAGGAGCCATGCCGACAATAGAATGTCTGGCATACAGATTCCCAAGGCTCAGCAAAATACTTGCAAACGGAGGGTATCAGGGGAATTTGTCAACGTGGGTGAAAAACAAGTTCGGCTGGGACTTGGAAGTTGTCCTCAGGCCTAAAGAAAGTCCTAAGAAATTCAATGTTACCCCTAAACGCTGGATTGTGGAAAGGACTTTCTCTTGGATCGAGAACTATAGGAGGCTTACAATCGATTATGAGTTTTTGACTGAAACGGCAGAAACTATGGTCGGAATAGCATTTATTCAAATTCTCCTTAATTGATTCTACTAATCATTTCAAAACAGATTCTTAACCTATTGCTCCGGGTAATCAATGTGTCGGTACAGACAGCGGAGATTGTGAAAGGTTTGCCTAAACCGGAGTCCGCATGAAAAAACGTGCCGGAGAGCGGAAAAAAATGACGTTCCGCAGCCTCCCGTGATGGTTTTTCCCTAAAAAATCGCTTTCTTTGTAGTGCGGTTGCATACGGTTTCTTCCGTGTGGAAGGAAAAAGACCGCGCATGCCATGTCTAACTAAAAAAAACACTTGCGTCCTATGGCCAAGAAAAAAGAGAAAGAAAAGAAAGCCGGAAAACATATGAAGAAGAAAGAACTGGCCAGGCTGTTGCTGGACTTCTTCCATACCCGGCCGGGCGAGAAATTCCCACTGAAATACATATTCGAACAGCTCCACCTCACCACACATCCGCAGAAGATGCTGTGCGCGGACCTGCTGCACGAGATGCTGGAAGACAACTACCTCTGCGAACCCGAACGCCACCAGTACCGGCTGAACACACACGGGCAGGAGATGACCGGAGTGTTCCAGCGCAAGAGCAACGGGAAAAACTCGTTCATACCCGACGACGGGGGAGAACCCGTATTCATTGCCGAACGCAACTCGGCACATGCCATGAACAACGACCGCGTGCGCGTGGTACTCTATGCCAAACGACGCAGGCACGAGGTGGAAGGAGAGGTGGTGGAAATACTGCAACGCTCGTCGGACACCTTCGTGGGCGTACTCCAAGTGACCAAGACATACGCCTTTCTGGTGACGGAGAACCGCACGCTGGCCAACGACATCTTCATACCCAAGGACAAGCTGAAAGGAGGAAAGAACGGCGACAAGGCCGTGGTGAAGGTGGTGGAGTGGCCCGACAGAGCCAAGAACCCCATAGGCGAAGTGCTGGACGTGCTGGGACGCGCGGGCGACAACAACACCGAGATGCATGCCATACTGGCCGAATTCGGACTGCCCTACACCTATCCGGAAGCTGTGGAGAAGGCCGCCGACCGCATCCCGGCCGAAATTCCGGACGAGGAGATTGCCGCACGCGAGGACTTCCGGCAGGTGACTACCTTTACCATTGACCCGAAGGATGCCAAGGACTTTGACGACGCGCTGTCCATACGGCAGCCGGAACCGGGCATATGGGAAGTGGGAGTGCACATTGCCGACGTGACCTACTATGTGAAGGAAGGGGGCGTCATAGACAAGGAGGCCGAGAAACGGGCCACATCGGTCTATCTGGTAGACCGCACCATACCCATGCTGCCCGAACGCCTGTGCAACAACCTCTGCTCCCTGCGTCCTGATGAGGACAAACTGGCCTACAGCGTGATTTTCCGTATGAACGACAAGGCCGACGTGCTGGACGCGCGTGTGGTGCATACCGTGATAAGAAGCGACCGAAGATTCACTTACGAGGAGGCGCAGGACGTCATAGAGACCGGACGGGGCGACTACAAGGACGAGCTGGTGCAGCTGAACAACATGGCCAAGATACTGCGCCAGCGCCGGTTCGAGAACGGAGCCCTTGACTTTGACCGCTACGAGGTGAAGTTCGAGACAGACGAGAAGGGAAAGCCCCTACGCGTGTACTTCAAAGTATCGAAAGACGCCAACAAGCTGGTGGAGGAATTCATGCTGCTGGCCAACCGCACCGTGGCCGAACGCATAGGACGTGTGCCACAGGGACGGAAAGCCAAAGTGTTCCCCTACCGCATACACGACCTGCCCGACCCCGACAAACTGGATAACCTGGCAGAGTTCATCGCCCGCTTCGGATACAAGCTGCGCCCCTCCGGAAACAAGACCGAAGTAACCAAATCCATCAACCGCCTGCTGGAAAGCGTCAAGGGAAAGAAGGAAGAGAACCTCATAGAGACCGTAACCATACGCGCCATGCAGAAGGCACGGTACTCCACACACAACATAGGCCATTACGGACTGGCCTTCGACTATTACACCCATTTCACCTCGCCCATACGCCGCTATCCTGACATGATGGTGCACCGCCTCCTCACCAAATACCTGGACCAACACGGACGGAGCGTGAGCGAGAAGAAGTATGAGGCCTTGTGCCAGCACAGCAGTGCCATGGAGCAGCTGGCCACCAACGCCGAACGGGCCAGCGTGAAATATAAGCAGGTAGAATTCATGCAGGAACATCTGGGACAGATATACGACGGGGTCATATCCGGCGTGACGGAGTGGGGCATATATGTGGAACTGGACGAGAACAAGTGCGAAGGAATGATTCCCGTGCGCGACCTGGACGACGACTACTACGACTTCGACGAGAAGAACTACTGCCTGCGGGGACGGCGGAAGAAGCGCGTATACAGCTTGGGCGACCCCATCACCATACAGGTGGCCCGGACCAATCTGGAGAAAAAGCAGCTGGACTTCGCGCTGGTAAGGTGAGAGCGGGATACAATTTGCTCCGGCAACCTATGGAATTCACTTTTAAAGTGCTACCTTTGCACAAAATCCATAAAACATAGTGCCTCATGCCCAAGAAAGTGTCCGTCCTTCTGCCGTTCCTATGTCTGCTCCTGTTGTCCGGATGCAGCGGACAGCCCCGGCAAAAGGATGAGAAACCGGTGATTACCGTCACCATAGAACCTTTACGTTACTTTACCGAAGCCATTGCCGGGGAACATTTCCGGGTCATTAGCATGGTACCAAAAGGAAACAGTCCGGAGACATACGACCCCACCCCCATGCAGTTGATGGAGCTGACACACAGCAAAGCCTATTTCCGCGTGGGCTACATAGGCTTTGAACGGAGCTGGATAGACAAGCTGGCCGACAACGCGCCCCACTTGCAGTTCTTCAACCTCTCAGACGGAGTGGAGCTTATCTTTGATGGCGGACACGCGCATCCGTCGGATTCGGAGTCCGCGCTGTACTACGACGCGACCGCGCCGGACCGTCCTGTCGAAGGAGTGGAGCCACACATCTGGAACTCCACGGAAAACGCACAGACCATATCGGCGAACATACTGAGAGCGTTGTGTACCATAGACAAATCCCACCGCGACGAATACATCACCCGCTATAACAAGCTGTCGGAGCAAATAGAGCAAACCGACAGTCTGATAAAAGCCAGACTGTCTGCCCCGGATGCCGACCGGGCATTCATGATATACCACCCGGCCCTCTCTTACTTCGCACGCGACTACGGACTGAAGCAAATAGCCATAGAAGAAGGCGGAAAGGAACCTTCCCCCGCCCATCTGCGGGCTCTTATAGACAGCTGCCATGCAGAAAAGGTGCGTGTGGTGTTCGTGCAGCCAGAGTTCGACAAGCGCAACGCCGAGCTTATAACCCGGCAGACCGGCACGCACATTGTAGACATCAATCCCTTGGACTATGACTGGAAAGGGCAGATGCTGAAGGTGGCCGGAGCTTTGTCCGGTCATTAACCATTCATTCCTATTCCCGACGTGCATCCCCTTATCGAAATAAAGAATCTCTGTGCCGGATACGAGGGCCGTACCGTGCTACGCGACGTGAACCTGAAGGTGTATGAACGTGACTTCCTGGGCATCATAGGACCCAACGGAGGCGGAAAGACCACACTGGTGAAGTGCATACTGGGTCTGCTGAAACCCATATCGGGCGAAGTGGTGTTCCATTTCACCCGCAATGTCCCCGGACGCCGCACCCCCGCCATAGGCTATTTGCCACAGTATAGTGCCATAGACCGCAAGTTTCCCATCAGCGTGGAGGAAGTGGTGCTGTCCGGACTCGGCGGACAGATGAAGCTGTTCTCACGATTTACCGCCGCACAACGCAAACAGGCCCGTCACATCATGTCACGCATGGGATTGGAAGGGCTGGAGAACCGTCCGATTGGCGCCCTGAGCGGCGGACAGCTACAGCGTGCCCTGCTGGGACGCGCCATAGTGTCAGACCCTGAGGTGGTGATTCTTGATGAGCCGAACACTTACATAGACAAACGCTACGAGGCACGCATGTATGAGCTACTGGACGAGATAAACCGGCACTGCGCCATCATCCTGGTGAGCCACGACATAGGCACCGTGCTGCAGCAGGTCAAGGCCATAGCCTGCGTCAACGAGACGTTGGATTACCATCCCGATACCGCCGTGGGCGAAGAGTGGCTGGAGCGGGTGTTCGACTGTCCTATAGACCTGGTGGGACACGGCACGCTGCCCCACCGTGTGCTGGGCAAGCACAAGCATTAAGCGGCAGGCGCAAGTCGGCGGCTACCACAAATGTTTCCTTTTTTAGTAAAACCATCAGCAGATGAACAAAGATAAAGATAACGACATTGTCCTTACTCCCATGATGAAGCAGTTTCTGGAGCTCAAGGCCAAACACCCTGATGCCGTGATGCTGTTCCGCTGCGGAGACTTCTACGAAACCTATTCCACCGACGCGATAGTAGCCTCGGAAATCCTGGGCATCACGCTGACCAAGCGCAACAACGGCAAGGCAGGGCAGACCGTAGAAATGGCCGGATTCCCCCACCATGCGCTGGACACCTACCTGCCCAAGCTCATCAGAGCCGGAAAGCGGGTAGCCATATGCGACCAGCTGGAAGACCCCAAGCTGACCAAGAAGCTGGTGAAACGCGGCATCACGGAACTGGTGACCCCAGGAGTGTCTATCAACGACAATGTGCTGGATTACCGCGAAAACAATTTCCTGGCCGCCGTACACTTCGCCAAGAATGTCTGCGGAGTGGCCTTCCTTGACATATCCACCGGAGAATTCCTCACCGCCGAGGGCAGCACCGACTACGTAGACAAGCTGCTGGGCAACTTCGGACCCAAGGAAGTGCTGTTCCAACGGGGCAGAAAGGAATGGTTTGAGCAATGCTTCGGCAACAAGTTCTTTACCTTCGAACTGGACGACTGGGTATTCAACGAGGTCACCGCACGCGAGAGATTGTTGAAGCATTTCGAAGTGAAGAATCTAAAAGGGTTCGGAGTGGAACACCTGCACAACGGCATCGTGGCCTCGGGAGCCATACTGCAGTATCTGGTCATGACCCAGCACACACAAATAGGACACATCACCGCACTGTCCCGCATCGAAGCCGACAAGTATGTCAGGCTAGACAAGTTCACCGTGCGCAGTCTGGAGCTGACCGCCAGCATGAACGAGGGCGGAAGCAGCCTGCTCAGCGTAACGGACAAGACCGTCAGTCCTATGGGAGCCCGGCTGATGAAACGCTGGCTGCTCTTCCCCCTGAAGGATGTGCGCCCCATAAACGAACGGCTTGACGTAGTGGAATACTTCTTCCGGCATCCGGACTTCCGCCAACTGGTAGGCGAACAACTGCATCTGATGGGCGACCTGGAACGCATCGTCACAAAAGCCGCCGTGGGCAGGGTGTCGCCGCGCGAGCTGGTGGCTCTCAAGGTGGCTCTCCAAGCCATGATTCCGCTGAAGGAAGCCTGTCTGGAAGCCGACAATGCCAGCCTGAACCGCATAGGACAGCTGCTCAACGTATGCCAGCCCGTGAGGCAGCGCATAGAGCAGGAGCTGGTAGACGATCCGCCACTGCTGGTGAACAAGGGAGGCGTCATCAGGCAAGGAGTGGACACCACGCTCGACGAACTGAGACAGATTGCCTATTCGGGCAAGGACTATCTGCTGAAGATACAGCAACGCGAAAGCGAGCAGACCGGCATACCCAGCCTGAAGATAGGCTACAACAACGTCTTCGGCTATTACATAGAAGTGCGCAACGCCCACAAGGACAAAGTGCCGCAGGAATGGATACGCAAACAGACCCTGGCCAACGCCGAACGCTACATCACCCAGGAACTGAAGGAATACGAGGAGAAGATACTGGGAGCCGAAGACAAGATACTGACGCTGGAGACCCGCCTTTACAACGACCTGGTACAGGCGTTGGCCGAGTTCATCCCCGCCATACAGATAGACGCCAGCCAGGTGGCCAGGCTGGACTGTCTGCTGTCTTTTGCCAACGTGGCCCGCGAGAACGGATACATACGCCCCGTCATAGCCGACGACGACGTGCTTGACATCCGCCAGGGAAGGCATCCCGTCATAGAGCGGCAGATGCCTCCGGGAGAACGTTACGTAGCCAATGACGTGATGCTGGACAGCGCAACCCAGCAGATTATCATCATCACCGGACCCAACATGGCCGGAAAGTCGGCCCTGCTTCGCCAGACGGCACTCATCACCCTCATGGCCCAAACCGGATGTTTCGTACCCGCTGACAGCGCGCACATAGGTCTGGTGGACAAGATATTCACCCGGGTAGGAGCCAGCGACAACATTTCCGTAGGCGAGTCGACCTTCATGGTGGAGATGAACGAAGCCGCCGACATACTGAACAACCTGTCGCCCCGCAGCCTAGTGCTGTTCGACGAACTGGGACGAGGCACCTCAACCTACGACGGCATATCCATAGCCTGGGCCATAGTGGAGCACATACACGAGCATCCGCGAGCCAGAGCACGCACCCTCTTTGCCACCCACTATCACGAGCTGAACGAGATGGAGAAAAGTTTCCCCCGCATAAGGAACTATAATGTAGCCGTGAGGGAGGTGGACAATAAGGTCATCTTCCTGCGGCGCCTTGAACGCGGAGGCAGCGAACACTCCTTCGGCATACACGTGGCCAGGATGGCCGGCATGCCCAAAAGCATAGTGAAGCGCGCGGCCGAGATACTGCGTCAGCTGGAAGCCGAGAACCGCCAGACCGGAGTCAACCCGGAAGGAAAGGGCAACGCCACCCGCGAGGTGAAGCCGCACGCCGGACCGGAGATGCAGCTCAGCTTCTTCCAGCTTGATGACCCCGTGCTCTGCCAGATACGTGACGAGATACTCCATCTCGACGTGGACAACCTTACCCCCCTTGCAGCCCTGAACAAACTGAACGACATCAAGCGCATCCTAAAAGGAAAATAAAACTTGCGCCTGTATGGAGCGGACATAAAAAAGGCTTCCCCTTTCCGACAAACGGTCGGTCCGGGGAAGCCAGTGTTGATATTAATCAAATGTAGAAAGGGGGTACTTCTCTCAGTCTTTCAGCTTGGCGCGTATGAAGTCGCGGTTCAGGCGTGCGATGTTGCTTATGGATACGTTCTTCGGACACTCGGCCTCACAGGCACGGGTGTTGGTGCAGTTACCGAATCCCAGCTCATCCATTTTGCTCAGCATGGCCTTCACACGACGGAACGCTTCAGGCTTTCCTTGGGGCAGGAGATTGAGCTGGCTTACCTTGGCCGATACGAATAACATGGCCGAACCGTTCTTACATGCAGCCACACAAGCTCCGCAGCCTATGCAGCTGGCGGCGTCCATAGCCTCGTCGGCAATGGTCTTGGGTATGAGTATGGCGTTGGCGTCCTGCGGCGCTCCGGTATTCACGCTGATGTATCCTCCGGCCTGCATGATTTTGTCAAACGCAGTGCGATCCACCATCAGGTCTTTGATGACGGGGAATCCGGCAGAGCGCCAAGGCTCTACGGTGATGACGTCGCCGTCGTTGAAGCGGCGCATATATATCTGGCAGGTGGTGGCTCCCTGTGCGGGTCCGTGCGGATGTCCGTTAATGTAGAGCGAGCACATGCCGCATATGCCCTCGCGACAGTCATGGTCGAACACTATGGGCTCCTTGCCTTGGCTGATGAGCTGTTCGTTCAGTATATCCATCATCTCCAGGAACGAGGTATCGCCCGGGATATCTTTCATTTCATAAGTTTCGAAGGCACCTTTCTCTTTCGGTCCTTTCTGACGCCATACCTTCAGTGTAAACGATATATTCTTATCCATTGTTATAGTCTTTAGTTAAAGTTCAACATCCCGAATTAGCTCTTGTAGTTACGAGTCTGTACCTTGATAGCTTCGTATACCAGAGGTTCCTTATACATTACCGGAGCCTTGTCGTCGCTGCCCTGATATTCCCAGCAGCTCACGTAGAAGTAGTTCTCGTCGTCACGCTTAGCCTCTCCCTCTTCTGTCTGGTATTCTTCGCGGAAGTGTCCGCCACAGCTTTCGTTACGGTTCAGGGCATCGTAGGCTATGAGCTCTCCCATGGTGATGAAGTCGTTCAGGCGTATGGCCTTGTCCAGTTCTACGTTCATGCCTTCCTTCTCACCGGGTATGAAAAGTTCGGTCTCGAATTCCTTGCGTATTTCCTTCAGGCGTTTCAGTCCTTCCTTCAGTCCTTCGGCGGTACGTCCCATGCCAACGTATTCCCACATCACGCGTCCCAGTTCCTTGTGTATGGAGTCTACGGACTTTTTGCCGTGTATGTTCATGAGATGGTCTATCTTGGCCTGCACGGCTTTCTCGGCTTCAGCAAACTCGGGCAAGTCGGTGGAGAAGCGTGGCACGGTGATTTGGTCGGCCAAGTAGTTCTGTATGGTGTAGGGCAGCACAAAGTATCCGTCGGCCAAGCCTTGCATCAAAGCCGAGGCTCCCAGACGGTTGGCGCCGTGGTCGGAGAAGTTGCACTCGCCGATGGCGAACAGTCCCTTGATGCTGGTCATCAGCTCGTAATCCACCCAGATGCCTCCCATGGTGTAGTGTATGGCCGGATAAATCATCATCGGGCTTTCGTAAGGACTTACGTCGGTAATTTCCTCATACATGTCAAAGAGGTTTCCGTAGCGCTGCTCCACCACGTCTTTGCCCAGACGCTGTATGGCTTCGGAGAAGTCCAGGAATACGGCCAGTCCGGTGTTGTTCACGCCGTAGCCTTTGTCACAGCGTTCCTTGGCGGCACGGCTGGCCACGTCGCGTGGCACCAGATTGCCAAATGCCGGATAGCGGCGCTCCAGATAATAGTCGCGATCCTCTTCGGGTATGTCCTTGCCCTGCAGCGTGCCTTCCTGCAGTTTCTTGGCGTCTTCCAATTTCTTGGGAACCCATATGCGTCCGTCATTGCGCAGAGACTCAGACATCAGTGTCAGCTTGGACTGCTTGTCTCCGTGTACAGGTATGCAGGTCGGGTGTATCTGCACGTAGGCAGGGTTGGCAAACCATGCGCCCTTGCGGTAGCATGCCATAGCGGCGGAGCAGTTGCATGCCATGGCGTTGGTGGAGAGGAAGTAGGTGTTTCCGTATCCGCCGGTAGCTATCACCACGGCGTGTGCGGCGAAGCGTTCCAGCTTGCCCGTCACCAGGTTTTTGGCTATGATACCGCGTGCACGTCCGTCAATGATAACGACATCCTGCATCTCATAGCGTGTGTACAGCTTCACGCTTCCGGCGGCCACCTGACGGCTCAGTGCCGAGTAAGCACCCAACAGCAGCTGCTGTCCGGTCTGTCCTTTGGCGTAGAATGTGCGCGACACCTGGGCTCCGCCGAAGGAGCGGTTGGCCAGTGTGCCGCCGTATTCGCGTGCGAAGGGCACGCCCTGTGCCACGCACTGGTCAATAATGTTGCATGACACTTCAGCCAGACGGTACACGTTGGCCTCACGTGCACGGTAGTCTCCGCCCTTCACCGTGTCGTAGAACAGGCGGTACACCGAGTCGCCGTCGTTCTGATAGTTCTTGGCGGCGTTGATTCCTCCCTGTGCGGCTATGGAGTGCGCGCGACGGGGAGAGTCTTGTATGCAGAAGTTGAATACCTTGAAACCCATTTCGCCCAACGATGCGGCTGCCGATGCTCCGGCCAGGCCCGTGCCTACCACGATGATGTCCAGGCGGCGTTTGTTGGCGGGGTTTACCAATTTCTGATGAGCTTTGTAGTTAGTCCATTTCTCTGCTACCGGTCCTTCCGGTATTCTTGAATTTATCTGAGTCATTTCTTTAGTTTTTTAGTTGGTAAGTCTTTTGGTCCGAAATTCTCCAGTCCGGCCGGACGTTGGCCGGACGTGTGTGCCGGCGGGCTTTCTGCCGGCCCTAATTCCAAGAACTTAAATAAGCGATTTGATGAAGAACACAACCACTACCAGTGCAAAGCAAGCCACAACGATGGTAGCATAGATGTTGGAGATGCATTTCCAGCGGTTGAGCCATACCTTATTGTTCCATCCCAGCGTCTGCATGGCACTCCAGAAGCCGTGTGTCAGATGGAGCCAGAGGGCGGCCAGCCATACGATGTACAGCACTACATACACCGGGTTCGAAAAAGTGTTTTCGATGTGATACACGCCGTTGGCTGCGTTGACCAGCGTCATGGTGTCGGCATGCATGCCCATGCCGTGCATCAGCTCAGGCAACATCATTTTCGACCAGAAGTTCACCAGGTGGAGCAGCAGGCCCAGGATGACAATAATGCCCAGTACCAGCATGTTCTGGGAAGCCCACTCCACTTCTTTCCGGCGGTCGGTCACGGCATAGTGTTCGGAGCCGCGCGCACGGCGGTTCTGCATGGTCAGCCAGAAAGCATAGATGAGATGAATGATGAACAAGGCTGCCAGCACAAGCGTGGCGGCCACAGCGTACCAGTTTGCACCAAGGAACTCACAAACCTGATTGTAGGCACTGGCGGAAACCAGGGCAACCAGATTCATGGCCATGTGAAACGTTAAAAACAGGACAAGGGCAATGCCAGTCACGCTCATCACCACTTTCCTTCCTACAGATGAATTACTTAACCACATAAATGATTGAATTTAAGTTATTGAATTATTAAAAGATTTTCCTTTCAGAAGGCCGGTCGGCCAATCTTCCTGCAAAAATAGGTCAAATAGCTTGATTAAGCAAGTGATTAAAGAAATAATTCCGTAATGCGCCGCAGTTCTTCCGCACGGACTTTGGGGCTTGAAGCGTTTACCGTTTTATTGGTTTGTCTGTCAGACAGTTGGTACGGACAGATTCACAGCCTTCCGTATGCGGGCCGTAGCCTGCCCGGGCGTGGAACCGCGCCGGAACGCATCGCCGTCTGTATAAAAATAGGTACGCGGGCGCGAAAAAAAAGAACAGACATGGGTCATGCGTACGCAGGCGGCCTGAAGCCGCCGGAACGCATGTCCCATGCCTGCAAAGCGTCAGCAGTGCGCTGGCGCGCCTTTGTACTTTTCCGGGTTTTCCTGTATCACTCGGCTTTTTCCTTTTATGCGCTGATGTGTCTGTCCTCAGTACTCGTCCTCGTTGAAGAAGAAGTCTTCTTTGCTGGGGTAGTCGGGCCAGATGTCTTCTATGCTTTCATAGATCTCACCCTCATCTTCCATCTCCTGCAGGTTTTCTATTACTTCGAGCGGAGCACCTGAGCGCATGGCATAGTCTATCAGTTCATCCTTGGTTGCCGGCCAAGGAGCATCTTCAAGTTTGGATGCTAACTCTAAAGTCCAATACATAGTCTCTAAGTGTTTGATTTGTAATCAATATATCAGGTTACTTCAATTTCCGCGCAAAAGTATAACATTTTATGTCATATGCAACATATATCCCAAAATATTTCACCTTTTTTTTCGTCGGCATTCAGCTTGCGTGCCAGGACGAACAGGTAATCGGACAACCGGTTGACATAAGCCAGCAGCAGGTCGCTTACCGGCGTGTCGGCGTGCAGTTCCAGAATGCGCCGTTCGGCCCTGCGGCACACTGTGCGGCACAAGTGGCAGAGTGCGGCCCCTTGTCCGCCTCCGGGCAGTATGAAGGCTTTGAGCGGCGGCAGTGTGGAGTCCAGCCGGTCTATCTCGCTTTCCAGCCGTTCAATGTCGCCGGCAGTCACTCGCCGCATATTGTCACGTGACGGAACGGACTCGGTGGCCAGGTCCGCGCCGATGACAAACAGCAGATGCTGTATGCGCCTTACGGTATCCCTGTCGGCTTCCTCGTTCAGACTGTTGCAAAGCAGGCCCAGGCAGGCGTTCAGTTCGTCAATAGTGCCATAGGCTTCCAGTCTTTTATGGGTTTTGCTGACTCGTGTCCCGCCAACGAGCGAGGTGGTGCCACGGTCTCCGGTTTTGGTGTAGATAAGACTTTTTTTCATGTTTTTCCCTACTGTCTTGTAAGCGGTTTTTTTGCAGTGGCCCGGGTGGGTCAGAAATTCACTATGTAGTTTTGCTTGCACTTGCTGGGGTCAAAGAACACCAGTCCCATGTCGTACAGGTCAAAGGTCACGCTCACCCTACTGTCCTCCTGTACGGCCTTCCACAGGCCGCGCATGGTCTGGGAAGCGTGTATGCCTTCGATGACAAAGAGCGACCGTGCGTTGGCGTGTTCCGCACACTTCCGGAACATCTCTTCGCAGAATGCGGGATCGCGGTAGTTGTGCAGGTACAGGAAGTCGGCCTTGGTCCCTTTTATCTTCAGGTTTGCGGGAGAGGTCACCGGCACATAGGCCGCACTTGTCTTTCCGGCCTGCAGATAGAGGGCCGATGCCGACAAGGTGCCCGCATCGATTATCATACGCGGCTGGCTGTAGTTGACCAGCCGGAACAGCAGCCTTTTCGCTCTGCGTGTCTCGTACATCCAGTCTTTGCCGGCCTTCGCAGCCTGTCTTTCTTCGGCCAACACCAGCGAGACATATTTATAATAGGGAGCGCCTTCATAGATTACGTTGGTTATGAGGTTGAAGGCGAAGGGCGAGTGCACTCCGTAGCCTCTCCGGTGGCGGAAACGCCGGAGCCATATGAAAGGCTGCAGTATGTGTCGTAGGTATGTGTTCATTGCTTGTAGGAATTCCGGTTGGGGGCGAAGATACGGATTATGGATGAATATTCCAAGTTTCCGCTTTTGCGCGGCTTCTTCCGCCACGTGCTACAGCAGGTGGTACACGCTTCCCACCAGGGCTTTCACCACGCCTTTCATTTCCAGTTCGAACAGCAGTCCGCTCATGCGGTTCACCGGGATGTCCGTATTCACCACCAGCGTGTTGATGTGCAGGTCTCCCCGTTCTTTCAGCAGTCTCACCACACGTTCCTCTTCGGGCGTCAGTTCCATGAAGAGGTTGCGCTGTATGGGAGGGGTGTGTCCGTCCTGCCTTGCGGCGCCCCACTTCATGTCGTCCAGGAAGTGTCTGGCCGACATCAGCATGGTGGCTTTGTTGTCGTATATCAGCTTGTTGCATCCTGCGGAGCAGGTGTCGGTCTGCCTTCCCGGCAGGGCAAAGCATTCGCGGTTATAGCTGTTGGCCAGTTCGGCAGTGATGAGCGAGCCTCCTTTGGAGGCCGATTCCACCACGATGGTCGCGTCGCTCATGCCGGCCACTATGCGGTTCCGCTTCACGAAGTTGAACCTGTCGGGTTCCGTGCCCGTCAGGAACTCGGTCAGCAGTCCGCCGTGTTCCGTCATTTCGGCGGCCGTGCGCCGGTGTTCATAGGGGTAGATGCGGTCCAGACCGTGTGCCAATACGGCCACGGTGTCCAGTCCGTACCGCAGTGCCGCGCGGTGGGCGTGTATGTCTATGCCGTAGGCCAGCCCGCTGGCCACCAGCAGGTCGGGGCGCATGGCCGCCAGCTCCTGCAGGAAATCGTTGCAGAACTGTTTGCCATATTCGGTGGCATGCCTGGTGCCCACTATACTTATGATGTGCAGATTGTTCAGGTCGGCCGTCCCCCGGTAGAAGAGCACGGCCGGCGCGTCGGGACAGGTTCTCAGCCTCGAAGGGTAAGCCTCATCCTTCAGCGTAAGGCAGGCTATGCGGTTCTTTTCGGCGAACTCCAGCTCCTTCTCGGCCCGGCGGAACAGCGCGGGGTCTTCCAGTGCCTTGACCGTCTGCATGCCGTTGCCCTTTGCTGCGGGAAACAGCTCTTTCCGCCGTTCGAACACGGCTACGGCGCTGCCTGCGCGGTCAATGAGCTGGCGTGCCCCCTTGTCGCCCACTCCGGGACACAGGGTCAGGGCTATGCTGCATAAGCGTTCATCGTCCATCGGTACAGAGGTTTCTTTTTTTACGGCGCGAAATCCTGTTTTACAGATACTTCTCAAACAGCCGGTCCAGCTGCCCGCATCCGGCCAGCCGTCCGTTTACCACGCATACGGCCTCTACCACCCCCTTCAGGCTCAGTTTCTGCGAGCCGTCGGACGGGTCTGTGCGGTATATGTCCTGATAGAACACATACTTTATGCCCTCCTTTTTCAGGTAGAGCTTGCACACAAACCGGTCTCCGCTGCGCAGCGGGGTCTTGAAAGCCATGCTGATGCGTGCCACCACGGGGTCTATGCCCTGCTGGTGCAACTGTGAGAAACTGGCTCCTGCCGACAGCAGGAACTCGTGACGCGCGTGTTCCAGGTAATGCTGGTAGTTGGCGTTGTTCACTATGCCCTGCAGGTCGCACTCGTAGTCGCGCACCTTCATGGGCAGTTCGAATATGTAGTTTGCCATGTATGTTACCGGATGATTTTTCTTTATTATCTGTCTGCAATCAGTAGTTCGGTAAGTTCCTTCACTCCCTCCGACGCCCCTTTGGCTATGACGTGTATGGGCCTTGCGGAATGTACGTCCACCGGTTTGGGGTCGATGAGGTAGACTTCGGCCCGGGGAGGCACATAAGCCAGGAGCCCTGCGGCGGGATAGACCACCATGCTGGTCCCTATGATGACAAAGATGTCGGCCTTTTCCACGTAGTCTATGGCGGTCTCTATCTGCGGCACCGGCTCGCCGAACCACACGATGAAAGGCCGCAGCTGGCTTCCGTCACCGGCCTTGTCGCCCATATGCACCTCGTATTCGTCGGGCTTCAGCTCCCTGATGTATCGCGGGTCGTTGGGGCTCAGGCTGGAGCACACTTTGGTCAGCTCTCCGTGCAGATGGATTACGTGGCTGCTTCCGGCCCTTTCGTGCAGGTTGTCCACATTCTGGGTGATGATGGTGGTGTCGAAGCGCTTTTCCAACAGAGCCAGCCCCCTGTGTCCCGCGTTGGGCTGCACGTCCAGCAGCTGTTTCCGCCTTTCGTTATAGAACTTTATCACCAGTTCCGGATTGCGTGCGTAGCCTTCGGGGGTGGCCACCTGTTCCACCGGATAGTGGTCCCACAGTCCGCCCGCATCGCGGAAGGTGCTTATGCCGCTTTCGGCGCTCATGCCTGCGCCGGTAAGTACTACCAGTTTTTTCATATCTTCTTATATTTCAACGCATTTCCGTCCTTATCCATACGGACAGGTGCCGGTTTTCCAACAAAGGTAGTCGTTCTGCCGTTAATATCCAAGAATTTGCGGTGCATTATACGGGCGGAATGGTCACACATTTTCGCTACAAGTGCCCCTACCCTACCGATACGCGCATAAAGTGATGCGGCCACATAACTCTTCCACCACCGGACAGACGGATACCGACCGCAGACAGATTCACGCCGTTTTCCCGTTTTTCCTGTCATAAAGACGTTAAAACGCCATTTCCGTTTCCCGGCCCTTTTCCAAAAAGTGCCGGGAAAACAGACTATGTACGGATAAATCCCTTTATATACGTTAAATAAATCCGCAAATAAAGCTTCCCTGTTTCTTTATGTTAACAGCACACAGATAGAAAACCCGTTTTCACCGTGCGGAAAATCCTTTATCGGCAAGCTGGCGACCCATTGTCAGCCGGCGGATGACCTATTGCCAGCTTCCTGATGACCTATTGCCAGCCTCCGCCCTGCGTAAAACGGGCTTCCGGACGGACTTTTCCGCGTTTTCTGAGGGCGTTTGAAGTGTTAAATTTCGGCTTATCCGCCTAATATACAAAAAGAAAGGCGAAAAAATCCTGCGTTCTTTTCCATCGGGCCTGCACCCCGTCGGAAATACGCGATTCTCCGTGTTAAAGGAATGCAAAGTGTCAAAATGACAAAGGACGGGAAACATGTTGCACAACATAAGAAATCTATGGACAATTATAGGGAAAATAGTGTATATTTGCAGAACAGCCTAAAAAAAATAAAAGTTTATGGCTAAAAAAAGAATAACCAGAGAAGACTTTGCGGGGCTGCGCCTGCTGCGTCCTGCGGAAGGGAAAAGGGCGGACAGGATGTACGCACAGGGAAACGACGGCTATAATCCCTACGGCTACGACCCGGAGGAGTATGGCTACATAAAGGACGGAGGCCCTCTGCCCGAAGTGACGGTCTACGGGTACTATGACTCCGGAGACGACGGCTGGAAGTGGAGCAGCGGAATCCCGCCTTGGGGAGACACGGACAATCCCTTCATCGACAGGGAATATCCCGGAGACGAGAGTGACATATGGTTCGAAATCTACGGGGAAGACTATTATTACTACAACAGTCCTTATTATGATGTGTATGATACGGAAGTGGGAGGTTCTCCGCTGGAAGACCCGCGCAAGGACGGGGTGGATGTGACAAACCCCAAGCACTTCCTCTTTGAGGACATGAAGAAAGAACCGGTATTTTACAAGCAACTGACGAAGATATTGGAAAGTAACTCAGTGCTGAAGAAACTGCTGGCGTACTTTGACGATGGGAATAGTTGCCTGATATTAAAAATTGGCAATATGGGAGACAGCGAAAACGAAACAACCGGTGCCACGACAGAATACGACTATGTTAGCAAACGCTACATCATAACATTCAATGAGAAATGCATTGAGGACGACGGATGGCATTTTGCGCCTGAACTTCCGGGAGTTGACATGACCGGATTTGACTGGCGCCTGGTGGAAACCCAAGGACAGTCTCTGGCAGCAACGCTTATACACGAAGCATTACACGCGAAGCATTTTGTGGCTTTTAATGCCGCTTATTATACTGTCGCTGCAAATAGCACACCTGACACTATCGTACAAGCTGTAAATCAAGAAATGATAAGAAGAGGCTATCCGGAAGATTTCAGACGAATCTTTTCAGAGAGCGATGAAAGTACAAAGTGGAGAAATGACATAGACAAGGAAAACCGGATGCATGCGTATATGAAGGATCATGAAATCAAAAACTTTTATAATGCATTCAATGAATTTTATGACGACTATGGAACTGAATTTTAGACTGTACACCCGCATCACATGGATTGTTTGCCTGTTCGCGTGCATGTCCTGCGCGGAACAGCATCCCAAGTTGGAACGTCTCCACCAGATTAGTCCCGATTCGGTAATAGCCCATTACGACCTCTCCGGAGACAGCCTGAAAGAGTTTCCCGACCTGTCCGGCTACACCATACGCTCACTGGATTTGTCGCACAACCGGCTGGACACCATCATTCCCGAACGTCTGCCAGCCGGACTCGAAAAGCTGGACCTGTCGCACAACCGGCTGGAAGGGGAAGTAAATGTAGACATAGACAAGCTATGGCCTCCGCTGGATGAACTGGATCTGTCGTACAATATGATACAGGGAATACACATCTATAATTCCAGATTAGAAAAACTTATTTTAGCCCATAATAATCTAGTTGAACATGTAATTGTTTCTCCCTACAACCTACGTTATCTTGACCTTTCACACAATGAGAATTTGCGCCTGAATACAAACACTTTTTGCCCTGTATTCCGGGATTGCACTGTGCTAGTGAAAGGCACACAGATTCAAGAAGAAGATGTACCAAGAACAAACTTCCCTCGCCCACCGCGACTTTACGTTTCATAAATAAATTTACAAATGGTTCTCCGCACTGATTTCAGTAAAAGAATACTGGCCGCCATCTGTTGCGGCTTCTGTCTGACTGCCTGTAACGGCAACCTACAGGACAACACGCTTTCCAAGCTGGAACGCCTCTACTGCGTCCGCCCAGACTCGGTAATGGATTACTATGACCTCTCCGGCGACAGCCTCACGGAGTTCCCCGACCTGTCCATGTATGTGATACGGTCACTGGACCTGTCGTACAACCAGCTGGACTCGCTTGTTCCCGAACGCCTGCCGCTGGGACTGGAAAGGCTGGACATGTCGCACAACCGGCTGAAAGGGGAGCTGGAAGTGAAAAAGGGCAGCATGCCCACGCTGGTAGAGCTGGACCTGTCATACAACAGGCTGAATGGCATATTCATCCATGAGTCCAACTTGCAGAGACTGATCCTTGCCCACAACAACCTATGCTGGAATGTAGTGGTTACAGGAAAAGCCTTACGCTATCTTGACGTGTCATACAACAGGTTATTGAGTCCGAACCCCGATACCTTCCCTCATGAAACGGATACCATACTATGGGAAGGCACGCCAACCGGTGAGGGAAAAATGCCTCCGCCACCCCCCTTCGCTCATAATGGAAAGACACGCTGACCAGTGAGGGGAATATGCCGCACAACATGAGAATTCCGGGAACAAAAAGGAAAAATCAAACAGGCCATAAAGAAATATACCCTATTTTTGTACCGAAAAAACAAACCGTTATGAACATAAGACCTATTGTATTCGTGGCTGCGGCGCTCACTTGCGCCGCTTGCACCTCCCGGCAGGCTGTAAAGGAAAAAGCCGGAAACCCCATTTTCGAGGGCAGGTATGCCGATCCTGAAGGAATGATTATCGGCAATCAGTATTGGGTGTTCCCCACCCGTTCCCTTCCGTATGAGGAACAGGTAGCGCTGGACGCCTTCTCCTCGCCGGACCTGGTGAACTGGACCAAGCACGAGGCCATCATCGACACGACGGAGGTGAAGTGGGCCTGGCGGGCCATGTGGGCGCCGGCCGTGGTGGAGAAGGACAGCAAGTATTACCTGTTCTTCGGCGCCAATGACATGCACAAGACCGGCGAGGGCGGCATAGGCGTGGCTGTGGCCCAGAAGCCCGAAGGCCCCTACAAAGACTTGCTGGGACGTCCGCTCATCGACTCCGTGGCCAACGGAGCGCAGCCCATTGACCAGTTTGTGTTCAAGGACAAGGACGGCACCTACTACATGTACTACGGCGGATGGGGACACTGCAACATAGCCAAGCTGAACAACGACTTTACCGGGTTCATCCCCTTTGAGGACGGCACGGTGTTCAAGGAAGTGACTCCCGAAGGCTATGTGGAAGGCCCGTTCATGTTCATACGCGACGGCAAGTATTACTTCATGTGGTCCGAAGGCGGATGGACGCAGGCCGACTACCGCGTGGCCTATGCCATTGCCGACGGTCCCATGGGGCCCTTCAAGCGCATAGCCACCGTGCTGCAGGCTGACGACAAGGTGGGCACGGGAGCCGGACACCATTCGGTGATATTCGAACCGAAGTCGGAAAAGTATTATGTGGTGTACCACCGTCATCCGCTGGGCAGCACGGACGGAAACGACCGCGTGACCTGCATCGATGAGATGAAGTTCGACGAGAACGGCCACATCCTCCCCATCACCATCACCCACGAAGGGGTGGAGGCCAATCCGCTGCAGTGACCCTGACGGTTGCGCAGACCCGACGGCACACAGACGGCACAAATCCGACAGATTGACGCTATCTGTGTGCCTTTTCTTTCGCATTTTGCAATGTCCGCCTGATGAAAAAGGACGTAACAAAGCGGCTTTATTGTCTTTTTGCCCTACAGTTTAATTATATTAACTGTCATTTGCTTGTTTATCATAAAATAGCTCCGTATCTTTGAAACGCAATCCGGAAAAGAGTCCTTTTCCTTTCCGGCAGGAAGATTACATTACCTCGGCAATTCGGCGGACAGCCCCTTCAGGCAGTCTCGGCTGAAAGTAATGGGACGGCTCTTCTTTCTTTAAGTGACAACATATCTGCGTCCCGTCTTGCAGAATAATGGCAGACCTGTGTGGCAGGCATGGCTACGGCCTTGGCTCACCCGATTTTTAGTGGGGTTAGGCATAAAGTTTCACCAACCTAAAGAAAAAGAACTTGATATCAATGACTCCCCTAAGTTGTGCCCTGAACTGT
>CASFQC010000045.1 GCA_949296415.1 uncultured Bacteroides sp. | reverse complement strand
CTATTTTTCAGTTATACTTCGTCATGTAACCCGCTACACCCCTCACTACAACCGAAAAATATCCTTGAAACCAGTTCAAAATAGGTAAGCAAGTTACGGAAAGCACGTTTCTTTTTTCACGCCTGGACTCTGTCTTTTACTTACGTCTTTTTGCTCAGGTACCGTCACCGCAAACACCGCGCAGCCCCGCGCCTAAGCGAGGAGGCGCGAAGCGGAGGTGCTGTTTTTGCGTGAAAAAGGGCAGACCTGTCTGAACGGAGCGTAGCAGAGTGGGGTTCTGCCCTTTAGCAAAAAAACAACGCCGGGTAGCCTTCGAGGTTCAGCGCTTGATTTTTTCTTTTGGTATCTTTTCTTTTGCATCAAGGCAAAAGAAAAGTACAAAGATAAAATCCCATCTATAATTTAAGAGCCTGTTCTAAGTTTTGCCCAATACTATTTGGGATGTTCTTCCAAAAATATTTTCCCGCTGTCATCAGGAACGTAGCAAGACGTGACGAAGGAGGACGGAAAAAAAGAACTGGGAATAAACTGAATGAAATTCTTAAAGAGGAGAATTTAAACAGACTTTAAATGAGCATTTACAGTACAAATCAAATTCATATGCATACTTTATCTTGCAATAACAACTAATGCCATCTGGGTATGCACAAAAAAAGCCGCCCCTATACGGGACGGCTCAATCATATGATAAGAATAGTCAGTTCATTCAGCCTTGGCCTCTTCCGGCTTAGCTTCAGTTGCAGATTCTGCTGCGGGAGTCGCTTCAGCGGCAGGAGCGGTCTCTACAGATTCAGTGGCAGTGCTTTTCTTCGAACGACGGGTACGTGTCTTCTTGGCCACCTTATCTTTTGCCATATTCTCGTTGTAATCAACCAGCTCTATGAAACACATCTCGGCATTGTCACCCAAGCGATGACCTGTCTTGATGATGCGGGTATAACCACCCGGACGGTCAGCGACCTTCACAGCTATCTCTTTAAAGAGTTCAGTTACGGCATATTTGTCTTGCAGGTAACGGAAAACGACACGGCGAGAATTTGTGGTGTCGTCTTTCGACCTGGTTATTAAAGGCTCAGCAAAATTCTTCAAGGCTTTTGCCTTTGCTAAGGTCGTAGTGATTCTTTTGTGCTTAATCAAAGAACATGTCATATTTGCCAACATAGCATTTCTATGAGAAGCAGTACGACCCAAATGGTTGAATTTCTTATTATGTCTCATTGTTATTCTTTATCTAATTTATACTTAGAGATATCAGTTCCAAACGACAGATTCAGACTTTCCAGCAAATCATCAAGCTCGGTAAGCGATTTCTTTCCGAAGTTGCGGAATTTCAGCAAATCCGTTTTGTTGTATTGTACCAAATCGCCCAAAGTCTCCACATCGGCTGCTTTCAGGCAATTGAGCGCACGCACAGACAAGTCCATATCGACAAGCTTGGTCTTCAACAACTGGCGCATATGCAAAACTTCCTCATCAAACTCCTCGTTACCGTCAGAATCATTGGTCTCCAATGTGATTTTCTCGTCAGAGAACAACATAAAGTGATAAATCAAGATTTTGGCAGCTTCCTTCAGAGCTTCCTTCGGATGGATGGAACCGTCGGTAGTAATTTCAAGCACTAATTTATCGTAGTCAGTCTTTTGCTCCACACGATAAGGTTCAATCTGGTACTTGACATTACGTATCGGAGTGTAAATAGAATCAATAGGTATCACGTTCACATCGGTGCAGTATTCACGGTTCTCGTCGGCCGGAACATAACCGCGACCTTTGTTAATCGTAATATCTATCTGCATTTTCGCTTTTGAATCTAAATGGCAAATAACTAATTCAGGATTTAACACTTCAAATCCAGTCAGATACTTACCTATGTCTCCTGCCTTAAACTCAGTAGCATTCTCAACTGTAATGCTCACCTTCTCGCTCTCGAATTCTTCGACCACTTGTTTGAATCTCACCTGTTTCAGGTTCAAGATGATGTTTGTAACATCTTCTTTTACCCCGGGAACACTTGAGAATTCATGCTCCACACCTTCTATACGGATAGTGGTGATGGCAAAGCCTTCCAAAGAAGAAAGCAAGATGCGGCGCAGCGCATTACCCACGGTAATACCAAAACCGGGTTCCAACGGACGAAACTCAAATTTGCCGAATTTCGAGTCCGCTTCCAACATTAAAACTTTATCAGGTTTTTGAAATGCTAATATCGCCATGAAATTAATTATTATTTAGAATACAATTCTACGATCAAATGCTCTTTAATTCTTTCAGGAATGTCGGCTCTTTCAGGCACATGCAAAAGCTTTCCAGCCTTTTCGTTCTCGTCCCACTCCAACCAAGGATATTTTCCATGATTAAAGCCGGCCAAGGAATTGGCAACCACCTCAAGCGATTTGGAGCGTTCACGAACACCGACTATTTGCCCGGGTTTCACTGCATATGACGGGATATTAACCACTTCGCCGTCAACCACAATATGCTTATGGCTAACCAGCTGACGAGCAGCAGCACGCGTGGGGGCTATACCCAAACGGAAGACAACATTGTCCAGACGTGACTCCAGCAACTGCAACAGCACTTCACCAGTAATACCTTTAGCGGTAGCTGCCTTTTCGAATAGATTGCGGAACTGCTTCTCCAACACGCCATAAGTATATTTTGCCTTCTGCTTCTCACGAAGTTGCACGCCATATTCAGAAGATTTTCTTTTCCTTGAATTGCCATGCTGTCCGGGAGGATAGTTTTTCTTTGTCAGAACTTTATCAGCCCCGAAAATATCTTCACCGAATTTACGGGCAATCCTTGATTTTGGTCCAGTATATCTAGCCATTTCTTTAAATATTTAATTGTTTATTCATGAACTTAATTTGTTGCAGCCGCGATTGCAGAGAAGAATACAATCCAAATTAACAAAATCAAGTTTCACACGTTGTAATTAGGGATAAATTAAACTCTACGTCTTTTAGGTGGACGACAACCGTTGTGAGGCAGAGGAGTGACATCTATAATTTCTGTAACCTCAATGCCCGCACCATGTACCGTTCTGATTGCAGATTCGCGGCCGTTGCCCGGTCCTTTCACATAAGCTTTAACTTTCCTCAATCCCAAGTCGTATGCCACTTTAGCACAATCCTGCGCTGCCATTTGGGCAGCATACGGAGTGTTTTTCTTTGAGCCTCTAAAGCCCATCTTTCCCGCAGAAGACCATGAGATAATCTGGCCTTCGCTATTAGCCAAAGACACAATGATGTTATTGAAAGATGAATGCACGTGCAACTGACCGTTCGCATCAACCTTCACATTTCTCTTTTTTGCTGCAACTGTTTTTTTTGCCATATCAACAATTATTATTTAGTAGCTTTTTTCTTATTTGCAACGGTTTTCTTCTTACCCTTGCGTGTACGGGCGTTATTCTTAGTGCTCTGTCCACGGACAGGAAGCCCCAAACGGTGACGAATGCCGCGATAGCAACCTATATCCATCAGGCGTTTGATGTTCAGTTGAACCTCTGAACGAAGATCACCCTCTACTTTATACTCGGCACCAATGATCTCACGAATCTTGGCAGCCTGTTCATCTGTCCAGTCTTTCACCTTAAGGTCCTTATCTATTCCGGCCTTATTGAGGATCCTAGCTGAACTACTGCGACCTATGCCATATATATAGGTCAACGCAATCTCACCTCTCTTATTCTGAGGCAAATCAACACCAACTATTCTTATAGCCATATAACTGAATTATTTTTTTTGCAAAAATAATAATATTATCCTTGACGTTGTTTATACTTAGGATTTTTCTTGTTAATAACATACAAACGTCCGTGACGTCTAACGATCTTACAATCCGGCGTACGTTTCTTTAAAGAAGCTCTTACTTTCATATCTCTATTTTCTTATTTATATCGAAATACAATTCTACCTTTTGACAAATCATAAGGAGACATTTCTACCTTGACCTTATCTCCAGGCAGTATCTTAATGTAATGCATACGCATCTTACCTGAAATATGAGCTGTGATCTCATGTCCGTTCTCCAGCTCCACGCGAAACATCGCATTCGACAATGCCTCAACTATCGTACCATCTTGTTCTATTGCAGATTGCTTTGCCATATATGTTTTTTTTAAATAGCACTATCTCCCAAAACTTCCTCAATGAATTTGAACGATGACAAGATATCGGCCGAACCGGTACCAACCGCTATCGTATGCTCAAAGTGAGCAGCACATTTCCGGTCTTTAGTCCTCACGGTCCAACCATCCTGCTCCATCACCACATGTCTGTCACCCAAAGTGATCATAGGTTCGATTGCTATGCACAGGCCTTTCTTCAAAGCCGTACCATATCCACGTTTCCCATAATTCGGAACCTGCGGATCCTCATGCATTTCCTTACCTATGCCATGACCGACAAACTCCCTTACAACGCCATAGGAATGAGATTCACAATGCGCTTGTATGGCATAGCCTATATCACCCAAACGTTTGCCTACAACAGCATTCTCAATTCCTATGTACAAAGCTTCTTTAGTCACTTTCAGCAACTGACGGATTTCCGCCGAAACCTCACCGACACAAAAAGTATAGGCCGAGTCTCCACAAAATCCGTTCATATAGGTGCCACAATCCACTGATACGATATCGCCCTCATGCAGCACTATATCGCCAGGTATCCCATGAACCACCTGTTCATTGACCGAAGTACAAATAGAAGCCGGGAAAGGAGCTCCATAAGGATTGGGGAATCCCTTAAATGTCGGGACTGCCCCATTATCACGAATGAATTCTTCTGCAACCTTGTCCAGCTCTTTAGTTGTCACGCCTGGACGTATGACTTTGGCAACTTCTGCCAAAGTACGCCCTACAAGCAGATTGCTCGCGCGCAACAACTCTATTTCATCATCCGTTTTAAGAAATATCATTCTCTTAAAAAATTAATATGCCGCAATGTTGGCATTACGTCCTTTTATCCGGCCAGATTTCAGCAAGCCATCATAATGACGCATCAGCAAATGACTTTCAATCTGCTGGAGAGTATCCAAAACCACCCCGACAAGAATGAGCAAAGACGTACCTCCAAAGAAATGAGCGAATTCAGACTGGACACCGAACAGACCGGCAAAAGCAGGCAAGATAGCGATTATAGCCAAGAATATTGATCCAGGCAATGTGATACGAGTCATAATGGAATCAATATAGTCAGCGGTATGCTTACCCGGCTTAATACCCGGAATAAATCCATTGTTACGTTTCATATCCTCAGCCATCTGAGTGGGATTAATCGTCAAAGCCGTATAAAAATAGGTAAAGAGTACTATCATTACAGCAAAAATCAGATTATACCAGAAGCCATTCGGGTCAGTCAAAGCATGAGCCACACCACTAGCACTAGCCACATTGGAATATCCGATAAAAGCTATAGGAATGAACAAAATAGCCTGTGCAAAAATGATAGGCATCACATTAGCTGCATTAACTTTCAGAGGAATGTATTGACGGGCACCGCCAAATTGCTTATTCCCAACTATTTTTTTCGCATACTGCACAGGAATCTTACGTGTACCTTGAACCAGTAGGATCGCCCCTGCAAAGACTATCAGCAAGAAGACAATCTCTATCAAGAACATCACAAGTCCACCCGTTTTGTCGGATATACGTGAAAGTACCTCCTGAAACAGAGCTTGCGGAAGACGGGCGATAATACCGACCATGATAATAAGAGAGATACCATTACCTATACCTTTGTCGGTAATTCTTTCGCCCAACCACAAGATGAACATACTCCCGGCAGCCAATATCACAGAAGAAGTAATAACAAACAGAGTCCAGTCTAATG
The DNA here is from genome assembly GCA_949296415.1 of uncultured Bacteroides sp. Classification (GTDB taxonomy): domain Bacteria; phylum Bacteroidota; class Bacteroidia; order Bacteroidales; family Bacteroidaceae; genus Bacteroides. Next base: position 17,251 of record CASFQC010000045.1, on the reverse strand, counting down.
AAGCATTTAAAGAAGGACCAGCCTGAATTTTGAGGTTTATCAAATAAGAAGGAGCTTGGAACAAAAGAATAAGAATAGTCAAATAACGGGTGTACTGATTCATTTTTCTTCTGCCACTCTCACCCTCGCGCTGCATCTTCTGGAAATAAGGCATTACTATACCCAACAGCTGAATAACGATTGAAGCCGAGATATAAGGCATTATACCCAACGCAAAGATAGAAGCATTGGCGAAAGCGCCTCCCGAAAACATGTTCAACAAGGCTAAAAGGCCTTCGCTTGTCTGTTGATGCAATTGAGTCAGCATTGCAGGATTGATACCCGGCAAGACGACATATGAGCCGAAACGGTATATTGCCACAAACAATATGGTAATGAGGATCCGTTGGCGCAGATCCTCAATTTTCCATATATTCTTTAATGTTTCAATAGCTTTTCTCATCGCGAAATCAGAGTTTTACTGCTTGTCCACCTACTGCTTCGATAGCTGCGACAGCACTCTTAGAAAAAGCATGTGCCTGAACATCTACCTTCGAAGTTAAAGAGCCATTTCCCAACACTTTAACCAACTGCTTTGAAGAAGCCAAACCAGCTGCAATGAAATCATCAATTCCAACACGCTGCAAGTTCTTGCTTTCAACCAGCTTTTGTATCGTTTCCAGATTGACTACCCTATACTCAACTTTGTTGAGACTATTAAAGCCAAATTTAGGCAAACGGCGTTGGAGAGGCATCTGACCACCTTCAAAACCTATTTTTCTAGAATATCCAGATCTGGATTTAGCACCTTTATGGCCTCTTGTAGAAGTACCGCCTAGACCAGAGCCCGGACCACGTCCGATTCTCTTCCGTGTTTTGGTAGCTCCTGCTGCCGGTTTCAAATTACTTAAGTTCATATTGTTATTGTTTTTTTACGTCAAAAAATGAATTACTCAACAATAGCTACCAAATGCTTCACCTTGTTAACCATTCCCATTATAGAGGGAGTGCACTCATGCTCCACTACGCGATTAAGTTTGCGTAATCCCAGAGCATCAAGAGTTTTCTTCTGGTCAGCAGGAGCACCTATCCTACTTTTTACTTGCTTAATCTTTATTGTTGCCATAATCGTTCTCCTTATCCTCTAAAAACTTTTTCAAGACTAACACCTCTATTCTGAGCGACCATACGCGCGTCACGCATTTCGCTCAAGGCCAGAATCGTGGCTTTAACCAAATTATGAGGATTGGACGAACCTTTCGATTTGGCAAGCACATCGCGCACGCCTACGCTCTCAAGCACTGCGCGCATGGCACCACCAGCCACAACACCCGTACCGTGAGAGGCGGGTCTGATAAACACTTCGGCACCTCCGAACTTAGCAGCTTGCTCATGGGGAACCGTACCGTTCAACACAGGCACCTTTACCAAGTTCTTTTTAGCCGACTCCACACCTTTTGCAATGGCAGCAGTCACCTCACCGGCCTTTCCCAGACCCCAGCCAATGATACCATCCTCATTGCCGACCACCACTATGGCAGAAAAAGTAAACGTTCTACCACCTTTGGTCACTTTGGTCACACGATTGATAGCAACTAATCTGTCTTTCAGTTCTACATCGTTAGTTATCTTAACTCTATTATTAAGTCCAGCCATAGCAATTAAAATATAAGTCCACCTTTACGAGCAGCATCAGCCACCTCTTTCACTCTCCCATGATACAAATAGCCATTACGGTCAAAGACAACGGTCGTAATACCGGCCTCCTGAGCCTTCTTTGCTATCAACTCGCCTACCTTGGCAGCCTGTTCTTTCTTGGGCATCTTTTCAGTGATGCCCAGAGAAGAAGCCGCAGCCAAAGTCCTGCCCGACAAATCGTCAATAATCTGCACGTACATCTGCTTATTGCTTCTGAACACGCTCATGCGGGGACATTCGGGGGTACCCGACACTTTATTGCGAACTCTATATTTGATTTTAATTCGTCTTTCTATTTTTGTTGTCATAATACCATCAATTTACACGATTATTTAGCACCAGCAGATTTACCGGATTTCCTGCGGATTTCCTCACCAACGAACTTGATACCTTTTCCTTTATAAGGCTCAGGCATGCGGAAAGAGCGGATTTTAGCGCAAATCTGACCCAACAACTGTTTGTCGCACGACTCTAAAATAATCAGCGGGTTCTTGTTTCTTTCAGATTTTGTCTCAACTTTCACCTCAGGCGGCAACTGTATGAAAATACTATGCGTATAGCCCAAGACAAGCTCCATGATATTTCCCTGGTTGGAAGCGCGGTAACCTACACCGACCAGCTCCAATTCCTTTTTATATCCTTCAGAAACCCCTACGACCATATTGTGCACCAAAGCACGATATAATCCATGATAAGCATGTTTTTGCTTCGGATTGTCAAGCATGGCGTTAGTGTCTTCCGCCAATGCCACATGGCCGTTATCAATGGTAACAGTAATAGCAGGATTCACATATTGGCTCAGTTCACCTTTCGGTCCTTTCACCGTTATCACATCATCTTTGAATGCAACGGTTACGCCAGCGGGAATAACTACGGGTAATTTTCCTATTCTTGACATTGCAAATCCTCCTATTAATAAACGTAGCACAAAACTTCCCCACCTATTCTCAGTTGGGCAGCTTCCTTATTTGTCATCACACCTTTGGAAGTAGATATTATGGCAATACCCAATCCGTTAATAACTCTCGGCATGTCTTTATAACCAGTGTATTTACGCATACCCGGAGAAGATATTCTCTCCAATTTCTTGATTGCGCTCACTTTATTCACCGGATCATATTTCAAGGCTACCTTAATAGTGCCTTGAGGGCCATCCTCGATAAACTTGTAGTTAAGGATGTACCCCTTTTCAAAAAGGATTTTTGTGATTTCCTTTTTCAAATTGGATGCGGGAACCTCAACAACCCTGTGCTTAGCCATAATGGCGTTCCGCAACCTTGTCAAATAATCTGCTATAGGATCTGTCATAAAAATATTAATTAAATTAATCAGGACTACCCTGACAATATTTAAAAATCACACTCTTTACCAGCTTGCTTTCTTCACGCCAGGAATAAGGCCATTGGAAGCCATTTCACGGAACTGTATCCTTGATATGCCAAACTGGCGGATGTAACCTCTAGGACGGCCAGTCAGTTTGCAACGATTGTGCAAACGTATCGGATTGGCGTTCTTAGGCAGATCCTGCAGTTTGCGAGCAGCCTCATAAGCTTCGGCAGGAGTGCCTTTTCTTACGATTTCTTTCAGAGCGGCTCTTTTTGCAGCATATTTGGCTACTAATTTGGCACGTTTCACTTCGCGTGCTTTCATTGATTCTTTTGCCATACTTTATCAATCTTTTTTAGCATTCTTAAATGGTAAGCCAAATTCTTTCAGCAAGGCATAACCTTCTTCATCGGTCTGAGCCGAAGTTACGAATGTGATATTCATGCCAAGAATTTTGGTTATACTATCAATGTTAATTTCGGGAAAGATAATCTGCTCCTGAATGCCAAGAGTATAATTACCCCTTCCGTCAAATTTGCTTTCTATGCCTTTAAAGTCGCGGATACGGGGAAGAGCCACACGTATAAGCTTTTCCAAGAACTCGTACATTCTTTCACGACGCAGCGTAACCATCACACCGATAGGCATTTTCTTACGCAATTTGAAGTTTGCTATATCCTTACGGGACACTGTCGCCACAGCCTTCTGACCGACGATAGCAGACAGTTCGTTAATAGCCACCTCTATTATTTTCTTATCGGCAACGGCCATTCCCAAGCCCTGATTGATTACAATCTTCTTGAGCACAGGAATCTGCATTGCAGAAGAATATTGGAATTTTTCCTTCAATGCCGGAGCGATACGCTCTGCATATTCTTTTTTAAGACTCGCTGTATTAGCCATTATTTAATCTCCTCTCCTGATTTTTTAGAATAACGCACCAAAATGCCATCAGCATTCCTTCTTCTACCGATCCGGGTAGCTTTACCCGTCTTCGGATCAACCACATTCAGATTGGATATCTGGATAGGGGCTTCTTGCTTCACGATACCTCCTTGAGGATTCTTGGCACTCGGCTTAGTGCTCTTGGAAACCATATTGATTCCCTCAACAATGGCGCGGCCTTCTTTCACAAGAACTTTCAACACACGGCCAGTCTTGCCTTTATCATCTCCTGCGTTTACGTAAACCGTATCGCCTTTTTTAATATGTAACTTGCTCATTATTCGATTCTTTTACAAAATTAAAGCACTTCGGGAGCGAGTGATACAACTTTCATGTTCGCAGCGCGCAGCTCACGTGCCACCGGACCAAAGATACGGCTACCTCTGATTTCACCGGCATTATTCAAGAGCACACAAGCATTGTCATCAAAGCGGATGTAAGAGCCATCCGGACGACGTATTTCTTTCTTTGTGCGCACAATCAAAGCTTTAGACACTGCACCTTTTTTAATGTCGCTTGAAGGGATAACGCTCTTAACGGCGACCACAATCACATCCCCCACTGAAGCATAACGACGGCCGGTACCACCCAGCACACGAATGCAGAGAGCCTCCTTCGCGCCACTATTGTCGCACACAGTAAGTCTGGATTCTGTCTGTATCATAATTATTTAGCTTTTTCAATTATTTCCACTAATCTCCATCTTTTGGATTTGCTCAAAGGACGAGTCTCCATGATGCGGACAGTGTCGCCGATATTGCACTCGTTCTTTTCATCGTGAGCATAGTATTTTTTCGTCTTGCTAACGAACTTGCCATACATCGGGTGTTTTTCCTTAAATTTGGAAGCAACAGTGATGGTCTTATCCATCTTATTGCTAACCACGATACCCGTTCTTTCCTTTCTTAAATTTCTTGCTTCCATCAAGTTCATCATTTAATATTAAGTTCTCTTTGGCGTAACTCAGTTTTCATACGCGCGATAGTCTTGCGTAATTGTCCCAATTGAGAAGGATTATCCAAAGGAGAAATAGAATGATTCAACACCATCTGACGGTAGTTGTTCACTTCAGCCTCCAATCTCTCTACCAAATCGTTGGTAGGCATTTCTTTAATCTCTGCTTTCTTCATACCACTTACGCATTTTGATTTTGATAGTCATAATCGCGTCTTACCACGAACTTAGTCGTAATAGGAAGCTTTTGTGCGGCCAAGCGCAATGCCTCTTTTGCGACCTCATACGATACGCCTTCAGCCTCAATAATGATTCTTCCCGGCGTAACAGGAGCGACAAAGCCTTCGGGATTACCTTTACCTTTACCCATACGCACATCAGCAGGCTTTCTTGTAATAGGTTTGTCAGGGAAAATGCGGATCCATATCTGACCCTGACGTTGCATATATCTTGTTACGGCAACACGAGCAGCTTCAATCTGACGGCCTGTTATCCACTTTGTCTCCAAAGCTTTTATTCCAAAAGAACCGAACGCCAGCTGATTACCTCTCTGCGCGTTACCCTTCTGGCGGCCTTTCTGTTGCCTTCTGAATTTTGTTTTTTTCGGTTGTAACATAATTGCTAGAAATAAAATTCGTTAACGATTATTGTTCTTCTTTCTTTTGAAGTTCTTGCCACCGTTGTTGCCGCCATTGCCGCCCCGTCCAACTTCTTTCTGAGTGAAGTTAGGAGCCAAATCTCTCTTACCGTACACTTCGCCACGGCAAATCCAGACTTTAATGCCCAGCAGACCAACTTTCGTAAGAGCCTCCGTATGACAGTAGTCAATATCGGCCCTGAAAGTGTGCAGCGGAGTCCTGCCTTCCTTATACATTTCGGAGCGTGCGATTTCCGCACCATTCAGTCGTCCGGAAATCTGTACCTTGATACCTTCCGCGCCCATACGCATGGTATTGGCGATAGCCATTTTAATGGCACGACGGTATGCAATCTTACCTTCCACCTGACGCGCAATGTTTGTTGCGACAATCACGGCATCCAGCTCCGGTCTTTTCACCTCAAAGATATTGATTTGGATATCCTTATCGGTAATCTTCTTCAATTCCTCTTTCAAGCGGTCTACTGTCTCACCACCTTTACCGATGATGACACCCGGACGAGCTGTGCAGACTGTAATAGTCACCAATTTCAAAGTACGTTCAATGACAATTCTTGATACGCTAGCCTTTGAGAGTCTGGCATTCAAATACTTACGAATTTTACTATCTTCCAGCAAGGAATCGCCATAGTTTCTTCCACCATACCAATTGGAGTCCCAACCTCTAATGATTCCCAGACGGTTGCTTATCGGATTAACTTTTTGTCCCATTACAGCTTAATTTTAATCTTCATTATTACTCTTAGCACCGACGAACAGTGTTACATGATTAGAACGTTTGCGTATGCGGTAGCCTCTGCCTTGCGGAGCGGGCCTCATTCTTTTCAGCGTAACACCGCTATCCACAAAAATCTTAGTCACATACAGCTCTCCGCTTTCAGCCTTACGCTCATTCTTCTGCTCCCAATTGGCAATGGCAGAACGTAACAGTTTTTCAACTTTCGCCGCTGCCTCTTTTGAAGAGAACTTCAAGACACCCAATGCTTTATTTACTTCCATTCCACGAATCATATCTGCCACAAGGCGCATTTTTCGAGGAGAACTCGGAACATTTTGCAATTTCGCAAAATACATGGTTTTAAGGGCTTCTTTCCTTTTATCAGCCGATATTTTTTTTCTTGCTCCCATTATATTATTACTTTATTGTTCAATCAATCCCGTTATTTCTTCTTGTTACCGGCATGACCCCTAAATGTACGTGTCGGCGCAAACTCGCCCAACTTGTGTCCTACCATATTTTCGGTAACATAAACAGGGATAAACTTGTTTCCATTATGAACTGCAATAGTATGGCCTACAAAATCAGGCGAAATCATTGAAGCTCTGGCCCACGTTTTAACAACCGTTTTCTTACCCGACTCATTCATGGCAAGTACTTTCTTTTCGAGTTTTACGTTGATATAGGGACCTTTTTTTAAAGAACGACTCATAAACTTCTCAATTAATCAGATTACTTCTTTCTTCTCTCAATAATATACTTAGACGATTGCTTTTTCGGAGACCTTGTCTTAAGTCCCTTAGCATACAATCCCTTACGAGATCTTGGATGTCCGCCTGAAGCACGTCCTTCACCGCCACCCATCGGATGGTCTACCGGGTTCATCACAACGCCACGGTTACGCGGACGGCGTCCCAACCAACGCGAACGTCCGGCCTTACCCGAACTTTCCAAGCCATGATCTGAATTACCTACACTGCCAATAGTCGCCTTACAAGTAGAAAGGATCTTACGGATTTCACCCGAAGGCAGCTTGATAACGCAATATTTGCCTTCTCTCGAAGTCAACTGAGCGAAATTACCAGCCGAACGGACCAATGCTGCTCCTTGCCCCGGACGCAACTCAATATTATGAATCACGGTACCTACAGGAATATTCTGAAGGGGAAGAGCATTGCCTACTTCAGGAGCTGCATTTTCACCCGACATCAGCGTCGCGCCGACCTGCAGCCCATTGGGAGCAATAATATATCTCTTTTCACCGTCTGCGTAAAACAGCAAAGCGATACGAGCCGAACGGTTCGGATCGTATTCTATGGTTTTTACGACAGCAGGCACACCGTCTTTATTTCTCTTGAAGTCAACTATACGAATCACCTTCTTATGGCCGCCACCAATGTAGCGCATGGTCATCTTGCCTTGATTGTTACGACCACCCGAGGATTTCTTGCCAAATACAAGAGATTTTTCTGGTACCCGCGCAGTAATTTCTTCAAAAGTACCAATAATTTTATGTCTTTGCCCCGGTGTTGTGGGCTTAAATTTACGTACTGCCATTTTCTTTAAATATTGCTATAAAAATCAATAGTATCTCCTTCTTTCAGCGTAACGATAGCTTTCTTATAAGCGTTCCTACGTCCGCTGATGACGCCTGCCCTTGTGTAACGGCTCTTGCTCTTGCCGTCATAATTCATCGTGTTCACACTGACAACACTTACATTATACAGGGCTTCAACCTCAGCCTTTATCTGCAGCTTGTTTGCGTCAGGACGCACAATAAAACCGAATCGGTTATTGAACTTATCGGTTATTGCGGTCATCTTCTCTGTCACTAGCGGTTTAATAATAATTCCCATTATTTAAGCCTCCTTTTTACATTAAGTTTTTGTCAATAGCTGAAAGCGCGCTCTCAGTAACCACCAGGACACCTGCATCCAATACTCTGTAAGTATTTAAGCCAGAGATAGTCTGCACTTTCGCACTTTTCAGATTACGAGCTGACAAATATACGTTTTTATTCGGTTCCGATAAAACAAGAAGCAACTTTTTGTCAGCAACTTTAAGATTTTTTGTCATTGCAATAAAATCTTTCGTTTTCGGAGCCTCAAAACTGAAATCCTCAACCACCACAATTGCGTTATTCTTAGCCTTATAGGACAAAGCCGACTTACGGGCCAATGTCTTGGTTTTTTTATTCAGTTTGAAAGAATAGTCTCTGGGTTTGGGACCGAACACACGGCCTCCACCGATGAGCAACGGAGAATTCATGTCACCACGACGTGCACCGCCACCGCCTTTCTGGCGACCTATTTTACGTGTCGAGCCGCTTATTTCGCTTCTCTCCTTAGATTTGTGAGTACCCTGACGCTTATTGGCCATGTACTGTTTCACATCCAGATAAATAGCGTGGTCGTTGGGCTCAATTCCGAAGATAGACTCGTTTAACGTAATCTTTCTCCCGGTGTCTTCACCTTTAATATTGTATACGTTAACTTCCATTATTTCTCAATTAAAACGATTGAACCTTTGCAACCAGGAACAGAACCCTTTATCAAGAGCAGATTATGTTCCGCGATTACTTTTAAAACTCGCAGGTTTTGGACAGTTACCCTGTCACCGCCCATCTGACCGCCCATGCGCAGACCTTTGAACACTTTTGCAGGATAAGAGCAGGCACCTATAGAACCCGGCTTACGTGCACGGTTGTGCTGACCATGTGTGGATTCACCCACACCACCGAAGCCATGCCTCTTCACTACGCCCTGAAAGCCCTTACCTTTCGATGTGCCGACCACATCTACGAAAGTCGCATCATTAAACAGCTCAACAGTGACAGTGTCACCCAGATTCAGTTCGTTCTCAAATCCTTTGAACTCAGCCAAGTGTCTCTTGGGGGTTACTCCGGCTTTTTTGAAATGACCCATCAAAGATTTTGTGGTATGCTTTTCCTTCTTATCCTGGAAACCCAGCTGAATTGCAGCATAACCATCTTTCTCAACGGTCTTCACTTGGGTAACGACACAAGGACCTGCTTCGATAACAGTGCATGGCACGCTCTTGCCCTCGGCACTGAAAACGGATGTCATTCCGATTTTTTTTCCTAATAATCCTGGCATTTCACTTAATTTTTAAACGTTACACTTTAATTTCCACTTCCACACCACTCGGCAACTCCAGCTTCATCAGAGCGTCTACGGTCTTGGCTGTAGAACTGTAGATGTCTATCAGCCTCTTATAAGAAGAGAGCTGGAACTGCTCACGCGATTTTTTGTTCACGAAAGTCGAACGGTTCACCGTATAGATGCGTTTGTGAGTAGGGAGAGGTATAGGACCGCTCACAATGGCACCTGTAGACTTCACAGTCCTTACGATCTTTTCAGCTGACTTGTCAACCAAGTTGTGGTCGTAAGATTTCAGTTTGATTCTAATTTTCTGACTCATTATAAATATGATTAGTAATGTTATTATTAACAAGGGAAGTCGTGGGTTAAGAGTCATTCGCTAACCCACTACTTCCGTATCAATCAGTTTATTTTACGTTAGAGCAAATCCACACGGCCCTTGACCTCTTCCAGTACGGTCTTAGCTATGGAAGTGGAGACTTGGGCATGGTGGTCATAAGACATTGACGAAGTCGCACGGCCCGAAGTGATGGTACGCAAGGCTGTCACGTATCCGAACATTTCTGCCAGCGGAACCATCGCTTTCACAATACGAGCGCCCGAGCGGCTGGTCTCCATACCTTCCACCTGGCCGCGACGTTTGTTCAAGTCACCGATCACATCTCCCATATTCTCTTCCGGAGTAACGACCTCCAGCTTCATGATAGGCTCCATCAATACAGGACCGGCCTTGGAACAAGCGTTCTTATAAGCCTGAATTGCACAGATTTCAAACGACAGCTGGTCGGAGTCTACAGGATGGAACGAACCGTCAAGCAATGTAACCTTCAGACTATCCATCGGGAAACCGGCCAACACGCCATTCTTCATGGCAGTCTGGAAACCTTTCTGCACGGAAGGAATGAATTCCTTCGGAATGTTACCGCCGGTCACTTCATTGATGAACTGCAGTCCGCCTTCCTTATAGTCCTCGTCAACCGGACCTACATTCACAATGATATCGGCAAATTTACCACGGCCACCAGACTGTTTCTTGTACACCTCACGGAGGTTGACAGTCTTCGTGATGGCCTCTTTATAGTTCACCTGAGGCTTGCCTTGATTACATTCCACCTTGAACTCACGTTTCAGACGGTCTATAATGATATCCAGATGCAGCTCACCCATACCAGAGATAACCGTCTGGCCGGTCTGCTCGTCTGTACGCACGGTGAAAGTGGGGTCCTCCTCGGCCAGTTTGGCCAGACCGTTGGACAATTTGTCCATATCTTTCTGCGTCTTTGGCTCTACGGCAATACCGATAACAGGTTCCGGGAAATCCATGGATTCCAATACTATCGGTGCGTCCTCGTCGCAAAGGGTATCGCCCGTGCGGATATCCTTGAAGCCCACACCGGCACCTATATCACCGGCCGAGATGACCTCTACCGGATTCTGCTTGTTCGAGTGCATCTGGAAGAGACGCGACACGCGCTCCTTCTTGCCCGAACGAGTATTATAGATGTATGAGCCGGCTTCAACCTTACCGGAATAGACGCGGAAAAAGGTCAGACGTCCCACATAAGGGTCTGTGGCAATCTTAAACGCCAGTGCGGAAGTCTTCTCGTCTTCGTCCGGCTTACGGTCTTCCTCTCCACCAGTATTGGGATTTGTACCTACAATATTAGGAGTATCCAGCGGAGAAGGCAGGAACGCGCACACATAATCAAGCAGTGTCTGCACTCCTTTATTCTTGAAAGAGGAACCGCAGAGCATGGGCACAATATCCATCTTCAAGGTTCCCGCACGCAAAGCACGCAGAATCTCTTCCTCGGTGATTGTAGAAGGATCGTCAAAGAACTTCTCCATCAGAGCCTCGTCAAACTCGGCCACTGTCTCAAGCATCTTGCCTCTCCATTCTTCGGCCTCGGCCTTCAGGTTCTCGGGGATATCCTCCACATCATAGTCAGCGCCCATGGTCTCGTCATGCCACAGGATAGCCTTCATCTTAATCAGGTCCACCACACCTTTGAAGTTTTCCTCAGCGCCGATAGGAATGACCACCGGGCAGGGATTAGCGCCCAGAATATCCTTCATCTGGCGTACCACTTCAAAAAAGTCGGCACCCGAACGGTCCATCTTGTTCACATAGCCGATACGGGGAACGTTATACTTATCAGCCTGGCGCCATACCGTCTCAGACTGGGGCTCCACACCGCCTACCGCACAATAAGTGGCCACGGCACCGTCAAGCACACGCAAAGAGCGCTCCACCTCAGCGGTGAAGTCCACGTGTCCCGGAGTGTCTATCAGGTTGATTTTATACTTGTTGCCTGCATAATTCCAATAAGTGGTCGTAGCAGCCGAAGTAATAGTGATTCCACGCTCCTGCTCCTGAGCCATCCAGTCCATAGTAGCCGCACCGTCGTGAACTTCACCTATCTTGTGGGTCAGTCCGGTGTAGAACAGAATACGTTCAGAAGTCGTGGTCTTTCCGGCATCGATATGAGCCATAATGCCGATATTACGGGTCAAATGTAAATCTCGCTTTGCCATTATCCTTTGCTTTTATTATTTATACACTTATTTCGTTGGCGAAAAAAAATCAGAAGCGGAAGTGTGCAAACGCACGATTAGCCTCAGCCATTCTGTGCATATCCTCTTTACGCTTAAAGGCGCCACCCTGTTCGTTATAAGCATCCACTATCTCCGAAGCCAGTTTCTCGGCCATAGATTTTCCACCACGCTTGCGGGCAAAAGCAATAAGATTTTTCATCGAAATAGACTCCTTACGCTCAGGACGGATTTCAGTAGGAACCTGGAAAGTGGCACCGCCCACACGACGGGACTTGACTTCCACCTGCGGAGTTATGTTATCCAAAGCCTTCTTCCAAATCTCAAGAGCGGTCTTTTCCTCGTTCTGCATTTTGTTCTTTACCGCATCCAGAGCCGTATAGAAAATCTCGTAGGAGATGCTCTTCTTGCCATCATACATCAGATGGTTGACGAATTTGGAAACTTTCACATCATTAAACACAGGATCCGGCAGGATAACGTGTTTTTTCGGTTTTGCTTTTCTCATTGTTTCAGAAAGAATAATGTTTTTCGTTCTTGGTTGTCTGTATCTGTCTTCTTCAACATCCCCACCGGGATGTTTACTCAACCTTTAGCATCCAAGTAAACTAAAACGTAGTTTGTTACTTTATTTTTAATCTGTTTTTAGCGACTATATCCGTCCGGTTCATTTCTTTTTGGCTGGAGCCTGACCCGGTTTCGGACGTTTTGCACCATATTTGGAACGGCGCTGAGTACGTCCGGCCACGCCGGCAGTATCCAATGTTCCACGTACGATATGATAGCGCACACCCGGAAGGTCCTTCACACGACCGCCGCGCACCAACACTATGGAGTGCTCCTGCAGGTTATGGCCTTCACCCGGAATATAAGAGTTCACCTCTTTACCATTGGTCAAACGCACACGGGCTACCTTACGCATAGCCGAATTCGGTTTTTTCGGAGTGGTTGTGTACACTCTCACGCAAACGCCACGTCTTTGAGGGCAGGCGTTCAAGGCAGGAGACTTACTTTTCTCCACCATAGCCTGACGTCCTTTTCTTACTAATTGCTGAATTGTAGGCATTTTAAATGTTTTTAGTTATATATTATGTTTATTCTGATTTCAACACAGTACACTTTTTCGGGCTGCAAAGATACGAATAAGTTTTGAAATATCAACGCACTACATATATTTTTTCATCATACCTCCTGCAGCTCTTTCATTTAAGAAGCAGAACATACGGACATCCTTCCATTCAGAGAACACATAAAATCATCTCCGTTACAAGGCCCATTCATGAAGTACAGTGCCTTATGCCAGTCAGCATGTTGTATATCAACAGTTTATTGCGAACGGATTCACAGCTTCCTGGCAATGGGTCCGCAGCTTCCTGTGAACGGACTCACAGCAGGCTGCGGACAGCTTCACACCGGGCTGTGCATGGGTATGTGCCAGACTGGAGTTTTTCAGTCTGCTGCCCGCATTTTCTCATACAGGGATGGTAACCAAATGAAATAGTCGGGTCAGGCCTCCCCTTTCACTCCAGACAGTGGAGGCATAGGCTGCCCGTCGGGCACACGGATAGGTCCGAAAAAGCGTTCGTATTTCACAACATTCTCTTCCAAAGCCCGCAATAAGCGTTTGGCATGTTCAGGAGCCAGAATGATGCGTGACTGTACTCCCGCTTTCGGCATGCCGGGCATCACCCGGATAAAATCAAGTATAAACTCTGCGCTTGAATGAGTTATTATGGCCAAATTGGCATATGTTCCCTGAGCCACATCTTCTTTCAGCTCTATTTGCAACTGGCCGTGGTTGTTTGACGGATTCTTTTCCATATCATCTTATATATATAAAGGTATAAAATCATCTTTCCGGGATGTCTCTCTGACAGAAACATTCCGAGAACAAAAATACATAATATGTACGAAAATGGCAAAAGTATGCCTTCTGACGCCAGGGCAAACGCATCTAAATTTGGCAGACCAAGATAAATTATTCATTATTGGATTCCCATTATGCCCGTTGGCAAGAAGGGGAAGCAAGGAAAAGGCCATCAAGGTTCCGGATAAATTCTTATCGCTCCGAATAAGAAGCCGTCCCGCTTCCCGTTCTCTCTCAATCAGTATTGCCGCACAGGGAACTCGGCTATGCGCAATGTAGTACAGCCATAAGGTATCAGCTCTATATATTCTTCGGCTCCCATATCATCTCCCTGCTGGGTGAAATAGGCTATCGGGCCTACCGACCCTCTGGCCTTGCTCCATCCGTCCAATCGCCGTGCCTTCAGCCGCAGGCTCACGGGAGCTTGTTCCGTATTCCACGGATAGGAAGTCCCGTCCCAGTCTTTTACCGTGACGGTAATATGCTGCCCTGTCCATTGTGCATTAAATACGTTACCCGGCAAAGCATAATTCCATGGCGTGTCCGAGGTCACTTCATAATACCAGTCCCCATAGAGATTCTTCTGTTCGGGTTCCATGTCTTTTTTCTCCCAATGTTCCTCCATCTTCAGCGCATAAAGCAACGGGCCACGTTCCACACAGGCTCCACCATCATACCACTGAGTGGCCACAACTTCCATAGGGAAGGTGACAGACAGTTCGTCTCCTTCCTTCCAGGTCCTGACCACACGCGCAATCTCGCCACGGCAGGCATCCACAGAGATTTCCTCACCGTTTAGCCTCACTTGTGGCTTCCCACACCATCCGGGAACACGGAAATGGAACGGGAAATAAGCCTCTTTCCGCTTCTTTTCCTCAAAGGAGAAGGTGAACCGCACTTCCTCTTGGAAAGGATAGCCGGTGTCCTCGGTGACGCGCACCGGCACACCATCGGCCACTCTGGCCGTCACCGACGACGGAGCATAGACCAACGAGGCAATACCCTGATCGGCTGTGGCATACCATAGGTTCTGTACAAACTTAGGCCAGCCCTGATGCAGATTTGAGGTGCAACACGGATAACCGGTGAGTGTGCCGAACAACAGATCCGTGTCATCGTGAGGAGTGGAAAACTCGCGCCATTGGCGGGTAATTTCCACTTGATTGAACTGCTGGTAGTACTGCCGGGCAGAAAAATCATCGGTTATCTGCGTGGGCAAGGCGTTGTAAGCCACACGCTCCAGATAGTCGGCCCAGCGGACATCACCCGTTATCTCCAATATACTTTCCAACGAGAACATCATCTCCACGGCCGTACACAATTCCGAACCGACCACAGGCGATCCGAAGCGCAGCAGCTCGTCGCCTCCCCAAAGCCCAGTGGGCAGCCCTACGCCATGACGTATCTGGCGCAAAGCCGTGTCCAGGGCTTCCAGACAGTCCGGATCCTTGCTCTGCTGATAATAGACGGCCGGTTCCTTAAACCCTTGTCCCAGATTGACGCAGTGCAGACTGAACGGACGGTTCAGCCATCCGATTCCGGAAAAGACACCGATCCAGTCAAAAGTCTGCTTGTGTATAAGTTCCGCCAAGTCCAGCAGAAACTTCTCTCCTGTCTGGTTATACAGCCAATAAACAATCATCAGATTGTCTTCTCCACGCTGTTCTCCCCAGAAAGTCCAGTTGCCCAACGGTGTACGAGGCAACTCGGCCAGTTGGTAACGGAAATATCCGGTCAGAAAGTCTATTATCCTTTCGTCCTGCGTAGCCATGTAGTACTGCTGCATGAATTTCAGCACCACCATCCTCGGCCACCAGTCTTTGGCATTGTTGCGTTGCAGTCCCGGCTCGTTGGGGCGATCGGTCGCCGGACCGAAGAATCCGTTCTCCTGCTGCGAAGCCAGTACCCATTCCACCCACGGCTGCACCTTATGAATCAGTTCGTGGTCGTCCAGTATATAGGCCAACGGCAACAGGCCGTCAATCCAGTAAGGTCCCCGTTCCCACACATCGCCGTCGCCACCCAACCATCCGTTGCGTTTGCCCATGACCGGTTCGTACACTTCATCAAGGTGTCCGGTCAGTCCGTCCCTCATTCTCTCCAACTGGTCTTCCAGCCAGCCTTCAGGGCGTATCGTACCCAAGGGCAACATCATATATTCTTTCTGTAATAGTGGTTGCCGGTTGTTCGGATAGTTCCCATCTGTCTGTATCTAGGCGTTTGCTAAAGAGCTGCCAGCTATGCAAGTCAACGCCAGACACCATTTTGCTAATCTTTTCATAATAAATTTCCTTTTTATGTTTGTTCTCAATGATGGATGCGAAGTTACGGATTTTAGGCTACATCCATGTACTGCATAAACACAAAATCCCCAAAGTCTTCCGTTTTTTCATTTTTTCCTGTTTCTTTAAAGAGCATATACTCCTTTGACAGGTTTTCACCGTACCGGAGCTCAAGACCTCCTTTGCAAGCAGCTACAGCCACCGCGTCGTCCGCACGGCGGACCAACACCGTGCGCCCCAGAAAGTCGGTGAACGTAGTATATTCCATCTCCGTCCGTCCCGACGGTTACTTTCAGGCTTCCCACGAGATAGCTACCATGGGCCTGTATGCCGGTGGCGGGATGGGAAAAGAGGACACATTGACGGGAACATTCACGGAGCAGAGGTGTTGTTGCATAATTTCTCCCAGGTTAACAGGAGAACACATACGCTTAATGTAATCCCGCTAATGGGTAATTCCCATTTCTCTCCGATAACCTTCGTCAATACACAATCCTCCATGGAGAATTACTACAGGAATAAAGCAAAAACATTTTATAAGGGATTTCAGGATGTTCACAATGTTTTTTCCATTACATAGTTTGTCAGCCAAAGCCGGTTTGCCTTCGCTTTCTGTTCCTTCAACACCTTGTAGCCACACTTCTCAAAGAAAGGTAGTGCGGTGATGCTGACTTCAACACTTACTTTGCGCATCCCATATCCACGAGCCATTTTTTCCACTTCGGAAAGCAAGAAAGTCGCCACACCTTTTCTTTGCCAATCCTTGTGGACAAACATAGAGTGTAGATAACCGTCTGTATTCATGGAAGAAAAACCGATAATATGCCCCTCCCGGTCAAGGGCTGCGATATAATTATGCATAGAAAAAAGTTCCTCCCAATGCTCTATGCTGTCTCCGCATGAGGCCCAGTCTGACACTTCCTCTTTGGTATAGTCCTTGGAATTGACAGTAAGGACTGTGGAACGAAATAACGCCTGACATTCCGGAATATCCTGCACTGTCATCGGGCGTATGTTATAAGCTGGCATGAAATTCATCACTATAAATATTTACGTGAGTTCGGGATAATAAAGTTCTAAAAAAGATAGGTAATCACAAGTATTTTTCGTAACTTTATATCTGACAAATAACAAGTTAATGAAATAATG
>CASFQC010000044.1 GCA_949296415.1 uncultured Bacteroides sp. | reverse complement strand
AGTAATGCGCTGTATAACAGCACAATAAAAGGGAAGGAAAACGAAGGGAAGGACACGGGAAGGACTGACATAACACATTGTTTATTAATACGCGCGCGATAAGGGGAAAGAAAAAACGTAGAAGATACTCCCTTCCTCTCACATCATTCCATCACCTTGCCTACCAGCAACCGTCCCACAAACACAAACAGCCCCAAACTACTCAGTCCGCTGAGCACAGCCACAAAGCGGTTGAAAGTATACATCCACGTAATTTCAAAGAGGCTGACACGGCTGTTGTGGCAGATTATGCGATGCGACACCACCTCGCCCATGTTCCGATAAGTGAAGAGGGCTGCCATCACCGCCACCACCAGAAAGGTGGTGACGCTTTCCACATTGGCTATAAGCCAGGCATAAAAAGTACGCATAGACATATGTTTTTATCATTAAGAGAATATGCTGGTCCACAAACTGCCTATCCACTCGCTAATGGCAAGGGCTAGCTTCACCAACAGATAAATGATGACACAGAACACCACTATCATTATTCCCATCCAAACGGCTTTCTTGTTGACTTTCTCTATAGTTTCCTTGTCGTCTTCCACAAAGCCTACTATCAGACGGGTGTTCTGCAAGTAACCACGGTTCACGCAGTCCAGCAAATCGCCTATCCACATAGGGATAAGTCCTATGGCCACATCGCGCAACACATTGAATATCACGGCTAAGGTCAGAGGGAAAGAGCGGATTTTCACCGCACTGACATAGATGAAAGGCAGCACCAATGCCGAAGTAAGGAAATCGCCTATCCCTGGCAGAAAGAAGCCGATGAGCGGATCCAGGAAATATTTATCCATGTACTTGGCTATGCCTTGCGTCAACTTATACGAAGCCGACTCTTCTATTTCCATGCGCCTTATCTCCTTCTTCAAGCGGCGTTCTTCCTCCTGCTGTATGGCATGTTCCATACGGGCCTGCTCGCGATCGTCATCCAATCCCAAATCCTGCTGAGCCTGCCTACGTCTGCCACTCCGCGCGACACTCACCGAAGAATCCGGTTCTGTATACCCGGCAACTGGTTGCCCCGTTTCGGGCGTTTCATCCGTCTCCTCTATAACTTCCGTTCCGGTATCCTCCTTTTCCTGTCTGTCCGACGGGTAGCCTTCTTCCTCGTCCGTGAGGGCAGAATCAGCCTGACCGTCCACTGCTATCCACCCGTGAGGGTCTCCCCGTCTTGACACTTCCTTAGCTATGACATGGCCGCGTCCCCACGATATGCCCAAACCTTCCCTGAGCTTACCCAATTCATTCCAAACTTTATCCGGAATCTTGTCACCATACTGCCGGTACTGCTCCCAACAAGCCATGGCATATTCCATTTCCCTACCTGCAAGCACTTCCACAGGAGCAGGCTCGGGTACCTTCAACCAACTAACAGGGTTCCCCTTCATTTGCACTTCCTTAGCTATGGCGTGTCCACGTCCCCACGATATGCCCAAACGTTTCCTGGTCTTACCCAGTTCTTCCCAGACCGAATCGGGTATATCGTCTCCGTACTTTCTTACATACTCCCAGCAATTGAGGGCATACTCTTTTTCCTTATTCGTGTACATGATATGCTACTTTTACTTTTGTTTCCAATATACAAATTCACGTTCTGCAGGCCGTGAGGCGTACAGGAATCAAGACCGACAGGCACAGAATATACCTGAGGCTTTGATCCGAAAACCTTGTTTTCCGACGACAAAGCGACAGCACCTGCAGGATTGGACAAATCTCATAAAGTAATGGTCTTTTTCCCGTCAAGGAACTGTTTCCAGTCTTCCTCGGTAAACACATTGTCTTTCCCGGCCAACGACAGCAATCCTTCCTTCAACTGGTCGTAGTTCTCCGCCGTATTCATTCTGCGTATGCTCTCGCGCAGCACGGCGGCTTTATCGTCTATCTCGGCCAGATTGCGGCGGAAGGCGTCTTTCAGTTTGGCCAGTTCTTCGTCGTAGGCCTTGTGGGCAATGGCACTTTGCGCGCGCATGGCCTGCAAATGGCCCCAGGCCTGCAACAAGTCCACTGTTCCTTGCAAGGCCACGTTTCCGGCTGCGGTCAGCTGCTCCACGTCGCCATCCGTCAACTGTTCGACGGGCACGTCTTGTGCCCGCGTGCTATCTGCAGGTTGGTCCACTACCCGGCGCACCGCATCGCCGTCCACATAAGCCTGTTCCCTCACAGCCTGTGCCAACGCCTCCAGATTGCGGCTCACTTCGGCAGGTAATGCCGTATCCTGGCAGGTGACGGACACGGCCTTTGCAAGCTTCCTGTCCAGTTTGCTTTCGGCTATCTCCCTGCCCATGCGCAACAACTTTATCACAGCCTCCAGATGGGGTAGCATGGCGGCACGCAAGGAAGGATTGGCCTGGAGTGTCTCCGCCAGCTTGCGGTTGCTCCGCTCCAGTTCCTGCTTCAGTTCCCGGTGGCGGAGGCGGTTCTTGTCCAGGTCAGACTGCAGCTGGTTCAGCTCGTCGGTGTCCAGCTTCACGTCCACCTACAGGTCGTCGAAACGCGATATGACCGGCTTGCACGCCTGGTTCCACTCGTACAAGCTGCGGTTATACTTTGTCTTGGCCGTACCCAAGCTGAACAGATTAGCCAAGCCCGACGGACGGGAAGGCTTGCCAGCCTTGGCCAGCATGTACTGGTCGCGCAGGCTGTCCAGCAGTTGCTTGCACTCATCTATGTGGGACGTGTAGTAGCTTATGTTCATCTCCTCGTCAGCCATGTCTTTCTCCAGTTCCTTCACCTCGTCCAGCAGCCCGTCGCGGCGTTGTTTCAACGCCTTTGCCTGAGTGTCGGCATAGAGCATGTCCGTCAGCTTTTTCCATTCGGCAGTGAACACCTGGTTGCTGAAACGGCAGAACACTTCGCTTTGCGGAATATAGAGGTCATTCAATGTCTTGTAGATGACCGTCAGACGGCCCAAATCTCCTTTCACCAGCGTGACGTCGTGCTTCACGCTGTTCTTCAGCGACAGCAGTTCCTGTTTCATCTCCGTGGTTTTCTGCGCGGCATCCGCATAGTGCGACGCCATGTTCAAGGCCGCCAGCACCAATCCGGCCTTCTTGCTCTCCGCGCTACGGTAAGACCTGCTTGCCGCATTCAACGACTGCGAGAAGTTTTCGGATATGTCGCTCATCAGCATGGAACACTTCTCCGCAATGCGGTCATAGTCCAGCTTGACCTGTTGCAGCATACCCTGTACATCGAGCCACTCCACCGAGTCGAAGTCGAACAACCTCGGTTCCACGGCCTTGACGGAATCGCCGAAGGCATCGGTCAGAATCATGGCGTAGCGGCGGTAGGCGTCGCATACGCGGGTGCGCAGCTTGACAAAATCCGCCATCAGGTACTTCACCTGTCCCTTGGCATCGTCATACCTGCTCACCAGCCCAGAATAGCTATTGAACACGGCAGTGGCCTCGTTCCTCACCTTAGCCACGCCTTGTGTGCCCACTACGGTGGCCAGCACGGCCTGCCCCGCCTTGGCCAGCATAGTTCTGTCCATAATCTGCGTCACAGCCTGTTCCAAAGCCAAAAGGGAGTCACCTCCACTCTCCAACTCGCGCTGCAGCAAGGGGAAGAGGGCATTGTCATCGCCCGTTTCCATCAGATGGTCCAGCCTGCCGCCAGACACCAGCGGACGTTTCTTCCCGTTGTCGTAGAAGGCCTGGCCTATAGCCGCGTCCTCATTGAAATGCTTATAGGCTTCCCACACCAGCCTTTCCACCTCGAAGGAGTCTTTCTCCACGCCGAAACCGCGCAACTCATAGGCCACATCTGCCCTTGTATATACAGCCGCATCCTTTTGCAGCTTCCGGGATAAATTCCTGATTTCTTGATAAATCTTTTCTTTCTCCATAAACTTCCATTTTTTAATGTAAAGTTACTTATCCGGCTATATTCACGTCAAGTTCATAACGGTTCATATTAGTATTTTTAACAAGCTCTCAAAAAGGAGAATTTGAACGGCCTTCACCCTGTCCACCATATTCCGTCAGTCACCGCTCTCGTACCCAACCGCCCATTCCCCCTTTCCTTACAAAAATCCTTATAAAAAGCTGTATGTTTTATAACAAATCTGCGTAACTTTGGCTCTGGAAACACAGCGGCACCGTCCAAACAACCTATCAAACGCCATAATGCCTATGCCGCTATGTTACCGCTATCACATTAAATAACATTAAACAAAACAGCAATGAAGTACAAAGATGTAATCCGAACAATTGGCACAAGCCTGCTGGCAACCACATTGTGCCTCACACTGACAACAGCCTGTTCCGATGACGCCCCAGAGGAAAACGGCTGAGGCGGACAGACCGAATCTGACTATTACGACACCTACACCGAGAATGACCTGACCTATGACGAAGCCGCCGGTGTCTACATCATCCGCACCGAACGCGGACTGCGCGTATGGGGACGGGGCATCTATGATGGAAATCCGGATACCGGTGCCGTGCTGGCCGCCGACATCGTGTTGGGAAAAGACATGCCGGACTACTACACGGAAACCCATAACTGGGGAGAGGAGATAGACCTCAGAGGCGACATCACGTTCGACGGTGCAGGGCATACCATCAGCGGAATGCGCATTGAGAACGACCACAACCACCACGGTCTCTTCCGCATGGTAATGGACGGGGCGGAAGTAATCAACCTCACGGTAGAGGGCGACATACGCTACACGGGCGACAGCGAGAGCCACCGCGCCGGTGGCATAGCCGGGGAGTGCAGCCACGGACGGATAAAGAACTGTACCTTCCGGGGAACCATTGACGGAGGGTCGGTGGATGGCGGCTCCAGCCGCACCAGTCTCACCATGGTGGGCGGCATCGTGGGGTATGCCCACGACGCAGGCACAATAAGCAACTGCACCGCACAAGGTACTTTCACTGCAAACGGAGCCTACAGCCAAGTGGGCGGCATCGTGGGTCAGGTGGCCATGCAGACGCTGAGGCAAACCGTGAAAGACTGTCACGTCACAGAGGACTGCCACGTAACGGGCGACATGGCCGGAGGCATCGCGGGCTACCTCTACGGGACGCAGAACACGGAATTGCGCGATTGCTCTTCGGGAGCCGACGTCACCGGTCTGTCCGAAGGTGGAGGCATCATAGGCTACCTGGACGGGCGCGGACTGACCGCCTGCCACACCACAGCGGCGTGCCGCGTCAGCTCGCCCCGATATGCCGGCGGCCTGATAGGGTGGCTCAGTGCAGGCAGGGTGTACGGCTGCCATTCTCTGGCCGAGGTTACGGGTGTGGAGTCGGAAAACCGTTCGGGTTACGCCGGCGGGCTTGTGGGCTTCGGCGATACCGATGACTATATCGCAGGCTGCTACTTTGCCGGTACGGCCCAATCCCCTGTAGGAGCACAGCCTTTTATCGGACACCAGAACTACTATGTCCCCATAGCTGCAACCTACAGCTCGGGACGGGTGCTGACGGGCGGAGTGGAAGATTCCTCGCTCACCGGCATCTACTATGGCGAACATAACCGACTCACCCAGGTGCCTCTCGGTGCGGACGGACAGCCTGACTGGGAGACAACCACCGCCGAACTGAACAGAGCCATCACGGACTATAACCGCGACAACTCGAGGGATTGCGAATTCCACTTCGTGCAGACCGACGGGACTTCCAATCCGCCCACACTGGCCGAAGGCGTGCCGGGTGCCGAATAAGAAATGGATTGCGAAAAATCATTTGCCCTGCTGCTGTAGAGACGTGGCACGCCGCGTCTCTACGACAGGAATGACATGGCATTTGAATCCTTTTTCGCAAATCAATTTTATCCCTTAAACAGGCTTTTAGAAAAAACATACAGGCAAACCTGTCTATCCCATCGGGAGTCCCCACACATGCAGGACTCCCGATTATCATTTTGCCACTCATTTCCTCTTTTACCCTTTCACTTTGCGCGGAAAACGTCTGTTCCGCTAACCGGCACTTTTTCAAAAAAGCACAAGTCTATGCATATTTATGCAAAAGCAACTGCATATTTATGCAGAAACCGGGGATTTTCGGCCTGTCTCTGCATATTTATTCATCACACAGCCGACGGACGACCCGGAAAACACGGGCTGCCGACGCATTGCCCGCCGACGGATGACCTGTCATCGGCCGGCGGACCATATATCACCCGCCGACGGACAACCTGTCGGACAGCCGGAGGTGACGTAAAAACGGGGGAAAAAGGAACTGAAAGGCGGATTTTCCGCACAGAAGGGCAGGTTCCCAAGTGTTAAAAAATCGGCTTATTCCATTAGCATACAGCATGATATGCGGAAAATGGGGCAAAATGCCTGCGTTCTTTTCCAACAGACCTCCGAAGGCACGAAAACAAACGATTCTCCGTGTTAAAAGAAAGCAAAGTGTCAGAATGACAAAAACGGATCCGTAGAGACAATGCCCCCCAGAACAGGTACTCAGCGCACGGACGAATGGCCGTTGCGGCGGTAATAGGCGATGAAGCGGTCGAGCTCGCAGGCTCCCTTCTCTGTGGAGATACCCCGGATAAAAGTAAAGATGATGGACTCGTAGACTTCGACAATGGGATACTGGTTGCGCATGTCATCGTCCATCAGCCGGTCCAGCTGCGACACCAGCAGCATGTGTACGATGGGATAATTGACGTCGTCCCTGAAGATGCCCTGCCGCACGCCCTCGTTGAAGAAGGTCATCATGTTCTCGGAGTCTTTCCGCTGCTTCTCCGTGATGCACGCATAGGCTTTGGGATATTTCCTGATATCGTCAAAGAACTTTTTACTTACCGAGTGGAAACGCTCCACACTGAAAAGAAACATGTGGAGAAGCACCTCAAGCACGTTGGATGCCGTGCGGCGCACCGACTGCAGGTAAGCTTCCTGCTCGTCGCGCCCACGCATGATGCACTGTTCCAGCAAGGCTTCCTTATCGGCGAAAAGCTCATATATGGTACGTTTGGATATGCCCATTTGGGTGGCGATGTCGTCCATGGTGATGCCGCGCACGCCGTGGGTCTTGAAAGCTTCGGTGGACACGCTGATGATGCGTTCCTTAAGCTCCGTGCGCGAGATAGCGTTTTTTGTCCGTTCGTTGGTCATGATTCGTTCCGCTTGATGATGATGAATGGTGCTTCCTGTCTTCCCGCCGCCTGACGTCGGACAGGTGCCGCAAGCCTCACACAAAGATAAGGCAAAGCGGGGGCAACGCAAAATAAAATTGCGTTTTTCGTCCGCCATCAGTAACTTTACCCGCAAAAAACGTGATTTTTCCCTATGCCTTACGACATAAAGGCGTATGGAATGCCATTACGGCCACCAACGTAACCTCTGTAACAACCGCTACAAGAAATATGGAAAATACCACCCGCACACCGGCCGATACATATGCCGGAGACCTGAAGAAAGCAGAAGACGGCCTGCGCTCCGTGCAGCGCCGCATATACCGCACCGGCACCCTGAGGCTGCTGCTGTTTGCCGCCACGATAGCCGCCATTGTGGCGGCACGCTCCGAGGGTTGGGGTACAGTGGCCGCCATAGCCGTAACGGGAACAGCCCTGTTCCTGCTGCTGGTGAAGCTGCACAACCGCCTGTTCGCCCGAAAAGAATATCTGGAAAAGGAAGCCGAAGTGTGCAGGCAGGAACTGGCTGCACTGGACTATGACTTCAGCGCCTTTGACGACGGGGCCGACCTGCAGGACCCGCAGCACGACTATGCCTTTGACCTTGACATCTTCGGCCCGCATTCGCTGTTCCAAAGCATGAACCGCACCTGCACCGCTCCCGGACGCAGGCAGCTGGCCGCATGGCTGTCCCGGCACATGGAACAGAAGGACGACATTGTGCGGCGTCAGGAGGCCGTGGCCGAGCTGAAGCACATGCACGCATTCCGCCAACGCTTCCGCATCACTGGGCTGCTGCACAAGGGCAAGGCGGCCAATGACGACGAGCTGCGCGCCTGGGCCGCGACAGATTCCGTGTTCCGCCGCAACAGGCTGCTGCGTATGCTGCCCGCCATGGTGACCGCCGCCAACG
Source organism: uncultured Bacteroides sp. (assembly GCA_949296415.1). GTDB lineage: Bacteria > Bacteroidota > Bacteroidia > Bacteroidales > Bacteroidaceae > Bacteroides. Next base: position 15,088 of record CASFQC010000044.1, on the reverse strand, counting down.
CGGCAGGACTGGCACTTACAGTGACCGGACTGGTGCCCGGCTCGCTCTGGGGCATGACATGGGCAGCCTGCCTCACGCTGAGCTTCTGCTTCACAGGACGGATAAGCAAGATGCAGGTAGTATACGGCAAAAAGCTCCAGATACTGGGCGTCTACGCCCGTCTGCTCGCCCTGGCCGACAGCCAGGACATGAAAAGCCGCGAACTGCAGGCACTGAAGAAAACGATAAGCGGTGAGGGCAACCACGCGCCGGAAGCCATAGCCCGGCTGGACCAGCTGATGAACGGACTGGACCAGCGTAACAACTACCTGATGTATGCCCTGCTCAACGGCACCTTCTGCTGGGAGCTGTGGCAGACCATGCGCATAGAGGCATGGAAAGAACAGTATGCCACACGGCTGCCCGGATGGCTGGACGCCATAGGCAAGGCCGACGCCCTCTGCGCCATGGGCACGTTTGCCTACAACCATCCCGACTACCCCTTCCCCACCCTGCTCGACGGGGACGACGTGCGGCAGATGACCGGCGACAGCCACACCGCATCCCCTTTCTACCTGAAAGCCGAAGGACTGGGACACCCGCTGATGCAGGCCGGACGCTGCGTGCGCAACGACATGGAGATGACCCTGCGACCCGCCTTCATCATAGTGACCGGCGCCAACATGGCCGGCAAAAGCACCTACCTGCGCACCGTAGGCGTGAACTTCCTGCTGGCGTGCACCGGAATGCCGGTTTGCGCACGACGTATGGAACTCTGTCCGGCACAACTGGTCACCAGCCTGCGAACCACTGACTCGCTGACAGACAATGAGTCTTATTTCTTTGCCGAACTGAAACGGCTGAAACGCATCATAGACAAGCTGAAAGCGGGCGAAAAGCTCTTCATCATACTGGACGAGATACTGAAAGGCACCAACTCCACCGACAAACAGAAAGGTTCGCTGGCCCTGATAAGGCAGTTCATGCGATTGGACGCCAACGGCATCATCGCCACCCACGACCTGCTGCTGGGCACACTGGCCGGACACTTCCCCGGACACATAAAAAACTTCTGCTTTGAGGCCGAGATAAAGGACGGACGGCTGGACTTCTCTTACCGCATGCGCCCGGGACTGGCACACAACATGAACGCCTGTTTCCTGATGGAAAAAATGGGAATAACCATGGAAGAATAACAAAATAACCCGCCCCGCAGGCCAAAAGCCAAGACAAATCTGTATATTTGCACCATAAACCATAGCATAAAGAAGACTGAAGCATCATGAGAATAGCCGTCATAGGCGCGGGCAATATGGGAGGCGCCATAGCCCGCGGGCTGGCAAAAGGCACTATAGCCAAAGCCAGTGACATCATTGTGTCCAACCCGTCGCAAGGCAAGCTTGACCGGCTGAAAGCCGAGTTTCCCGACATGTCCGTCACCCACGACAACCGCAAGGCAGCCGAAGGCGCCGACATGGTGATACTGGCCGTAAAGCCCTGGCTGATGAAAGAAGTGACAAGCGCACTGCACTGGGCCGACAGCCAGATACTGGTGTCGGCCGCAGCCGCCGTCACCTTCAACGAGCTGGCAGCGTTTGCCGGAGAAACGAGGCTGCCCATGTTCAGAATCATACCCAATACAGCCATCAGCGAACTGGCCAGCATGACCCTTATCGCAAGCCGTAACGCCACCCCGGACCAAGAGAGACTCCTGCTGGACATATTTTCCGAAATGGGACTGGCCATGCTCATACCCGAGGAAAAGATTGCCGCCACCACCTCACTGGCATCGTGTGGCATAGCCTATGCATTGAAGTACATACAGGCCGGAATGCAGGCAGGCATCGAGCTGGGGGTATATCCCAAAGACGGCATGCGCATGGTAGCCCAATCGCTGAAAGGCGCCGCCGAACTCATACTGAACAACGACACCCATCCGGCTGCCGAAATAGACAAGGTGTGCACTCCCGGCGGATATACCATAAGGGGCATCAACAGTATGGAACACGACGGCTTCACCGCTGCCGTAATCAACGCCATGAAGGCAAGCATGTACTGAAAACAGGGAACGGAACATACCCGCCCTCCAGACAAAGACATGCCACGCCACAATCTATAACCACATAAACAACCATCAAGATTATGGACGAGCAAATAAGACAAATAGCCGAACGTCTGCGCGGACTGCGCGACGTGCTGGAACTCTCGACCGGAGAGATGGCCCGCAACTGCGGCATAGAGCCTGCCGACTATGAACGTGCCGAATCGGGCGAATACGACATATCGGTAAGCATGTTGCAGAAAGTGGCCCGTCACTGCAACATACCACTGGATGTGCTCCTCTTCGGCGAAGAGCCCAAGATGAGTACCTACTTCCTGACCCGTGCCGGGAAAGGCATAAGCGTAGAGCGGACTAAAGTGTACAAATACCAGTCGCTGGCCGCAGGATTCAAAGGACGCAAAGCCGACCCTTTCATTGTGACCGTGGAGCCAAACGACAACCCCATGTACTACAATACCCACGAAGGACAGGAATTCAACATGGTGACCGAGGGCAGAATGCTGCTGAGCATCAACGGGAAAGAACTGATATTGAACGCCGGAGACAGCATATACTTCAACTCCGCACTACCTCACGGAATGAAAGCGCTGGACGGCACTCCCGTACGGTTCCTGGCCATCATCATCTGAACGAGAAAGGATAACCCCAAGAATGGAAGGCTAAAATCCGGAGAGCGGCAGGACCGGAACAGGAAAAAACACCATACGGCCAGGTGCGGACGCCATACCCGGAACCGACCATTCGTCAGCATAACATCATTATGGTAGAAAGATTTCTGAAACAAACCACATTCACTTCCCAAGAGGATTTCAAAAAGAACCTGCATATCAATGTGCCGGAAAACTTCAACTTCGGCTACGACGTGGTAGATGCCTGGGCCGACGAACAGCCAGAAAAGCCCGCATTGCTCTGGACCGACGACAAAGGCGGACACCGGCAGTTCTCCTTTGCCGACATCAAACGATATACCGACATGACGGCTTCCTACTTCCAGTCGCTGGGAATAGGACACGGCGACATGGTGATGCTCATACTGAAACGCAGGTATGAGTTCTGGTTCAGCATCATCGCACTGCACAAGCTGGGAGCCGTAGCCATCCCTGCCACCCATCTGCTCACCAAGAAAGACATAGTGTACCGCTGCAACGCCGCAGACATCAAAATGATTGTGGCCGCCGGAGAACAGACCATCACCGGACACATCCTCGCCGCCATGCCCGAATCACCCAGCGTGGAAAAACTGGTCAGTGTGGGTCCCGACATTCCGGAAGGATTTGAGGATTTTCACAAAGGCATAGAGCACGCGGCGCCTTTCATCAGACCCGAACACCCCAACTCCAACGATGACATCTCGCTGATGTACTTCACCAGCGGAACCACAGGCGAGCCGAAGATGGTGGCCCATGACTTCACTTACCCGCTGGGACACATCGTCACCGGATGCATATGGCACAACCTTACGGAACAAAGCCTGCACCTTACCATAGCCGATACAGGATGGGGCAAGGCCGTATGGGGAAAGCTGTACGGACAGTGGTTCGCAGGAGCCAACATCTTTGTCTACGACCACGAGAAATTCACGCCCGCCAACATCCTGCAGCAGATGCAGGACTACCACGTGACGTCGCTCTGCGCCCCGCCTACCATATTCCGTTTCCTCATACACGAAGACCTGACGAAATACGACCTCAGCAGCCTGAAGTACTGCACCATTGCGGGAGAGGCACTGAACCCGTCTGTGTTCGAGACTTTCAAAAAGCTCACAGGCATAAGGCTGATGGAGGGATTCGGACAGACCGAAACCACCTTGACCGTAGCCACCATGCCATGGATGGAACCCAAACCCGGAAGCATGGGACTGCCCAACCCGCAGTATGACGTAGACCTGATAGACCATGAAGGGCGCTCGGTAGAAGCGGGAGAACAGGGGCAGATTGTGATACGCACTGACAAGGGAAAGCCGCTGGGCCTCTTCAAAGAATACTACCGCGACCCCGAACGGACCCGGGAAGCATGGCACGACGGGATATACTACACCGGAGACGTGGCCTGGAAAGACGAAGACGGATACCTGTGGTTCGTGGGACGGGCCGACGACGTGATAAAAAGCAGCGGATACCGCATAGGCCCGTTCGAAGTGGAGAGCGCGCTGATGACCCATCCGGCCGTAGTGGAATGCGCCATCACCGGAGTGCCCGACGAAATCCGGGGACAGGTGGTGAAAGCCACCATCGTACTGTCGAAAGCTTACAAGGACAAGGCCGGAGACGAACTGGCCAAAGAACTGCAGAACTACGTGAAACAGGTGACGGCACCCTACAAATATCCGCGCGTCATCGAGTTTGTAAATGAGCTGCCAAAGACCATAAGCGGAAAGATAAGGCGGGTGGAGATAAGGCAGAACGACAACAAGTGACTCTCCCGCATCCCCTTATAAAGACAAAAGGCAAGGAGCCGTGGACAACCCTACAGAAAGGTTGCGCACGCGCTCCTTTTCTTTTACGCACACAGACAAACGGACAGCGGCGCAGACACGCACGGAACGGTCAGCTGTCCAGATTCTTCGCCCTGAAATCCTTGGGCGACATTCCCGTATTCTTCTTGAAAAAGCGGCAAAGGTAAGACTGGTCGGCAAACTGAAGCCGCTCGGCTATCTGGGTGACGGAAAGCGAAGGGTCGTTGAGCATCACCTTGACCTCGGCCACCAACTGCTCGTCAATGAGTTGCTTGGGAGTGCGCCCGTCCATGTAGAGGACAGTGACCTGATGCAGGTAGCGCGGCGATATGCACAGCCGCCGGGCGTAGAATGCCACCTGATGCTGTTCCGTGCCGTAACGGCGCACCAGCTGCATGAACTGGTGGCACACCAGCTGCTTGCGGCTGTACTGGTTCTTGAGCGAAAGGCTTTTTTCCTGTATGGTGTTGAACAGCCACATGAGCAGACCCTGCAGATAGTCGTGCTCCTGCAAGGCACGGAACTGCGAATTGCCATCCGTAAACAAGGCACGGGCCAAATCCATCCACAGATTTATCTCGCGCCAGGTACGGCGGCTGCGCTCGTCATCGGTGTGACGGTAGCAGGGATGCTCATAAGCGTAGTTAAAGTATGGGGTGTCTATAGGGAGCACGGCCTTAAGAAACACATCTTTTGGAAACATCAGCAGACGCACCCTGAAGTCTGACGATGCCCGCACCAGCCGCATCAGGGTGCCGGTAAGGAATATCAGTTCGGTGGTGGCGTCTACCTTATACTGCTGCACGCCTGTCGACACCTCCGCACAGCCCTCCACGCATATCAGGTAGATGCCGCACTGAAAGTGCAGGGGGTTCTGTTCCAACGAGGCCAGGCCGGTCTCCACATAGTATATGGACTGCACGTCCGAAGGCAAAACCTCCGGACGACCTTCCTCCGTATGATGTGTGGCTACATGCTCCATAACAGGTCTCATCCATGGTTCATAGCGCAAAGATACGGTTTTCATTTTTCCGGAGCAAACCCCACGCCACACTTGGCAGGAAGCCGGGGAAAGGCTCCCGGACGGCAAAAGGAAGGCCTCCGCCGTCTCTCATAAAAACAGTCCGGCGCGAGTCCGTGCTCTCCACGGTGTGGACATATACACCGTCGGCTGCGGACGGACTTACATCCGGCGGTCTTTTTAGTCCAAGATACGGCGGCTACAAAAGGGTCAGAAAGCTTGTATAAGAAGGATGAGTTCCGAAAATGAAATGTTTTGTACAAGTAAAGCCATGGACGGAAACGCCGTGCTACTGTAATTTTGCAGCCGGAAAACAGAAAGGAAAATGAACAGAGCCAATTCACAGATATCCATGCTGACCTTCCTGGGCGTGTTGAGCGCCTTCGGTCCCTTTGTCATGGACATGTATCTGCCCACCCTTCCGGGCATGGCAGCCTATTTCAACACCAGTTCCACGATGGTGCAACTCGGACTGACCACCAGCATGGTGGGTCTGGCCGTAGGGCAACTGATATTCGGCCCGCTGAGCGACCGCTACGGACGCCGCACCCCGTTGACGCTGTCGCTGGTACTGTTCCTGCTCTCCACGCTGGGCTGCCTGTTCGCACGCGACATCATGCAGTTTGTGGCTCTCCGCCTGCTACAAGGCATCGCAGGATCGGGAGGCGTAGTCATATCGCGTTCCATAGCGGCCGACAAGTATTCGGGACGCCAGCTGGGCAAGACGCTGGCCGCCATAGCCTCCATCAACGGAGTGGCCACGGTGGCTGCGCCGCTTATAGGAGGAATGCTGGCTGGTGTGGCCGGATGGCACGGCATATTCTGGTGTCTCTTCCTGCTGGGCGCAGCGCTGCTGGTGTGCAGCCTGCGTTCCGACGAGTCACTGCCCGAAGAAGAGCGTCACGACACCCGCTGGAAAGACATGCTCTACAGTCTGAGCGACGTGCTGGGCAACCGCCGTTACGTGCTCTACATACTGCAATATGGATTCACCATGAGCGTGCTGTTTGCCAACATAGCGTCGGCACCCTTCATCATGCAGCAACACTACGGCCTGTCGCCCATAGCCTTCAGTCTGTGTTTCGGTGCCAATGCGGTAGCCATGGTGGCCGCCACAGCCGCCGCCGTGCGGTTCAGCAACATGGAACGGGCGCTGCTGGCAGGAAGCAGGGGCATGATGGTGTTTGCCGGCCTGCTGTTCTGCATGTTATGGTGGGGATGCGGATTCTGGATATACGAGGCACTGCTGTTCTGCATGCTGGGCATGGCAGGCATGACGTTCACTGCCTCAAGCGCACTGGCCATGGACAGCGAACGCCACAATGCAGGCATCGCCTCGGCACTGCTCGGAGCCATGGGATTCGTGGCAGGCGGATTCGTGTCGCCGCTGGCCGGACTGGGCGACATGACACTCACCGCCGGCACCCTGTTCCTGGCCGGTTCCCTTTGCGCCTATGCGTGTACCCGCTATGCGTTACGCTCCATACCGGCCATGGCGCACGTAAGGCGGTAATCGGGAAATCCCCTCACCGGGGCTTGTATTCAAATGTCCAACTTCTCCATCCTTCATCACCGGCATTCACACGGAACGTCACACGCACACGCTCCACGCCGGGTGAAGCATACTGTGACAGCGGCACCGAAAGGTAGGCACGCCGGGTATATGCCTGCACGTCGGATCCGGCATTATGATACAACGTAAGCCGCACATCGGCCTCTCCCGACGCAGTATCCACCGTATAGCTATCTTCCACAAAGCCGAACGTATGGGTTCCCGACTGCGCCTTCACCTCAAGCATGATGTTCAGATAGTCCCATCCCATCCATATGCTGCCCACACTGGCCTCGTCAGTCTTCACTCCATCCTTGAACCAGCTTGCCGGACGAGGCTCAGGCGCGATGACCTGTCTCACGGCATAGATACAGACCGCCGAATCACCTCCTGCGGTGAGCCCGATGGCATAATTGCCGATGATGCGCAGAAGCGAGTCGGGTGCTATGCGCACATCTTCCAGCCCCGACGACACAGGATAGAGCCGCCCGGCATCGGTACGCACTTCCGTCAGCCCGCCCTCCGCGTCGGAAAAGGCGGTAAGATACTCCAGTCTCACTGAAGGGTAACGGTACTTCTCTTCCCCACACGATGCGGCAGCCAGTCCAAGCGCGGAGGCGGCCAGCATATAGGCCAATCTCTTTCCGAATGCCGGTACCATCAGTCTTCGCCTTGGGCTGCCAGCTGGTTGACCAGCGGATTGGCATACATATGCAACATCTTTCCGCGCAGAAAAGGCGTGTCTTTCACAGGCAAGTCTATGCGCTCCAACTGCCTGTCCAGATAGTCACAGAAACGCGCCTTGTCGTCCGCACTGTATTTTCCTTCAAATCCATGCGAGCCGTCCAGCAGGTCGTAAGCCACGTAATTGTTGGGGTAGATGCGGTAACTGGAGTGTATGCCCTTGTCTATGAGTGCGGCCACACGGGCGAACATGGCCTGCCGCGGCATGCCGTCGCCCCATTCCTCCAGCTGCGCGTCAATGCACGGAGCCACCTGGAAATGCACATGTCCCTTATAGCCCATAATGCCCGTCCTCATGCTCTCCAGGTCATCGGCCATGGACTTCTTAAATGAAGGATTGTCTCGTTTCTGCTGGAATTCCTTGGCTTTCAGGAAATCGCATGGGTCATATTCATAGGATATGGCCAGCGGCACAATGTGCATCTGCCTCAGGCTTTGTGCGGGTGTGCCTTCTCCTCCCATGGCCAGCATCTTCAGCACACTTTCCTGCGTGCGGTCGTCCGAGTCCTTGGCACGTCCCTCGCGCTGCGCCATCCATATGGACTGTTTCTTTCCGCCGATGGCATAATGCATGTAGCGCGACATGTGCATGGACGACTCCAGCTGCTGGCGTATGGACAGCCCTCTTTTCACGATGAACGACTTGTTGACGCGCACCAGCGTCTTAATCCACGGATAGATAAGCAAGTTGTCGCCTATGGCAATCTCCACCGTATCCATTCCCTGCTTCACGAACAGCATGGAGAGGAAGGCAGAGTCAAGTACGATGTCGCGATGGTTAGACAAGTAAGTATAAGCCTTTTCCCTGTCATGCGGAAGCGCCGCATAATCCAAAGTCAGTCCGGTGGTGCACCGGTCAATGATTTTCTGCAGAAAGCCATAACATAGACGCGTCTGAAATTCATACTTGGTGCGGCAGGCACGCATGATTCCGGCCAACACGTCAAAGGACATTTCGGGCATCACTGTGGCGATGGCCTTTCTGAACGCCTCGTCGGCAAGCAGTTCCTCCACTGCCTGGGGCAGTTCGGAGTCAAGATAAGGACGAATGTCGTCGAATTCAGTGTTCATAATATGATCAGGTTTAGCGAAAAGTCAGAAGAGTCAGAAGCTGTTCTCAAGTCGGTCTTCAATGATATCGGTCATCACGTCTTTCATATCTATTCCGGCGGCCTTCACCTGCTGTGGGATGAAGCTGGTGGCCGTCATTCCCGGCGTGGTGTTCACCTCCAGCAGATTGATTTTTTCGCTTTCCGTGATGATGTAGTCCACACGGATAATGCCTGCCGCTCCCAGTATGTCGTATATAACAGAGGTAAGCTGCCGGATGCGTTGCGTAAGGTTGTCTGACAGACGTGCCGGGGTTATCTCGTCGGAATCGCCACAATATTTGGCGGCGTAGTCAAAGTATTCGTGATGGGACACCACCTCTGTAACGGGCAGCACCACGGTTTTATTTCTGGTCTTATAACATCCGCAGGTCACTTCCGTGCCGTCAAGGAAAGCCTCTATCACCACTTCCTTGGCTTCGCCGAAGGCTTTCGCTATGGCGGGCTGTATCTGTTCGCGGGCCGTTACCTTGGACACTCCGAAGCTGGAACCTCCCAGATTGGGCTTGACGAAGCATGGCAATCCTATCTTGTTCACCACATCGTCATCAGTCACACTTTGTCCGGTCTTCAGCAACAACGATTCGGCTATGCGCACTCCGAAGGCATGAAGGTACTGGCTGCATGCGAATTTGTCGTATGTAAGTGACGAGGCCATCACGCCACAGGTGGAGTAAGGGATGCGCATCATGTCGAAATATCCCTGCAAGCGTCCGTCCTCACCGGGCGTCCCGTGTATGGTGATATAAGCGAAGTCAAACTTTACCTTGTTCCCGTCATGTGTGAAGCTGAAGTCGTTACGGTCCACAGGTTCGGTCTGCCCGTCGGACAGCCGCACGTGCCAGTCGGTGCCGTGCATCACCACGATATAAAGCTCGTACCTTTCCTTGTCAATAAAGGAATAAATGCCTTGCGCGCTGCGCAAAGACACTTCATACTCCGAGGTATCCCCCCCGGCAACAATAGCAATGATCCGTTTCATCATTCTAATATTCGGTTACTGATGTAGTTCCGCCACTTGCCGATGAGGCGTTCCATGTCATCGGGCAGCGGAGAGGTGAAGTCCATCTCCTCACCGGTAACGGGATGCCTGAATCCCAGTGTCATGGCATGCAAGGCTTGCCGGGGGCAAATGTCAAAACAGTTGTTTACAAATTGTTTGTATCTGGCAAAATGAGTTCCTTTCAGTATCTCATGTCCGCCGTAGCGCGCATCGTTAAAAAGCGTATGTCCTATATGCTTCATGTGCACCCTTATCTGGTGTGTGCGTCCGGTCTCAAGCACACATTCCACCAATGTGACATAACCGAAGCGCTCCAACACGCGGTAGTGAGTCACAGCATGTTTGCCTTGCCCGTCGGGCAGTACGGCCATCAACATGCGGTCTTTCGGGTTCCGCCCTATGTCGCCGGTCACGGTGCCTTCGTCCGGTTCTACGTTTCCCCATACCAAAGCCCGGTAGCGGCGTCTGGTTGTCTTGTGGAAGAACTGCAGTCCCAGGTCGGTCTTGGCGTCAGGAGTCTTAGCTACCACCAACAGTCCGGAAGTATCTTTGTCTATGCGGTGTACCAGCCCCAGATGGGGGTCGTCGGCATTGTATTTCGGCAAGTCCTTCAGATGCCAAGCTATGGCGTTGACCAATGTACCATGCCAGTTCCCATGTCCGGGATGCACCACCAGCCCTGCCGGTTTGTCAATGACCATCAGAGTGTCATCTTCGTACACAATGTCAAGCGGAATGTCTTCGGGCGTCACCTCGTTGTCATAAGGCGGACGATCCATCATCACCGTAATGACATCAAGCGGCTTTACCTTATAACTGCTTTTCACCGGCGAACCGTTCACCATGAGCATGCCCGCATCGGCCGCCTGCTGTATGCGATTGCGTGACACGCGCTGCATGCGGTCCGTCAGGTACTTGTCCACACGCATCATGGCCTGTCCGCGATCCACCTCCACGCGGAAATGCTCGTACAAGGCAGGCGTGCCGCCGTCTGCAGTATCCGCGTCTCCGTCCAGCTCATCGGACAGGGCATCGTCGGCCAGCATGTCGTCATCATCCGGCCCATCGGGCCACCAGCGGTCTGTAGTCGTCATATGCAGTTTTGTTTTTTTATAAAGAAGGTTGGTCAGAACCAAGAGTCTTCTCCTCCGGCCTCTTCTCCTTTCTTATCCTTATCTCCGGTTCCGTAGGGTTTCCGTTTCAGGCCGAGCGAGTCGGTGACCGCTGCCAGCGAATCGGTGACTGTAGTGTCGGGTACCGCCATGCCGTTGCCCACTACCAGCGTGAGCGTGGCTCCCATCGGCACCTTTTCCTTGGGATGCAACTCGCGTCCGCCGCATCTCACACTATACACCCAGTCCGTTTCTCCGGGCACGGAATCGTTGTCGGTCAGTTCAAACCCGGCAGCCAGCAGACGCATCTGTGCCTCGCGTGCCGAGCTGTTGTCGGCCACGTCGGGCACCTCCTGGAGCGGCACGTTCAGCGTGTTGATGGTAAGATAGACAATGCGGCCTTCCTTCACCTTCTGTCCGGCTGGCGGGTTACAATCCAGTATGCAGCCGGCCGACTCGCCCTCCACATAGGTGGAGTCGGACACTTCCACCTGCAGGTTGCGGCTGGCAAACGCGGCCTTGGCCTGATCCACATGCAGGCCCTTCACATCGGGCACCACCACCGCCTCGCCATGATGCGTATAGCGGTCTATCCACTTCAGCACGGCAAAGGGCACGACTGCCAGCACAGCCAGCATGGCCAATATGTTTATCCAGAAGAACTTGTTCTGCCGGAACGAAAAAAAGCTTTTTATTGTCATCGCAACCAGTCTTTAAATTAGGGCAAGACAGCGCGCCCCGTCCTGCGCGGCGCATGTCCTTGCGGTTTTGCGGACAAAGATAATACAAAAAAGTGAGAAGCTGTTTTGATTCCATCCTATAAAAGCAGGAAGGCTTACGGGAGGCATGGCTGCAAAGTAAGAGTTTGTCCGAAAACACTAACAGAAGACAACTGTCCCGGAAAAGGCAAATGGCAAACGGGATTCAAATAATTCTTTTATTTCCGTAATTTGGGCGCTTATTTTTCAGGTAAATATGTTTTATGTGACAATAATCGCTTATTTTTGCGCCATGTTATCATCAGACCATAAGAACAAGAAGAGGCTTAGGCTGCAAAGGCTGTCCGTACTGGCCTTGCTTACAGCCGCGCTGTACTCCTGCGCCAGCATAGGCCATCTGGAAGGAGGACCTTATGATGAGGAACCGCCGCGTTTCGTATCGTCCAATCCCCTTCCCGGCTCGCTGAACACCAAACAGAAGCGCATATCCATAACATTCGACGAATATATTGTGCTTGACAAGCCGGGGGAGAAGATAGTCATCTCGCCTCCGCAGGTGCAGCAGCCTGAGATAAAGGCCAGCAGCAAGCGCGTCATCGTCACCCTGAAGGACACGCTGAAATCCAACACCACCTATACCATAGACTTTGCCGATGCCGTGCAGGACAACAACGAAGGCAATCCTCTACCGGGGTTCACCTTCACCTTCTCCACGGGCGAACAGCTGGACACCATGGCCGTGGGAGGTACCGTGCTCAATGCCGCCGACCTGGAACCGGTGAAAGGCATACTGGTGGGACTGCACGCCAACCTGGAGGACTCCGCATTCAACAAGCTTCCCTTTGACCGCGTGGGGCGCACCGACAGCCGGGGACGCTTCTCCATACGCGGCGTGGCTCCGGGAAAATACCGCATCTATGCCTTGCAGGATGCAGACCAGAACTTTGCCTTCACACAGCCTATGGAGGTGATAGCTTTCCAGGACTCGCTCATCATTCCCTCCATGGAACCCGCTGTCAGACAAGACACCTTCTGGATAGACTCCCTTACCATAGACACCATTATCCCGCGCGACTATACCCGCTTTCTTCCCGACGACGTGCTGCTGCGCTGTTTCAAGGAAAAGACTACCCCACGCCAGCGGCTGGCACGGAGCGAAAGGCTGGTGCCAAACAAGTTCTCGCTCTATTTTACCGCCCCATCGGACACGTTGCCCAGACTTGAAGGACTGAACTTCGATGAGAACAACGCCTTCATCGTCGAGTGTCCTACCGGAAGGAATGATACCCTGACCTACTGGATAAAAGACTCGCTGATATATCTGAAGGACACACTGGCCATGAGGCTGGACTACTATTACACCGACACGCTGGACCGGCTGGTGCCGCGCACCGACACGCTGAAGCTGGTATCCAAACAGAAGCCCAAGACCGACAAGGAGAAGATAGAAGAAGCCAAAAAGAAAGAAAAAGAACGGAAAAAGCGCGAGGAACGGGGAGAGAAAGTGGGACCCGACACCGAGTTCCTGCCCGTAGACGTATATGCTCCGTCCTCGCTGGACGTGTTCGACTACCTCTCATTGACCTTCGAAGAACCGGTGGCCAGCATAGACACATCCATGATGAGGGTGATGCACAAGGTGGATACACTGTGGGTGGAGATACCCTGCTATCTGGAGCAGGACACGCTGGACCTGAAGTCGTACAACATCTACACTGACGAATGGATACCCGGTGACAGCTACTGCTTTGAGATGGACTCTACGGGCATACACGGACTGTACGGCCTGTTTACAGACAAGATAAGGAACGAATTCACGGTGAAAAAACTGGAGGAATACGGAGCCATATTCTTCAACATCACCGGAGCGGAGGACGGCGACTTTGTGGAACTGCTTGACGGACAGGACAAGGTGGTGCGCACGGTGACCGTGAAAGGCGGAAGTGCAGACTTCTATTTCCTCCCGCCATCCACTTACGGAGCGCGGCTGGTGAAGGACACCAACAGGAACGGTGTGTGGGATACCGGAAAGTACGACACCAAGCTGCAGCCGGAAGAAGTGTTCTACTACTGGCAGCAGTTGGAGCTGAAGGCCAATTTTGAGCTTACCCAGACCTGGATTCTGAACGACAGGCCCCTGGACAAGCAGAAACCCGATGATATGAAAAAACAGAAACCCGATGAAGACAAACAGAAAAACCGGAACCGGAACAATAACCGGAATTATTAAAAGGAAAGCCAGCCGGTTGGCATGGGCGGCAGCGGTGGCGTTATGCGTCCTGAATGTGACTCCTGCCCAGGCACAATGCACAGCCGAGAACAAAGCGTTCAAGTCGGGAGAAAAAGTGTCCTATAACCTTTACTTTAACTGGAAATTCATCTGGATAAACGTGGGCTATGCCACGCTCACCACGGAGACTTCCACTTATCACTTGCGCCCGGCATACCGCTTTGACCTGCTGTCGCATACCAGCAAGAAGGCCGACCTCTTTTTCAAGATGCGCGACACGCTGACCTGCTATGTCAGCGACCGCCTGGAGCCCATGTACTTCTGCAAGGCTGCCGAGGAAGGCAAACGCCATACGCGCGACGAGGCCTGGTTCTCTTACAACGACGGAGTGTCGCACGTAAGGCAGAGGCGCACATGGTACAATCCTCAGCGGGAAACCGAATTCATGGAGTACAGCGACAGTACCTGCATATTCGACATGCTCAGCATACTGGCTCATGCCCGCTCCTACAATGCCGCAGACTATAAAGTGGGCGACAGGATTCTTTTCCCCATGGCTACCGGACGCCGTGTGGAACAGCAGACGCTGATATATCGTGGGAACGAGAATGTGGAAGCCAGCAACGGGGTGACCTACCGCTGTCTGGTCTATTCCTTTGTGGAGTACGACAAAGAGGGCAAAGAGAACGAAGTCATCACGTTCTTCATTTCCGATGACGACAACCACCTGCCCATCCGTCTGGACATGTACCTGAGCTTCGGTTCGGCCAAGGCTTTCCTGAAAGACGTGCAGGGCAACCGACATCCCATGACCAGCATTGTGAAGGAGGAATGACAAATAAGGTCCCTCCGAAGAATGCGCAGACAAATGTGTTCATTTGCAGTTGAATGAAAAGTTCCCATTTGTCTCACCAAAGGCGGTCTTTACGTCTGTAACAAGGGACTTTGGCTCCGTAAAGAGGGACTCTACTGCCACACAAGACGGCTTTCCCCTGTTTCCATTTTAGGGATATTCAGTAAATGTCCCTAAAAAGTAAGCTGGCATATAAAGTTGATAGAGTATAATCACTTTATATGCCATTATTATTGGCCTTTTTCTGTG
>CASFQC010000043.1 GCA_949296415.1 uncultured Bacteroides sp. | reverse complement strand
TTCAAGGAGATTACAAATAAAACAATCAGATAATTAATTGAATTACAAACTTTTAAAACTTGAATCAGAAGCTATTTTCTACTCCTGATTCGCATTATTTACTAATTGGTATAAATACAGGTTGGTGTACAAACCACTTCGAATCAATGGCTTTTGGTTATCAAAAAACGAAAAAAATAAATTCATGAGCGTTGCAGATTACATTTGTACCGCCCAAAGGAATAAGGATTATGTGCATGCCGCAGTTCAAAATGAAGGGATACGCATCAATCAAGACGGACGGATTTCGGCCAAAAGCTATCGGGGAAAAGATTTGCGCAATGTACTTGACAATGCCAATTCTACTATAAACGAATATATACCCACGTATAGATATCTTAAGCATCTTCCGCAAAACCGTTGGAAAGCAACTAAGAGACATTTTGTAAGATACAAAGGTTTTGCATATTCCATTGCCATATGGGCGATTTTCCTTTTATGTTCTACAGGCAATATAACGCAAGGATTCAAACAATATGTAAGCGGCATTGGCGAAACGGGCAAATTCGGTGTGAGCTTTGTCATTAACATGTGGAAGTCAGCTCTATCCTCAGAATCTTCCAACGATACAATTACAACGACATCCAAATTACATCCAGATAGTACGGAGACATCCACCAATACACCAAATGTCATAGACAATCCTACGCAAGATTTCGCAGGAGCGCTATGGGAAAGTCTATTTTTGTTATTAGCAACTTATGTAACAGCTATTCTTATTTTCACTATTTATTTCCGGCTCAGATATAAAAAGCCCCCACTTGTGGAAGTAGACAATGTATTTACTTACAATGTACGCTATGAAAAGAAACCGCGTAGCAAATCTTCCCCAAAACAGCCCAAAGAGAACAGCAACAAGCCTACGGAAAAAACAACGACTTTAGAAGCACAACAAGACAGTACGCCTGCAAGCGATGGACTTCAGACAACGAATGCAAATGTTCTTGCCGACCAGCAATCGGACATGAAACTCCACCATTCGAAAGAAGAAGAACAATATAACCTTTGGGCAAAGCGGTTGCAAGAAGATGGGTATACAGTTTTGGGTAACTGGAAAAATTGGGATAATGTCGGCGAATGGAAGAACCTGAATATTATCGTAACTATTGAAGGCGTAGAAGTATCCGCTACAATTGAATATTACACAAAAGGGAAACAGCTGTATTATGGAATCCGAAAATCAAAAGAAACAGATCAAGTGTCTCAAACATTACTAAATAGCGAAACGTTCAATAAACTGATAACGGAATTTGACATGTCCGTTAAGAACAACGAGTGGTGGTATTGCTCAAAATCTGTTGCTTTTGAAAACGCATACGGACAGTACCATAATTTTATAAATGCCATAACACAGAAAGCTTAGTATGCATCATGAACACAAACGATAAATTATATCAGGCATATGAACCCAAATGGGATGCATTATGCCAAAAGCTGGACGAGTGTAATTTGTACGGCTACGAGTACAGCCCATTGCTGTTGAGCGTGGACAATCCCGAGGACTTTGACACGGCCGACATCAAAGTCATGCTCTTTGGCCAAGACATGTCAGACGGTAACTGGTACCAGTATGACCGTCACGTCCAACCTTTGGAAGAGTGCATGAAGACCATCAGGACGTTTGACAACACAATCGGGTCAATCGGCTTGAATGGAAACAGACAAAGGAAAGGCATGGGCGGGGGCATCAACAGGTTTATTGACACGCTCAATGCCCGCTTTCCGAATAAGAAGATCCGCTATGTATGGAATGATGTAGTGAAATTGGGACGCAACGTAAAGAAAGACAACCGGCACAGCACCCTTCTGGCGGAAATAGAGAGGGAATATTTCCGTGTGGTGAAAGATGAGATAAATGCCATAAGCCCGCAGGTATTGGTGTTCTTTACCGGACCGGATCTTTTTTGGGAAAGCAAGTTGCGGCAGTGCTTGGACAGTGGTCCTCTTTGTTACCAGCCTTTGCCCACGTGGGATGGCAACGTGCGCCAATTGGCCTTGCTGGCCTTAGACCGGGAAGATTTGCCTTCGGTCCAATTTACTTTCAGAACCTACCACCCCTGTGCACGTGAATCAAGAATTCATGTCAGACACGCAGACCTTTACCAAGCCATGGCAAATCATATAGAAAAAGCCTCTGCATAAGCGGAAATTCCTTTCCTCCCGACTACCGTGGCATACGTGCCATAACATACGGGCAAAGACATTGCGGGAATGCAGAATTTTAGGTATCTTCGCGTCAGAAACCAACAGACAATGACGCATATGAGACGCATCACCCAAGCACTGGCCTTCATTCTGCTGGCCATATGCGGCCTTCAGACCGCCCATGCACAGACCTCTTTCGGAAAGGCGGAGAAATTCAACCAAGGCTGGCTCTTCCGGCTGGCCGATGACTCGGCCGCAATATACGGCGACTATGACGATAGCCAGTGGCGGAAGCTGGACCTTCCGCACGACTGGTCCATAGAAGGACAGCTGTCGCCCTCGCTGGCCAGTTGCACAGGATACCTTCCCGGAGGCATCGGCTGGTACAGGAAGCACTTCAGCGTGGACCGCCGCGCCGCACGCCACTACATCTATTTCGAAGGCGTGTACAACCGCAGCGAAGTCTATCTCAACGGACACCTGTTGGGCAAACGGCCCAACGGATACATATCCTTCATGTACGACCTCACTCCTTACCTGAACAAGGACGGCGACAACGTGCTGGCCGTGCGCGTGGACCATAGCCGGTATGCCGACTCACGCTGGTACACAGGGTCGGGCATATACCGCGACGTATGGCTGGTGTCGGCACCCGAAACCCATTTCGCCCTATGGGGAGTAGGATGGAAAGCCACCGCGCTGACCGACCGCCGCGCCACTGTGGAGGTGGATGTGGAAGTGGTGAAGCACAAGGACACCGACGCCAGGCTGGAGGTGGAAGCCGTGCTGGCCGACTCGGCCGGAAAACAAGTGTCCCGTCACAAAATCAGGCTAGACAATGACGGGAAAGCCGGTACAATGAAAGACGTGCTGAAGCTAAACGTGCCGAAGCCTCACCGCTGGGACACAGACTCGCCTTATCTGTACAGGCTGGAGACCACCCTGCTGGCAGACGGACGCCCCATAGACAAAAGCCTGTGCGATGTAGGCCTGAGAACCTTGCAGTTCGACCCGGACAAAGGCTTCGCCCTCAACGGACGGTGGATGAAAGTGAAAGGCGTATGCCTGCACCACGACGCAGGCGTGCTGGGTGCCGTGGTGCCTCCCGAAGTGTGGGAACGCCGTCTGCGCAACCTCAAAGCCATAGGAGCCAACGCTATACGCATGAGTCATAATCCACAGGCTCCCGTGCTCTATGAGCTGTGCGACCGGCTGGGTATGCTGGTAATGGACGAAGCCAGCGATGAATGGGAATATCCCAAACGCAAATGGATAGAAGGATGGAACAAAGGTACACCCGGATATGACGGTTCCTACGACTTCTTTAAAGAATGGATAGAACGTGACGTGACCGACATGGTGCGCCGCGACCGCAACCACCCTTCAGTCTTCCTGTGGAGCATAGGAAACGAGGTGGATTATCCCAATGACCCTTATTCGCATCCCATACTGGACGGCACCGCCATCAACCAGCCCATGTTCGGCGGATATGACCCGGACGCACCCGACGCCATGCGCATAGGCATCATAGCCAGACGACTGGCCGACTGCGTAAGGGCTGTGGACACCTCACGTCCCGTCACCGGAGCATTGGCCGGAGTGGTGATGTCCAACCAGACGGAATATCCGCAAGCCGTGGATGTGGTGGGCTACAATTACACCGAGAACCGATACGATGAAGACCATGCCACGTATCCGGACCGCATCATCTATGGCAGCGAGACCAGTTCGGGCATAGAAGCATGGCAAGCCGTGCGCGACCGTGACTTCATCTTTGGACAATTCATATGGACAGGCACCGACTATCTGGGCGAAGCTGGCGCATGGCCGTCACGCGGACTGTACACCGGGCTGCTGGACTTCGGCAGCTTCCCGAAGCCACGCGGACACTTCCGCGCCTCGCTATGGAGCGACAGTCCTGTGACCTACATCGGCACCTATCCCGTAAGGACAGGCGATGAAAGGCTGTCGCCTGACGCATGGGACATATGGAACTACGACATGGGACAGACCATCCGCGTAGTGTGCTACACCAATGCCCCTCAGGCACGCTTGCTGCTTGACGGGAGTGAAGTGGGTGCCATGAAACCCCGGGATGACCGCACGGGCATCATCAGCTGGGACATAACCTTCCAGCCAGGACAATTGAAAGCCGAAGGTTGCGACAAAGAAGGGAAAGTGCTGTCCGCTTACACCATAACCACCTCGGGACGCCCCTATGCCATACGGGCAACTGCCGACCGTACCGTTTTGTCAAAAGAACATGCCACCGCCCACATTACCGTAGAAGTGACAGACGAGAACGGCATACCGGTAAAGCTGGCCGACAATAACATTACCTGCCGCATAGAAGGCCCCGCACGCCTGTTGGGTATGGAAGGTTCAGACAACAGTGACATGGGCAACTATCGGGACAACCGCCAGCGTGTATACCACGGACGTCTGCTGACTTATATCCAGACCACCGGGAATACAGGACAGGTACGCGTAAGTTTCTCCTCGCCACTGCTCAAAGGAACAGAAGTGATGTTCAACGTTAGATAGAACAGGGAAAATCCATTCTATCTGAGAAGCTGTTTTGAATTTATTCTAAAAAAGTATTATCCGGCTTTTCTAAAGCCCTTTCCGGTCTTTTTTCCTGTCCTTATCCGTCACATAGCCCGCTATGCTCCTCATAAGGACAGGAAAAAATCCTCGGAAATCTTCTTTAGAAAATTGCCGGAATAAATTCAAAAACAGCTTCTGAAAGGAAAGTAGAAAAATCATTGTAATATGTGTGGGTATTCATTTCATCGCCTCCTTTGAGTACTTTTAAAGGTGCAAAGATTTGAGGGTAATACAATGAAGAATCCCCGCCATATTACAAATGCACGAACTTTCTTTCAGCATTGCTCCATCGCGATGCCCTGCGAGCAGGCTACGTCGATGAACTTCGAGAACTCGGCCGACTTTCCTTGGCTGGTAGTAGGCCAGTTGCTGCTAATAAGGATGTTCTTGTCCGCCAGCCGGATGGTGTCGTCCAATGTCCGGTTGCCGAAGAAATCCACCTTGCCTTTCTCGGCTTTTCCTGCGGGACGGCGGTGTATTTCCGAAGTAACGAGACTTTAGAATGAACTACCTGAAAACAAAATAAACCAATCAACAATGAACGGAAACACACAATATCGGAAAGGAGGTACAGTCGCCCTATGCTGTCCCCTGTAATTGTTGGAAGAACGTGTTGGCTACGAAATCCGCTATCCGTCGGACTGCGAACGGTTGATGTATGAAATAGCCCAATCGACCCACCAACACATCGGCGTGACTACCTTGAAACGCCTCTTCGGCTTCATAGGAGACACCTTGACGCCGCGTATGTCCACGCTGGATATCCTGGCTAATTTTATCGGCTACCGGAGCTACAACGACTTGATACGCTTGATTGACCCCGACAACGAGGAGGAACATGCGCCCATCCTCCGGCTGAACGCCAAGAACATCGGATTGGACACGTGCGTCAACCTCTTCTTCAACGGCGACTTCCTCCGCGTGGAGCACAAGGAGGGGGTGCAATTCCGCGTGCTGCAAAGCACGGACACTACCTTGCGGGCGGACGACCGCGTGCAGATATGTTCGTTCCGTATCGGCTACCCGGTGTACGTGCGCAGCCTCCTGCGGGACGGACAGCCGCTGAGGGCTTGCGTCTTGGCCAAGGTATCGGGCATCGAACGAATTGAGACGGATTAGGAAACCTCTCGTTTTTTCGCAACCTTTTCTCTAAAGAAAAATGTTTTTCTTTATTCTGCCGGTGTAGAATCCCGCAGATTTTATTTAATTTTGCGCCAGAACGTGCGACAAGAAGAATTGTTCAGCATGACGTCTGAACCTGTTGTTCCGTCAACAGGAGCCTAAAGAGGTGTGCTTTACGAGTAATTGTTTAGAGTGAAACCCTCTTGACAATATGGTTCTATGCAGAAATATCCAATGCATAGGCTGTTAGGCTGACCGATATGAGTAACGTATGTGAACCGCTGCACCATCGTGACAAAGAGATAGCTTACGGATATTTACAAGGCATAGAACGGCAGAGCATGGACATTGCACGCAATATGAAAGCTAAAGGCCTTCCTGCAAAAGACATAGCCGACATGACCGGCCTTTCCCAAGAAATAATAGAATCACTCTAAAAACAAGAATACAGTTATGACAACATCGTACAAAAGAATCCTTCTCAAGCTCAGCGGCGAGAGCCTTATGGGAAAAAAACAATATGGAATAGACGAAGTGCGTCTGGCACAATATGCCGAACAGATAAAAGAAATACATCAATCGGGTGTACAGATAGGCATTGTCATAGGCGGAGGAAATATTTTTCGCGGATTAAGCGGAGCCTCGCGAGGTTTTGACCGCGTAAAAGGCGACCAGATGGGCATGCTGGCAACAGTAATAAACAGTCTGGCTCTCAGCTCGGCACTGACGGCTGTCGGTGTAAAGGCACGTGTGCTTACAGCCGTGCGAATGGAACCTATAGGAGAGTTCTACAACAAGTGGAGAGCCATAGAATGTCTGGAAGCAGGCGAAGTGGTCATCATGTCGGCAGGTACCGGAAACCCGTTTTTCACGACCGACACAGGTTCTTCACTGCGCGGCATAGAAATAGAGGCCGAGGTAATGCTGAAAGGTACCCGCGTGGACGGCATATACACCGCCGATCCGGAAAAAGATCCTACTGCCACCAAATTCCATGACATCACCTACGATGAAGTGCTCAGCAGAGGACTCCGTGTAATGGATCTTACCGCCACCTGCATGTGTAAAGAAAACAATCTGCCAATCATCGTCTTTGACATGGATACGCCTGGCAATCTGAAGAAAGTAGTCACAGGCGAAAATATCGGCACATTGGTGCACAACTAAAAGCCTGTTCGGACAAGCAAATGAAAGCTCAAACAGGCTCTAACGATAGAGGTAGAAACAGTATGGCTTCAACAAGCAACAAAGTCTGAGATAATGAAACAGTCCACATATCTTATCTGTCTGCTTACGGCAACCATTGTGCTGGGAGCATGCCACCCAAAACCTTTCTTCGCACCTTCCGTAAAAGACACGGGAACGAGTCTGGACTACAGCAATGACGGACATCTGCTGTTCTCCTATAACTACGCCACCATATATCCGCCTGCCGGAGTGGACAGTGTGTTCAGGCGCAGCGGTTTCATCCATCCGCTGAACACACTGAAAGGCGAGACGCTCACCAACTGTTCGCCCACTGACCACCGCCACCACTTCGGCCTTTGGTATGCCTGGACAAAAACCACATTCCAAGGAAAGGAAACAGATTTCTGGAATCTGCAGAAGCGGCAAGGAACCGTACGTTTCCTGCAATTTGAGCGCATATCAAGCGACGGATTCATAGCCACACTGGAGCATGTGGCTTATCCGGACTCCACAGCCGAGACAACCGCCATGACCGAAACCTTGGACATACGCATTGGCGACGCCGAGGGAAAAGGTTACTATCTGGACTACCGCACCACCCTGCGCTGCACCGGCTCCGACTCCATCACACTTGAAGCCTACCGCTATGGAGGTATCTGCCTGAGAATACGCCCTGACTGGAATGACCGGACCTGCAATATGCTTACATCCGAAGGGAAAGACCGCAACCATGCCGACGGCTCACATGCCCGTTGGTGTTACCTGCAAGGGAAAGCCGGAAAAGAGACGGCCTGTCTGCTTGTGGTAGCCTCACCCGATAACCTGAACTACCCGGAACCTCTACGGGTATGGGACAGCAAAGCAAATCCTCCAGACGAAGACATCATGTGGAATTTCTCGCCTACCAAAGAAAAGCCTTTTACCCTGCAACCGGGGAGCGAACTCAGACTGGCTTACCGCATCTATGTGCTTGATGACAAAATCGACGCATCCGAAGCCGAGCGGCTGGCATCCGATGCCTTCTCCATAGGAGAACAACTGAAGGAAATGGAACGAAACGGAAGACATTAAAAGTCCGTTTAGACTTTCCTTTTTAGAAGCTGTTTGAATTTACCCACACGCAAACGAAAGAGCTGTGACCAAAAGTCACGGCTCTTTTTCATTTAGACTGTATACTACAATTATCCTTCCCCTCATAAAGAACGCACAATATCATCACGGCACAAAACCTTCCCTCAAGAATCAGAACTTTTACACCTATTAGTATATTGTATATCAGCCGTTTCCTGTGAACGGACTCACCGCTTCCTGTGGATGGGTCCGTAGCTTCCTGTGATTGGGTTCACAGCTGGCTGCGGACAGTTCCGCACCGGACTGTGTATGGGTATGCACCGGAGCGGAGTCTTTCAGTCTGCCGACTGCCACCTTGTCGCATAGAAATGGCCGCCAAATGAAAATAGCCATACCCAAAGTGGCCAAAGTCCCACATTTCCGGCATATTGCGTGCCAATATCCAAACTTTTTGTAATTTTGCAGCCTAAAACCGAAGCCATATCCTGCTGTGGCAGGCAGGCTTACGGAAAGCGCCCGTGCACACCGCTCCGTACCGTCAGGCAAAGCCCCGCACAAAGAGCCGGAACAGGGTGCGGATTCCCTCATCGTGGAAAAAAGAATATATAGACAAAGCATATGGACAAGAAATTCGCCGAACATCCGAAGTTTGACCTTTCGGAGATAAACAAGGAAGTGCTGAAAAAATGGAACGAAAACAGGATTTTCGCCAGAAGTATGACAGAACGTGAGGGATGTCCTTCCTTCATCTTCTATGAAGGGCCTCCTTCGGCCAACGGCATGCCGGGCATACATCATGTGCTGGCACGTACCATAAAAGACATCTTCTGCCGCTACAAGACCATGAAGGGATTCCTGGTGAAGCGCAAAGCCGGATGGGACACCCACGGACTGCCCGTAGAGCTGGGTGTGGAAAAGGCACTGGGCATTACCAAAGAAGATATAGGCAAGACCATAACCGTAGCCGAATACAACGCCTCCTGCCGGAAAGAGGTGATGAAATTCACCAAGGAATGGGAGGACCTGACCGGAAAGATGGGCTACTGGGTGGACATGAAGGATCCCTACATAACCTACGACAACCGTTACATAGAGACCCTGTGGTGGCTGCTGAAGCAGCTCTACAAGAAGGGACTGCTCTACAAAGGATACACCATACAGCCCTATTCGCCCGCTGCTGGCACCGGACTCAGCTCGCACGAGCTGAACCAGCCCGGATGCTACCGCGACGTAAAAGACCTGACCGTGGTGGGCCAGTTCAAGATAAAGAATCCCAAACCGGAAATGGCACAGTGGGGCACACCTTACTTCCTGGCATGGACCACAACCCCGTGGACCCTGCCCAGCAATACCGCCCTGTGCGTAGGCCCCAAAATAGACTACGTGGCCGTACAGACCTACAATGCCTATACAGGTGAGAAGATGACCGTAGTACTGGCCAAGGCTCTGCTACATACCCATTTTAACCCCAAAGCCGAGGACATGCCTCTGGAAGACTACAAGCCTGGCGACAAGCTGGTGCCCTTCAAGGTTGTGGCCGAATACAAGGGACCGGATTTGGTAGGCATGGAGTACGAACAGCTGATGCCGTGGGTAAAACCGGTGGAGACAGACGCCGACGGCAACTGGCACGATGCTTCCGCCAAGGCATTCCGCGTAATCCAAGGCGACTACGTGACCACAGAAGACGGTACGGGCATAGTACACATAGCACCCACTTTCGGTGCGGACGACGCCTTCGTGGCACGGGCCGCAGGCGTGCCCGCCCTGTTCATGATAAACAAGAAAGGCGAGACGCGCCCCATGGTAGACCTCACAGGCAAGTTCTATCTGGCAGACGAACTGGACGAACGCTTCGTAAGGGAATGCGTGGACATGGACAAATACAAAGAATTCCAGGGACGCTGGGTGAAAAACGCCTACGACCCGCGCTTCACCACCGACGGCAAGTACGACGAAAAAGCCGCACAGGCCGCCGAATCGCTGGACTTTGACCTCTGCATGATGATGAAAGCCGCCGGACAGGCATTCAAGATAGAGAAGCACGTGCACAACTATCCGCACTGCTGGCGCACGGACAAGCCCGTGCTCTACTATCCGCTGGACAGCTGGTTCATACGCAGCACCGCATGCAAGGAACGCATGATGGAACTGAACAAGACCATCAACTGGAAACCCGAGTCAACCGGCACGGGACGCTTCGGCAAGTGGCTGGAGAACCTGAACGACTGGAACCTGAGCCGCTCACGCTATTGGGGAACCCCCCTGCCTATATGGCGCACGGAAGACGGCACGGAAGAAAAATGCATAGAATCGGTAGAAGAGTTGTACGGCGAAATAGAGAAATCGGTGGCAGCCGGACTGATGAAGTCGAACCCCTATAAGGACAAAGGCTTCGAACCGGGTGTGTACACCAAGGAGAATTACGACAAGATAGACCTGCACCGCCCCTATGTGGACGACATCATACTGGTGTCGGCCGACGGCAAGCCCATGAAACGTGAGACAGACCTCATAGACGTATGGTTCGACTCAGGCTCCATGCCTTACGCGCAGATACACTATCCGTTCGAGAACAAGGAATTGCTGGACAGCCACCAGGTCTACCCCGCCCACTTCATCGCCGAAGGAGTGGACCAGACCCGAGGTTGGTTCTTCACCCTACATGCCATAGCCACGATGGTGTTTGACAGCGTAGCCTACAAAACCGTAATATCCAACGGACTGGTACTGGACAAGAACGGCAACAAGATGTCCAAACGCTTGGGCAATGCCGTAGACCCCTTTGCCACCATTGAGAAATACGGCTCCGACCCGCTGCGCTGGTACATGATAACCAACTCCTCACCTTGGGACAACCTGAAGTTCGATGTGGAAGGCGTGGAGGAAGTACGCCGCAAGTTCTTCGGTACCCTGTACAATACCTATTCGTTCTTCGCACTCTATGCCAACGTGGACAACTTCTGCTACGCCGAGCCGGACGTTCCCCTGGCCGAACGCCCGGAAATTGACCGCTGGATACTGTCGCTTCTCAACACGCTGGTAAAAGACGTGGATGCCTGCTACAACGAATACGAGCCCACCAAAGCCGGACGCCTCATCGCTGACTTCGTGAACGACAACCTGTCCAACTGGTACGTACGCCTCAACCGCAAACGTTTCTGGGGCGGAGGCATGACCCAGGACAAGCTGTCGGCCTTCCAGACGCTGTACACCTGCCTGGAGACGGTGGCCAAGCTCATGGCGCCCATAGCCCCGTTCTACGCAGACCAGCTATATACCGACCTGACCACAGCCACCGGACGCGACGCTGCCGCCTCCGTACACCTGTCGCGATTCCCCGAATGCCACCAGCATCTGATAGACTCCGAACTTGAGGCCCGCATGCAAATGGCACAAGAAGTGACCTCCATGGTACTGGCACTCCGCCGAAAAGTAAACATCAAGGTACGCCAACCCCTGCAGTGCATCATGATTCCCGTGACCGACGAGGCTCAGCGCGCGCATATTGATGCCGTGAAGACACTTATACTGAATGAAGTAAACGTAAAGGAGATAAAGTTCGTGGACAACGCGGAAGGTGTGCTGGTAAAACGGGTAAAATGCGACTTCAAGAAACTGGGGCCGAAATTCGGCAAGCAAATGAAGAACGTGGCGGCCGCAGTGGCAGCCATGACTCAGGCCGACATAGCCGGACTGGAAAAAGACGGCTCCTTCACTTTCCATCTCGAAGGAGGAGACGCCGTAATTGAAACCACCGACGTGGACATATACAGCGAAGACATACCCGGATGGCTGGTTGCCAACGAAGGACGGCTTACCGTGGCTTTGGAAGTGACCGTCACCGAACCCCTGCGCCGCGAAGGCATAGCCCGTGAGCTGGTGAACCGCATACAGAATCTGAGAAAAAACAGCGGATTTGAAATAACAGATAAAATAAACATTACATTATCCAAAAATCAGCAAACAGATGATGCGGTCAACGAATATAAAGACTATATTTGCAACCAAGTTCTTGCAACCTCGCTGACTCTGGCCGACAATGTGGAGAACGGCACAGACCTGAATTTTGACGACTTCGTCCTCCAGGCAAGCGTGGTAAAAGAATGACGCTTTTTTATTAACCTTATAAAATGCTTGTAGAACTATGGCAGAAAAAACAAGATACTCGGATGCCGAGTTAGAAGAGTTCCGTGGGATTATCATGGAAAAGCTGGCACTGGCACAACGCGACTATGACATGCTGAAAGCCTGCCTCACTGGAGAAGACGGAAACGATACCGACGATACGTCGCCCACCTACAAAGTCTTGGAAGAAGGGGCCAACACCCTTTCCAAAGAAGAGACCACACGCCTGGCACAACGTCAGCTGAAATTCATCCAAGGATTGCAGGCCGCGCTGGTACGCATTGAGAACAAGACCTACGGCATATGCAGGGAAACAGGCAAACTGATTCCGGCCGAACGTCTGCGTGCCGTACCCCATGCCACACTGAGCATCGAAGCCAAGAACAGTGCCAACAAGAAATAAATTCAGGACACCCTAACATAGAATGAATAAAGTTCTCACCAAAGGCCGAATAGCCTGGCTCATTATTTTCGTGGTGCTTGTCATAGACCAGGTTATAAAGATATGGATAAAGACCCATATGTACTGGCACGAAAGCATCCGTGTCACCGACTGGTTCTACATCTACTTCACAGAAAATAACGGCATGGCCTTCGGCATGGAACTGTTTGGCAAACTGTTCCTCACCCTGTTCCGTCTCGTTGCCGTGACCTTCATCGGCTATCTGCTCTACAAGTTCGTAAAGCGGGACATGAAGACAGGATTCATCGTCTGCGTGGCACTTATCCTGACCGGAGCCTTGGGCAACATCGTGGACAGTGTATTCTATGGTGTGCTGTTCAACGAAAGCACCTATTCCCAGATAGCTTCATTCCTTCCGGAAGAGGGTGGTTATGCCCCGTTGTTCTACGGACGGGTGGTAGACATGCTATATTTCCCCATTATAGACACCCACTGGCCAGAGTGGATGCCTTTAGTGGGAGGAGAACGCTTCATTTTCTTCAGTCCGATATTCAATTTCGCAGATACGGCCATCAGCTGCGGCATCATCGCGCTGCTGCTGTTTTACAGCAAGTATCTGAATACGGCCTATCATGTGGCAATGCAGAAAGATGGACAGAAAGCATAAAGGCAGACTGTGGGAAGGGATATTTGTGGCAGGATGTCTGGCACTGTGTGTGACCGGATGCAAAGTGGAGCGCCCGGATACGGTTCTTTCCGACCAGCAGATGGCCGATGTGCTTTACGATTACCACGTGGCAAAGGCCATGGGAGAGGTATTGCCGGGCGGACAGAACTATAAAAAGGAACTTTACGTACAGTCTGTATTTGCAAAGCACGGCATCACCGAAGCACAGTTCGACTCGTCTATGGTGTGGTTCGCACGTTATCCCGAACCGCTGACCAAGATATACGAACAGGTGAACAAACGCCTGAAGAACGAACGCGACATCATAGACGACCTCATTGCCCTGCGCGACAACAAGCCCAAGGATACCCGCCCCGGAGACAGCATTGACGTATGGGCATGGCAGAAAATCTATCGGCTGACAGGAGTTCCGCTCAACAATAAAATACTTTTCACCCGACCTTCTGACGCGAACTTCCAGGAGCGCGACACACTGGTATGGAGCGTACGGTTCAGATTTCCGCAAGGCAGAGCCGACTCTCTGCGTGCTCCGGTAATGGCTATGGAAATCAGTTACGAAAAAGACACGATAGTAAGCGGAATGTTGACCGCCAAAAGCGACGGAGTGAAAACCATCAAGCTCTGGGCTGACACGTTGGGAGCCATCAAAGAGATAAACGGATTCATTTACTATCCCACGCAACGCGTGGAACAGGATATGGTGGCCGACCACATATCCCTGATGCGGTATCATGCCAAAGACAGCATACGGACCGCAACGGCAGAATCACCGAAGATTCCCGCTCCTGATGCAGGAACAAAAAATCCGGCCAAAACAGACTCCATCACAAAAAATACGAGGAAGGATACTCCGGCACCGGGCACAATAAGAAGACGTCCCTCCGGAAACCGGAAGAAAATCGAACTGCCACAACCGTCCGATACTGGACATAATGGCATCAGAAAAACCTCTTCAAGATGAAAAGACGGCTCATCGCCTCACACTTTCTCTTCCTTCCGGGTTACGGCTATCTCAAGATGCACGCCGTGGAGATAGATGACGGCCAGGTATGCCGCATCTTTCCGCTTGAAGGAGAAACGGAAGATACGGAATGGATGCCAGGAGTCATCGCCCTGTTTCCCGATGGAGAACGGGGAGAATGGTTCGCTTACCTTTATGCCCCCTTCAATGTCGTCTCCATGCAGCCTGTCGCCGGAACTCGGCGCAGACGATTGCTGTAGCTATGGCCACATTCAACGACTCTGAGGTTTCTCTGCCTGCCGGATAGTTGGGGATGTACAACCTGTGACCGACAAGTTCCCGCACTTCATCACTTATTCCTTTCCCTTCGTTTCCCATCACTATCAGTCCGGTTTCCGACAGAGACTGAGTGTACATGTCGTCGCCGTCAAGAAGGGTGCCGTACACCGGTGTTCCGTCCGAAAGCTTTATCAGGGAAGGCAAATCGGTGTAATGCAGCCTCACACGGGCTATGCCTCCCATTGTGGCCTGCACGGCTTTCGGATTGTAGATGTCGGCCGTATCAGGAGAGCAAAATATATGCTCTATGCCGAACCAGTCAGCCAGCCTTACAATAGTGCCCAAGTTGCCGGGATCCTGCACGCCGTCCAATGCCAGACAAAGTTGCCGCGAGGGAAGCCTCATAGGAAATCCTCCGTCTTCCGGCTGTCGGAACACAGCCAAGACTTGCTGCGGAGTCTTCAACAGGCTGGCGCACGCCAGCTCTTCCTCGGAGACCTCGCTTATGTCGTCGCATGGCAGGTTGTGACGGTGGGCATCAAGCCATTGGCGGGTAGCCACTATAAACTTGCACGGAAAGTGCCCGGTCAGTTCTTCCATCAGCTTAGGGCCTTCGGCCAAAAACACACCTTCGGCCTTCCGGTTCTTTTTCAGGTCAAGTGACCTGATGTATTGTATGCGTCTTTTACTCAGCATAGGAGTGAGAGGATAATATTTCTTTGTACAAAGGTAATGCAATAAAGCTTGCCGGTGAAATACTTCTCGGCAGAAGCGATTCCGGAAGAGCACCGTCACCCGATGAAAGACATGCCTTGAAGGAGGAACAGGCAATCTCCCCGGCACCAGACAGCAGAAATACAACATGACAAGCGTCACATCCCGACACGATGCCCGTTTCAGAATCTGTTTGAGGAGCCTTGGTAATAAAGCACCGACGCATTGTCGTTCCGGAATGTGGCGGCAGCCGTTTCCATGGCCTGAAGGGCTGTGACGGCACGGTAGCGCGGCACCTCGGCAAGCAAGTCATCGGCCTTTCCGGCCAGTTCGTTCCAAGCCAAGGAAACGGCCACATTCAGGTAGCTGATGTTGCCGAATATGCGGGATGACTCAAACTTGTTCTTCACCTTCTCCAGCTCGCGTTGGCCCACCGGTTCGTGAGCCAGCAGTTCCAACTCGTGCCACACGGCTTCCTCGGCCTGAGGCAAAGTGACGCCCGTGGCCGGACGCCCACTGATGTGGAACAGCCCCGCATCACGCGTGCCACTGATGCTGGCGTCTATGGTGTTAAATAGTTTCCGTTCCTTGACCAGACGCAGACGCAGGCGGCTAGACGCGCCGTTGGCCAGCACGTCAGACAAAAGGTCGAAGACGGGATAGCGGGCATCGTTGTGGCCACACATATGGAAGGTCATGTACAGTGCGTCAAAAGGCACGTTACGTTCCACCACCAACCGCCGTTCCTCCTTCTGCGGAGGCTCCTGCGGAAGCCTGCGAGGCGCGGAAGAAACAGACGGAAGCTGGTCGAACCATTTGCACGCCAGCCGCCGGGCATCGTCCCACCCTATGTCGCCTACAATGGCCAGTACAGCATTGTCCGGTGCGTAAAAGCGGCGGTAGAAGGCTTCCACATCGGCCAGCGTGGTCTGTTCCACATGTTCCAGACAGCTGCCTATGGCAGGCCAGCGATAAGGATGCACTTTGTACGACAGCGGAGACAGCAGATGGCCCACGTCGCCGTAAGGTTTGTTCAAGCAACGTTGCTTGAACTCTTCCATCACCACACGCCGCTGCACCTCCAGCCCCTGTGGAGTGAAGGCCATGCCAGTCATACGGTCGGACTCCAGCCACATTCCGGTCTCCACATTGGTGTCGGGCAGCGTAAGGTAGAAGTTGGTAATATCGCTGTTGGTCCAGGCGTTGCTCTCGCCTCCGGCCATCTGCAGGGGACCGTCATAGTCGGGTATGCGCGGTGTTCCTCCGAACATAAGATGCTCCAGCAGATGTGCCAGCCCGGTGTGGTCGGGATGCTCGTCGCGCGCACCCACATCATAAGCCACGTCCAGAGCCACCATCCGCGTCTGAGGCATGTGGCAGTGTACCACCCTCAGCCCGTTGTCCAGTGTCAGCTTGTCAATCTTCAATTACAGAAACTTTTCTGATGATTATATCCTGTTTGGGGCGGTCGGCACGGTCGGTCTCGGCCTGCTGTATCTTGTCCACAACATCCATGCCCTCCACCACTTCGCCGAACACGGTATATTCTCCGTCCAGATGAGGCGCTCCGCCCACGGTGGTGTAGGCCTGTTTCTGTTCGGGAGTGAAGCGGAACTCATTGCCGGCCGTCTGCTTGCGTGCCTCACTCTCCAGAGAGTCCTCAAGAGCCATGAGTCCCTTGTTGTCGCCAGCCTTTCGCATCTTGAATATCTCGGTCATGTGCTGACGTGCCAACACTTCGAAAGCCTTGGCCACACGCACCTCGTTGAGCTGCCTCTCCATGGCTTTCAGGGTAGAGTCGTTGTAGAGCTTTCCGGTGACTATGTAGAACTGGCATCCCGACGACTCCTTGCGCGGATTCACCTCGTCTCCCTGCCGTGCCGCAGCCAGAGCCCCGCGTTTGTGGAAGTATCGTGGCCAGACAATCTCAGCGGGAATGGTGTAGCCCACGTCACCCGTTCCCAGTCTTGCGCCCTGAGGTGCATCCTTTGATGCGGGGTCGCCCGCCTGTACCATGAATTCCTTTATCACCCGGTGGAAGAGCGTGCCGTCGTATATGCCCTGTCCGGCCAACTTCAGAAAATTGTCGCGATGCTGGGGAGTCTCGTTATAGAGCTTCACCACAATGTCGCCGGCAGTGGTCTCAATCTTCACTTTCTGTTCTTTTTCCATATTTCCATCTTTTTTTTGTCCCGGCTTGCAAGCCATCAGGCAGCAGGCCAGCACGGTTAATAACAATACATGCGTTCCTTTCATTTCCTAACAGATTTCTTGTTCACAAAAAATATCATTCCTACAGTTCGGTTCCGCACGGCATGCACAGCCTCTCTTACCATAAAAAGCGGACGGCCTTTCCACAGGCAATGCGGTGCGGAGAGTGTTATTTCATTAATTTAAGTATGCAAATATACGACTTTCGGACAAAACCACTTACCTTTGTATAGACAAATAAGGAAGAATGCAAACGTATGGCATCTATTTTGATAGTAGAAGACGACATCACCTACAGCATCATGCTGAAAACATGGCTGGGAAAGAAAGGTTTCCAGGCTGATACGGCCAGCTCAGTGGCGCGTGCGCAGAAGCACATTGAGACCCACGAGACGGACCTCATCCTGTCCGACCTGCGTCTGCCCGACCACGACGGCATAGACCTGCTGAAATGGCTGGCGGGACGGCAAAGGTACATCCCGCTGATCATCATGACAGGCTATGCCGACATACAGACTGCCGTACAAGCCATAAAACTGGGTGCAAGCGACTACATAGCCAAGCCTGTGAACCCCGACGAATTGCTGAAGAAAATAGACGAGGCCCTGAAAGCCCCAGCCCCACAGCCTCTGAAAGCCGAAAAGAAGGAGAATGACAGGAAAACCGCATCGGACGACTTCCTGGAAGGGGAAAGTGACGCGGCCCGACAACTGTACAACTACGTGGGACTGGTAGCTCCCACCAACATGTCGGTACTGATAAACGGCGCCAGCGGGACAGGAAAGGAATACGTGGCACACCGCATCCACCAACTCAGCAAAAGGAACGGGAAACCCTTTGTAGCTGTGGACTGCGGAGCCATTCCAAAGGAACTGGCCGCATCAGAATTTTTCGGGCATGTGAAAGGGGCCTTTACCGGAGCACTGACCGACAAGACCGGAGCCTTTGCCGAAGCCAACGGAGGCACATTATTCCTGGACGAAGTGGGAAACCTGAGCTACGAAGTGCAGGTGCAACTTCTGCGCGCACTGCAGGAAAGGAAAATAAGACCCGTAGGTTCAAACAAGGAGACAAGCGTAGATGTCAGACTGATTACGGCTACCAACGAAAACCTGAAACAGGCCATAGAGAAAGGCACCTTCCGCGAAGACCTGTACCACCGCATAAACGAATTTACCCTGTACATGCCGCCACTGAAAGAACGGCATGAGGACATACTACTCTTCGCCAACTTCTTCCTGGATCAAGCCAACAGGGAAATGAACAAACAACTCATAGGATTCGATGACAAGGCCGCCAAAGCCCTGCTGAACTACAGTTGGCCAGGTAACCTGAGACAAATGAAAAACATAGTGAGAAAAGCCACCCTGCTGGCCAAAGGAAAGCTAATCACCACCGAGGAGCTGAAAGACCTGCAGGAAAACGTCCTTCCGGGAAACGGCCTGTCCCTGCGTAACGAAGAGACGGAAAAGCAACACATCGAAAGTGCCCTGAAACAGACAGGATACAACAAAAGCCGGGCGGCACAGTTGCTGGGCATTGACAGGAAGACCTTATACAACAAGCTGAAACATTATAATATACAGACCGACTGACATCCGTATCAGACCATATAGGTTTGTACGGATGCCGGAAGCGGGGCATCTGCCGGACACACTGGCAGAAAGCCTGCCATACCTGTCCGTCACCGGAAGCGAAAGAAGTGCCAACCACACTAAAGTGTGGAAAAACTCCACAACACATTCCACACTATTCCACACCATTCCACAAGTCTGGCATATTATCCGTCTTTTACCATTCATTCATTATCAACGACTTACGCACATTCCTTTCTTATGGCATGCCTTTTGACACATTAGTACGCGGATAAGCTACACACTATGTTTTAAAAAAGCACACGCCTATAAAGAACATTATAATTGAAAGTAAGTAAGTAAGTAAGTAAAGTAAAGTAGTAAAGTAAGTATTAGTAGCAGCCCTGTTTATGTTTGTTTGTGGTGGGTGCGTTCTTGACTGAGGTCTCAGGAAGACATAAGTCATGTATCGGTAAAATAATAAAGAGCCTCAGCCCGGTTCTTCCGATGACAAACGATTATGACCTCCTCCAAAAGAGTGGACCAATGTCAAGAACGTCCCAATTCACAAGAAGTGAGCTGAAAAACAGTAAGCGCACGTAAAAAAGACAAAAGCCGTTTCCTCCTTGTCTATTCTGGGAAACGGCTTTTGCCTTTCTATACACATGCGCCGCTCATCCGGCAAACGCCTTCCACAATGCCGTATCAGGTACAGGAGCTTCCACCTCAACAGGCTGCTTAGACACCGGATGCATGAAACTTATCCGTCTGGCATGCAGGCATATGCTCCCATCGGGATTGGAACGCGGAGAGCCATACTTCAAGTCACCCTTTATAGGACAGCCTATCTTGGCCAGCTG
Source organism: uncultured Bacteroides sp. (assembly GCA_949296415.1). Taxonomy (GTDB): domain Bacteria; phylum Bacteroidota; class Bacteroidia; order Bacteroidales; family Bacteroidaceae; genus Bacteroides. Next base: position 3,201 of record CASFQC010000043.1, on the reverse strand, counting down.
GCAACGTATCTGATGATGGCGTCCTGTCAGCAGACGTATTTCCAGCAGGAAGTATCTGTCCGAATGACCTATCACCTTATAATCCAACACCGCTTTCTTGCTTTCGGGCACTTCCCGGTCATAGGCATAGCTCTTATTCTGTACGGTGTTGCGCACCAGATAATGCACCAGCTCGCCCTCCGGCGATGGCGGACAGTGCTGTACTATGGCCCAATAGGTCTTGTGCACCTTTCCATCGCGGAACATACCGTTCAGACGCGACAATGCCTTACCGGTCTTCGCAAACAGGACAAGACCGCTCACCGGACGGTCCAGACGGTGGGTCACTCCCACAAAGACATTCCCAGGCTTGCCATACTTCTCCTTCAGATACTGTTTCAGCTTATCCGACAGAGGGATGTCGCCCGTTTTGTCGCCCTGGACTATCTCGGAAGCGGCCTTGTTGACTATAATGATATGGTTGTCCTCATATACCACAGTCATAATCGTCCTTCCTTACCTGTCAAGGCTCACATGTTCATGCCGCCATCCACCTGGATGACCTGGCCGGATACGTAGGACGACATGTCTGAAGCCAGAAACGTAGCCACGTTGGCCACATCTTCGGGCGTACCGCCGCGACGCAGAGGAATCTTCTTGCACCATTCGGCCTTCACCTCGTCAGACAGTGCGTCGGTCATGGCCGTCATGATGAATCCCGGAGCAATGGCGTTGGCACGTATCCCGCGCGAACCCAGTTCCTGCCCTACCGACTTGGCCAGCGCGATGAGTCCGGCCTTGGAGGCGGCGTAGTTGGCCTGTCCGGCATTGCCGTGGACACCCACTACAGAAGCCATGTTGATGATGCTACCCGAACGCTGACGCATCATTATGGGCGTACACGCGTGAATGAAGTTGAAAGCCGACTTCAGGTTGACACTAATGACCATGTCCCACTGCTGCTCGCTCATGCGCATCATCAGGCCGTCGCGCGTGATGCCGGCATTGTTCACCAGAATGTCCACACGTCCGAAGTCCTTGTGGATTTCCTCCACCACCTTGGCCGTATCTTCAAAGCTGGCCGCATTCGACGCATATCCTTTAGCCTTCACGCCCAAAGCCTCAATTTCCTTACAGGTGTTCGCGGCATTCTCGTCAATGACCAGGTCCGTAAACGCAATGTTCGCGCCTTCCGAAGCGAACTTCAGCGCGATAGCCTTGCCTATGCCACGGGCTGCCCCCGTCACAATGGCTGTCTTTCCTTCTAATAATCCCATAATGTCTTTCTTTTAATTAAACGGTTATTTATTTGTCACATAGTTTCCCGTACCCTTTCTTTTCCCAAGGCGCCCATCACCATACGGGTCACATAGGCGTCACGCGTACTGCTGTCCAGACCAGCCCCTATCTGACCTCGGATATATGGAGCCTCTACGCCTTTCACACAATAGTGCACAATCTGAGCGGTCATGTCCAGATCGTCTATGTGGAACACCCCTTTCTCCATGCCCTCGCGCAGCACATCCTTCAGCAGTAGAACCTCGTTGGCATCGAAGCGCTTGCGCACCTTCTCCACACGCCAGTTGTCGCGGAAGAAGTCGGCCCGCAACGTACCGTTGCGGAACACCACCTCCTTCACCGTATCCAGATGGGTGCATATCATCTCCATCAGCTTTGCATCGGGGTAGATGTCCTTCTCCGAAACCCGCTTCATCGTATCCAGCAAGATGTCAAGCTCGGACTCGACAACAGCCATGTAGATGTCTTCCTTGCTCTTAAAGTAGGTGTACAGAGTCCTCCTTCCCTTCTTTGAGGCAAGGGCGATGTCGTTCATCGTGGTATTTTCCACTCCCGTCTTCGCGAACAGCTGACGGGCTACATCCACTAATTTAGCTCTGGTCTTGGACACGGTCATCAGGATACTACCTTTAGAGCCTGCTTCAAATTTTCCTCTTCAAGGTTTTTATCCAGCACCTTTTTTGAAGGCTTGGCAAAATTCAAACAGGCTCTCATACTTAATAATAAAGCAAAAGTATAACTTTTCTGTCAAACAAACAAAGCCCCCTCGTCTTTTGGAACAAAAAAACAGGACAGACTTTTGAAAAAAGGAGGCCGCAAAGAAGACGGAAGACACCCGGACTATGCGCCCCCACGCCATATACAGAAAAAAGGGACACCGACCGGATTCCGGCAAGCATCCCTTTGAAAGTTGCGGAGGCAAGACTCGAACTTACGACCTTTGGGTTATGAGCCCAACGAGCTACCAACTGCTCCACTCCGCGATATTTTCCTTTTTCGGGTGCAAAGGTACATAAATAAAATGAAAAAGCAAACGGAAACGCGTTTTTTTATCAAAAGACTATTCTTTTTTTCTCTTTCCACCTGTTCCCGAGCCTTTTTCACCAATTTTTCCCACGGGGAAAAGCCGCTCTTCCAATACCTGCCTTAAAACAGCCTGCTGCGGACGGCTCCACAGCCCGGTGCGGAACCGTCCGCAGGAAGCGGTGATTCCGTCGGCAGGAAGCTGCGGAACCGTCCGTAGCAGACAGCCCAAATGACATCCGGCTGAAACATACTTGCACGGATACAGAAAAAACATGAAAAAACGAAAAATACGGAGTCTTATGTACGTATATGTCAGTAAAAACAGCTACTTTTGCACCACATTTGAAAAAAGAAAGCGTTTTAAGCTTTGTCCTGAAACCGAAATTCGCCAAAATTCCATAATTGAAGGGCAAAGACGTTATGACGCTCATTCTGTTTTTGCATGTGGGATGCAGCCCTAGTGCTGCATTTTCCATATACAAAACGGCGTGGGAATATCATGTCTTTGTTCATCTCAATGTAGGCGTTTGGCGATGCCTCGGTTTCGGTGGGCAAATAGTGGACAAGTCTCACGCCTTCTCATTTTCAGAGGATAACAATTCATAAAGAAAAAATAACCGAGGCTGAATTCCGAGACTTATAAGCCACCCCTAAAAGACATCATGCCATGCTTGTAAGAACGATGCGGAACATTCTCGCCAACTCCCTCCTACCGTCTGTCTGCGTGTCCGAAAGCCAGGATACCATGAGGATAAGACAACGGAGCAGCGGCAAGCTGCTGGAAAAAATCAGCATTGCGCAGGGATATTCAGTAAATGTCCCTAAAAAGTAAGCTGGCATATAAAGTTGATAGAGTATAATCACTTTATATGCCATTATTATTGGCCTTTTTCTGTG
>CASFQC010000042.1 GCA_949296415.1 uncultured Bacteroides sp. | reverse complement strand
CCTGTTGGTACATACCTTTGGAAAGTTGGCTATTGCTCTACTTACATTCGTCAATTTTTAATCTTTGAATCAGGATACCAACTCCTGATTCGCATGAATCATTAATATGTCAAGTTTGCAACGTTATAATCAACTATGAACTCATTTAAACTTTTTGCGATTTCAGTCCGGGGAATGTTTTCGAGGCTGTTTCTTCTCGGAAAAAGTTTAAATTAGTTCAATAGCCGTGTGGAAAGTAAACAAGAAGCCCACGGCTTTTTCATTTTTATTTAGGAAAGCATTGGTTCTTGTTGCCAAAGTTTATCCGAACGGTTTTTGAATATCTAAGATAATATTGTTATCTTCGTAGCGTACTTGTGTGCATTTTTTGTATGAGAATGCCAAATGTATGGCAAAGGAAGCTGGTATTCATTGCTGAATGAAATGTATATGACCGCCTCCGTCCATCAAAGGAAGTGATTAATCATGAGACTGATTTGTAATCGGTCTCGCATTTGAATATTTGCGAATGAGAAAGATATTAGGACTTGACTTGGGGGTCGGCAGTATAGGCTGGGCCTTGGTAAACGAAGCTGAAGAATATCGTGAATGTTCTTCTATCTTGGAGATGGGGGTACGTGCTAATCCGTTGACAGTAGATGAACAGCGGAATTTTGGAAAAGGTAAAAGCGTTACCACGAATGCAGACAGAACATTGAAACGAGGTATGCGTCGTAACCTTCAGCGATATAAATTGCGTCGTTCTACTCTTATCAAGCTTTTACGTGGTTATGGGTGGATTAGTGCAGATACTCCGTTGTATGAATGTGGAAATCGTAGTACTTTTGAAACTTATCGTTTGCGGGCCAAGGCTGCTTCCGAAGAAATTTCATTGGAGCAACTTGCACGTGTACTATTGATGATTAACAAAAAACGTGGATATAAGAGTAACCGTAAATCCAAATCTCAAGATGAGGGGCAGATTATTGATGGTATGGCAATAGCTCAAGAATTGTATGATAACAATCTGACCCCAGGAGAATATGTTTATGCCAGGCTTTTAGCGCAGAAGAAATACATTCCTTCTTTTTATCGCTCGGATTTGTTGGAAGAGTTTGATAGAATTTGGGCTTATCAGAGCCAATTCTATCCCACAATTCTGACAAAATCTTTCCAAGAGTCTGTACGTGGAAAAAACAATAGAGTTACGGCGGCAGCTTTCAAAAAAGAAGAATATGGTATTTACACTTCCGATATAAAAGGCAAAGACAAACGCTTGAATCTATACGCTTTACGTTCATCAGCTTTGAAAAATCAGTTGGACATAGCTGATGTAGCTACAGTGTTATGCGAAGTGAATATGGCTATTACCAATTCGAGCGGTTATTTGGGTGAAATCAGTGATCGTAGTAAGACTCTGCATTTCAATCACCAGACAGTTGGCCAATTTTTGATGGCTCAGTTGGAGGAGGACTCTTCAAGGAGTTTGAAAAATAAAGTGTTCTATCGGCAAGATTATTTAGATGAGTTTGAAATTATCTGGGAAACGCAAGCCAAATTCCATCCCGAACTTACCTCTCAGCGTAAGAAGGTAATCAGGGATGTGGTTATTTTCTATCAGCGTGATTTGAAGAGTCAGAAAAGTTTGGTGGCTGGCTGTGAACTTGAAAGTCGCACGTTGACTTATATGAAGGACGGTCAGCCTCATACGGTAACGGTCAGTCCCAAGGTATGTCCCAAATCCTCGTTTTTGTTTCAGGAGTTCAAGATTTGGCAGGCATTGAATGATTTGTTGGTTTATAATGAGGATACAGGTGAAAAACGTCCATTGGATATGGATGAAAAGGAAGCACTGTATGCCGAATTGTCCGTTAAAAAGAGTTTAAGCAAAACTGAAGCTTTGAAAGTGCTGTCCCTGAAATCTAAAGTCTGGGATTTGAACCGTGACAAGATAGAGGGTAATGCTACGCAGGCTGCCTTGTTCGCCGCTTATCAGATTATCATTACTATGAGCGGACATGGTGAGTATGACTTCGGCAAGATGCCTGCCAAACAGGTGAGGGAGATAGTGGAAGGCGTATTTGGAGCTTTGGGCTTTAATACTTCAGTCCTGACTTTTGATACATCGCTTCCTGGAAAAGAAATGGAAAAGCAGGCTGCATTTCGCCTTTGGCACTTGCTTTATTCGTATGATGATGGCAAGGCTGCATCTGGCCCTGAGGGGTTGGTGAAGAAAATTGAGGTTTTGTTGCATTGCGAGAGAGAATATGCCAAGGTTTTGGCCGATGTCACTTTCCCGTCCGGTTATGGAAATTTGAGTGCGAAGGCCATTTGGAAACTTTTGCCCTATATGCATGAAGGCTTGCAGTACAGTGCGGCATGTGAGGCTGTCGAATATCGTCATTCCAAACGTTCGTTGACTGCAGAGGATTTGAAAAATAAGGGATATAGAGATCGTCTACCCTTATTGCCGCGCAATAGTCTTCGCAATCCTGTAGTGGAAAAGATACTGAATCAGATGATTAATGTGGTGAATCAACTGGTAGATGTCTATGGGAAACCGGACGAGATACGGGTAGAGATGGCACGCGAATTGAAGAAAAGTGCCAAAGAACGTGAGCGGATGACGGCTGACATAGGGAAGGCTACGGCCGAGCATGAGAGAATTAAGGCTCTGTTGCGCTCAGAATTCGGCATTCTCCATGTGAGTCGCAATGACATCATTCGTTATAAACTTTATGAAGAATTGAAGGGCAATGGTTATAAGACGCTTTATTCCAATACCTATATACCGAGGGAGAATTTGTTTAGCAGGATGTTTGATATAGAGCATATCATTCCGCGAGCTAGGATGTTTGATGACTCTTTTTCCAACAAGACTTTGGAAGCATGTGCGGTCAATATAGAAAAAAGTGATTTGACTGCCATTGATTATGTGGAGAACAAATATGGTGCGGACGGCGTAGTGGATTACAAGAAACGGGTGAACGACTTGTATAAGAATGGCGCCATCAGCCGGTCTAAGCGTACGAAATTGCTGATGAAAACCAACGAGATACCCGATAATTTCCTCAATCGCGACTTGACAGACACGCAATATATCGGCCGGAAGGCTTGTGAAATTCTGGAAGATTTGGTACCCATAGTGACCGCTACCTCAGGTGCTGTTACGGCCCGTTTGCGCGAAGACTGGGGATTGGTAGACGTGATGCAGGAACTGAATTGGAATAAATACGATAAATTAGGTTTGACGGAAGAATGGTTTGATAAAGACGGCCGTCGCATCAGACGCATCAAGGATTGGACGAAGAGAAACGATCACCGCCACCATGCGATGGATGCGTTGGTAATCGCTTTCACCAAACCAAGCTATATCCAATATCTTAATAGAATGAATGCGCGCAGAGATAAGGAAGATAGTATTTACGGCATTGAGCAGAAAGAATTATTCCGCGACAATCACAATAAACTGCGGTTCAAAATACCTTTCATTAACTTCAGAAAAGAAGCCAGAGAGCATCTGGAGCGTATATTGGTATCTGTCAAGGCCAAGAACAAGGTTGTGACCCGTAATAAGGAGAAGTCAAAACAAAAGCAGGGTGGTACATCGGACATTGTACAGCTTACGCCGCGCGGGCCGTTGCACAATGAAACAGTTTATGGTTCCATCCGTCGTTATGTGCCTTCAGATGAAAAGGTAGGGGGTAATTTCGGTTACGAACAGATAGCTCGTGTCTGCAACCGGAAATATAGGGAAGCCTTGTTGCGTCGGTTGGATGCTTTCGGAGGTGATGCCAAGAAGGCTTTTACCGGCAAGAATTCGTTGGATAAAAATCCTTTGTATTTGGAGGATAACCGTACGATGGTTCCATCGAAAGTAAAAACTGTTCGTTTGGAGACAATATATACAATCCGTAAAGAAGTTAATAAGGATTTGAATGTGGACAAAGTGGTAGACAAGAAAATCCGGAGATTGCTGGAACAGCGTTTGCTGGCGTATGGAAACGACCCCAAGAAGGCTTTTGTCAATCTGGAAGAGAATCCGATTTGGCGGAATGAGGAGAAACATATAGCCATCAAGCGCGTTACTATCACTGGGGTAAGTACAGTGGTGGCCTTGCATGACAAAAAGGATGTGGCAGGAAAGCCTATATTGGATGAAGCAGGACAGAAACAGCCGGTGGACTTTGTCAGTACAAACAACAACCATCATGTGGCTATTTTCTGTGATTCCTCAGATAATTGGCAGGAACATATTGTCTCTTTCTATGAGGCGGTGGAACGAGCCAATCAGCATCTTTCTATCATAGACAAGGAATATAAAAAAGAAGAGGGGTGGCAATTCTTGTTCACGATGAAGCAGAATGAGTACTTCGTATTTCCTAATCCGGCCACAGGCTTCAATCCGAAAGAGATGGATTTGATGAATCCGGAGAATTATGCCTTGATTAGTCCTAATTTGTTCCGAGTGCAGAGTTTGGCGACAAAGGATTATATGTTCAGGCATCATTTGGAGACCACAGTGGATAATAATAGCTTACGTGATATTACTTGGAAAAGAATTCGAAAAGAGAATGGCTTGAAAGGCATTGTAAAAGTCCGTGTTAACCATATAGGTCAGATTGTGGCAATGGGTGAATATTAAAGGAGACAGCTATGATAAAGAAAACACTTTATTTTGGAAATCCTGCGTATTTGTCCTTACGCAAGGAGCAATTGGTCATTCGGTTCCCTGAAGTAGAAAAAGATGTTTCATTGCCGGAATCATTCAAGCAGAAGGTTGAAGTGACCAAACCTATTGAGGATATTGGCGTCGTAGTGCTTGATAATAAACGCATCACGTTGACTTCTGGCTTGTTGGAAGCATTGCTTGAGAATACCTGTGCTGTAATTACCTGCAATGAGAAAAGTATGCCTATGGGATTACTGTTGCCTTTGTATGGCAATACCACGCAGAATGAACGTTTTCGCAAGCAACTGGATGCCTCTGTCCCTCTGAAAAAACAATTGTGGCAACAGACAGTTCGGGCCAAGATAAATAATCAGGCCACTGTGTTGTCTGTCTGTACGGGCGCGGAAGTAAAGTGTATGCGGGTGTGGGCGGACGATGTCCGGAGTGGTGATGTTGACAATGTGGAAGCGCGTGCAGCCGCTTATTATTGGAAGAATCTGTTTCCACGGATTGATGGCTTTACTCGCGATTGAGATGGCATTCCTCCTAATAATTTGTTGAATTATGGTTATGCCATCCTGAGAGCCATAGTGGCACGTTCGCTTGTGATAAGTGGCTTGTTGCCCACATTAGGCATCCATCATCATAACCGTTATAATGCTTATTGTTTGGCCGATGACATAATGGAACCTTATCGTCCTTATGTGGATGAATTGGTGGTTAGTTTATTGAATGAGTTGGTATCATTGGATTTTCCATTATCCAAGGAATTAAAAGCAAGACTGTTGAACATTCCAACCATAGAAGTATCTATGGAAGGGAAACGGAGTCCTTTAATGATAGCTGTTAGTCAAACTACCGCCTCTCTCTTCAAGTGTTTCAATGGTGAGGGGCGAAAGATTGCTTATCCGGAACGATGACAGGCCGAATTAGTGAATATCGTGTTATGTGGGTGCTGGTGTTGTTCGATTTGCCGACAGAAACTAAGAAAGACCGGAAAGCCGCTACTGATTTTAGAAACAAGCTTCAGAAAGACGGTTTTACTATGTTCCAGTTTTCCATTTATATCCGTCATTGTGCAAGTGCGGAGAATGCTGATGTGCACATCAAACGCGTGAAATCTTTCTTGCCGGAATTTGGGAAGGTTGGTATTTTGTGTATAACAGACAAGCAATTTGGTCGGATAGAGTTGTTCTTGGGAAAGAAAATACAGAAAGCGAATGCGCCAGGACAGCAATTGGAATTGTTTTAGGAACAAATAATCCCGCTTATTAGCGGGATTATTTGTTTGCGGATAACATCATTTTTCTTTTCTAATAGGGTGTTTATTGCTTTGTTTTTCAATGTGCTACATGGAATGAGATGTTTCCTGTAATGCAAATATACTAATTTGAAAGCAAATCACAACACCCCGACATCTGCGCCGCCTACATCAAGGGATGTTTCCTGTAATGCAAATATACTAATTTGAAAGCAAATCACAACACATCACCGTGCGCTGTGACGTGAAAGAAGATGTTTCCTGTAATGCAAATATACTAATTTGAAAGCAAATCACAACGTTTGCGAAGGCATTAAGGCAAAGAAAAAAGATGTTTCCTGTAATGCAAATATACTAATTTGAAAGCAAAATCACAACTCTTTCTTTCTCGGAATCCACGGCTCTTTCATTTAGCTTCATCCCTACATGATAAAATGGCAGACAGCAGACTGAAAGACTCTGGTCTGGTACATTCCCATACACAACCCGGTGCGGAACCCATCCGTAACCTGCTGTGAGTCCGTTCACATGAAGCTGTTGATATATAACATGCTAATTGATATAAAGCACTGTTCCTTATGAATGGGTTTTGTAATGGAGGTGATTCTGTGTGTTCTCTATGATTGGAAGGATAATAGAACGTTCTACATATTAAATGGAGAGCTGTGTTTGGAACCAAGGCTACGGACATGCGCAATTGCCTGAGCATATACGATCGCCTGGCTGAGGTTGATGGTAAATGTTTCGACGACTGGAAGGTGAATCTTATCGTGAACAAGGACAGCAAAGCCATCCTTACACTGATGGAGAGGGACACGAACTTCCGGCTTGTAGAAAATTAAGTACGGCAAGAAGGCAAAGTGTATGGAGGCTGCTACCTTTCGTGTGAGAAGCCTTGAAGTTTATCATCACGGACAATGGATGTGAGTTCGCCGAACATGAATGATTATCCGACCGAGGTATTTTTTTAATATTTCCTAATGTTACACTTGCTGATTGACTTAACCCTGTAACTTTAACAGACATGATATGGCATAACATCCAATTATTTTATACCTTTGTCCCCCATTCATATATAGTTCGTGCTTTACCGCGCAGGTTTTTTATCTGTATGGGGTGAAAGATGTGTTCGTTCTGATATTAAAAAAGACGTATGACAGAATATAGAGGTTATGTGCAGCGTTATGCCATGCAGTTTGGTGCTTATATGGGAGCGTTTTGGATTGCAAAGTTCATGCTTTTCCCCTTAGGACTTACGTCTCCCTTACTTCTATTACTTTTTATGGCATGTACGCTGTGTGTCCCGTTTATAAGCTATTATTTTTTAATGAAGTTCCGTGATGGTGTATGCGGAGGGTGTATAAGCTTTTCCAAGGCTTGGATATTCAATGAGTTTGTATATCTTTATGCTGCTATCCTTACTGCGCTGGGGCATTACGTCTATTTCCAGTTTGTTGATAATGGTTATATACTGAACACTTATGAGTCTGTAGTCAGTGAATTTGCCAAGGCTGACATTGCCGGAACCGAAGCTTATGTGCAACAGATTGAGACAGCTTTAGAGGTAATGCGCAGTCTTAAGCCCATAGAGATAGCCATGCAGTTGATGAGTAATAATGTGATGGTCGGAGGACTGTTGGGGGTTCCTCTTGCCTTGTTTGCCATGAGGAAAAATCCACGGCAACCATAAGACTCTTTCCTGTATGGGTACTTTTCACTTATTTTATATATAGAAAAACAGACACCTATTTTATATAGTTATGGACATATCGATAGTGGTTCCTTTATATAATGAAGAAGAATCCTTGCCTGAGCTGTACGCCTGGATAGAGCGTGTGATGAAGGCTAACGGATTTGTTTATGAAGTGATTTTTGTCAATGACGGAAGTACCGACCGTTCTTGGCAAGTGATTGAACAATTGCAAGAACAGCATCCCGATGTGGTGAAAGGTATAAAGTTCCGTCGTAACTATGGAAAGTCCCCAGCCTTATACTGCGGGTTCAAGCAGGCACAGGGTGATGTGGTAATCACAATGGATGCTGATTTGCAGGACAATCCTGATGAGATTCCCGGACTCTACCGCATGATAACACAAGAGAATTATGACCTTGTGTCGGGGTGGAAAAAGAAACGTTACGATCCTTTGTCCAAGACTATTCCTACCAAATTGTTCAACGCTACGGCCCGAAGGGTGTCGGGCATTAGGAATCTGCATGACTTCAACTGTGGCTTGAAAGCTTATCGTAAGGAAGTGGTGAAGAACATTGAGGTTTATGGTGAGATGCACCGCTATATACCTTATTTGGCCAAGAATGCGGGATTTACCCGTATTGGTGAGAAGGTGGTACATCATCAGGCCCGTAAATACGGAAAGACCAAGTTCGGATTGGACCGTTTCGTGAACGGTTATCTGGATTTGATTTCTTTATGGTTCCTTTCTGTGTTCGGTGTGAAGCCCATGCATTTTTTCGGTCTGTTAGGGTCGCTCATGTTTCTGCTGGGTTTCATTTCTGTAATTATAGTGGGAGCCAACAAACTCTACAATATGAACCATGGCATGCCCTATCGCTTAGTTACTGAGTCGCCTTATTTCTACCTAGCCCTGACGCTGATGGTCATAGGAACCCAGCTTTTTGTTGCTGGATTTTTGGGCGAGCTGATTTCACGCAATGCTCCTGAACGTAATAATTATCAAATAGAAAAGATCATATGAAAGGTTATAAGACACTGAAACGTATAGTGTGGGTGGTCACCGCTTGTATATTGGCATATTTCACTGCAGTTTCTTGTTCGGAAGAAGCCGATTGCTCAATGACCGCACGTCCCATGCTGAATGCCAATATTTACACTATAGATGTGGAATCGGGACTTGCCATACGTGACACTCTTGATATACTGACCATTACGGCTGCGGGTACGGATTCTGTCATTCTGAACAATGAGGAAAATGTGATATCTCTTTCTCTGCCTTTGCGCTATGCGGTTGACTCTACAGTTCTTGTCTTCCATTATTCGTTCTTACGTTACGACACTGTGGTCATCAGGCACGCCAATACGCCTTATTTCCTTTCAATGGATTGCGGTTATCAGATGCAGCAGGCACTTACAGGAACTTCCTATACAAGGCATGTGCTTGATTCTATTTCCATAACCAACTCTGAAGTCAGCATATATGGAACGGAAAATATCAGACTCTTTTATTAAGTGGCTCTTGTGCTGTGTGTTCCTGTATTTGAGTGTACCTCTGGAGGCTCAGGATACCTATGGGTCAGACAGATACAGGCAGAGGTCTAAGCCTAAGAAAGAAGAGCAAAAAGAGGATGAGGTGCGATATCCGCTGTTCAATGGCATATCAGTTGGAGTAGACCTTTGGGGACCGGGCAGCAAGCTTATGGGAGGCGATGTGTTGAATACTGAAGTCTCGGTAGATGTGGATTTGAAACATTTGTTTTTCCCTTCCTTGGAAATAGGTTATGGCAAAGCTGACGCATGGAATGACAACGGAATACACTATAAGTCATCTGCCCCTTATTTCAGGATAGGTGTGGACTATAATGCGTTGGCTAAGAAAAAACATGGACATATGTTGCTTGTAGGGGTGAGATATGGCATGAGCAATCCTTCATATGGCGTGAGTTCCTTGTCTTTAGCCGACCCTATATATGGAGGGAGTGTCCATAATCCTAACCTGACGGATGACATCTGGGGCGGCAGCCTTCCGTATGACCATCAGGATATGTCGGGCTCCATGCAATGGCTGGAATTCTGCTTGGGTATCAGGGCGCATATATGGAAAGCCTTGTATATGGGGTGGACCATACGGATGAAGTATAAATTGTCTGCTTCTTCCGACCGTTATGGCGACCCGTGGCAAGTGCCCGGATTCGGGAAATATGGTTCGAATACTATGGGGGTGACCTATAGCATCATTTATAAATTGCCGTTTTAATTGAGAATATGGGTATAGTAGAAATCTTTCTGATTGCGGTAGGGCTGGCCATGGACTGCTTTGCCGTGTCCATAGCCAGCGGGGTCATCCTGAAACGGTTCCGGTGGAAAACCATGTTGCTCATGGCTTTTTTCTTCGGACTTTTCCAGGCTTTTATGCCTATGGCCGGATGGATGGGAGCCAGCTTGTTCAGTCATCTGATAGAGCAGGTAGACCATTGGATTGCGTTTGCCATATTGGCTTTTTTAGGCGGGAGAATGATTGTGGAGTCTTTCAAGAATGAGGAAAGCCGTCATCATTATGACCCGACCAGATTGAAAGTGATTCTTGCTCTGGCTGTAGCGACCAGTATAGATGCGTTGGCCGTGGGGGTGTCTTTTGCTTTTCTAAATATTAGGGAACCTCACGAGATACTGGCTTCTGTCGGCATAATTGGGCTGGTGTCGTTCGTGCTTTCTGTTGCCGGACTTGTGTTTGGCATATGTTGTGGCGAATGGGCTGCCCGGAAGCTCAAGGCAGAATTGTGGGGAGGAGTTATCCTTGTGGCCATTGGCGTAAAGATTCTGGTAGAACATCTGTTCTTCTCTTGAAACGTTTATAAAAGAATATCGGCATATGATGAATCGCAATGCGAAGAAAAATCTGGTGTGGTTGGCTCTGCTTATGGTTGCCAGCATATGGATTATAGCAAGTCACAAAAAATCTATACCGGCGTATATTACGGAGAGGGGGACGGTTTTCGGTACCGTATATCATATCACTTACCGGAACAGTATCAGTCTGAAAGATGAGATAGACGGATTGTTGCAGCGTTTCGACGGCTCACTTTCTCCTTTTAACGATACGGCAGTCATCACACGGGTCAACCGGAATGAAGATGTCCGTGTGGATACGTTGTTTTCCCGTGTGTTCAGGAAAAGTATGGAAATATCGGAGCTGACGCACGGCGCATTTGACATAACTGTGGCTCCCTTGGTCAATGCGTATGGTTTTGGGTTTGAAGAACAACGGTTTCCCGACACGGACATGATAGACAGCCTGAAGCAGTTTGTCGGTTTCAGAAAAGTGCGTCTTTCTTCCGACGGTAAGGTCGTCAAGGATGACTCACGGCTGAAGCTTGACTGTAGTGCCATAGCCAAAGGGTATGCTGTGGACATTGTGGCCGATTATCTGCGTGGGCAGGGCATTGCCGATTTCATGGTTGACATTGGAGGGGAAGTCGTGGTAGGCGGACGCAACCCGGAAGGTGATTTGTGGCGCATAGGCGTCAACAAGCCAGTGGACGATTCGTTGGCGGTGAATCAGGACTTGCAGACTGTGCTTCACCTGACCGGTGTGGGTATAGCCACATCGGGGAATTACCGGAACTTCTATTATAAGGATGGCATGAAATATGCCCATACTATAGACCCCCGTTCCGGACAGCCTGCACGTCATAGCTTGCTTTCGGCTACGGTCGTTGCTTCAGATTGTATGACGGCCGATGCCTTTGCCACCGCTTTTATGGTGTTGGGGCTGGATTCCGCGTCGGTCTTGGCGGACGGGCGTGATGACATTGAAGCGTATTTCATTTATGCCGATTCATTGGGAAATATTCATACTAAGAGTACTACAGGTATGGCAAGGTATTTGGGAGACAGGTAATGGGAAAGCGGCATGTCCGCAGATGTGACGTTGTGCTTTTCTTATGACGGGGTGGGGGAGACCGGTCCCTTCCTTTTTTCAAGTGAAATGTAATGAAAAGATAACTATAGTTTTATTCTAATTGTTTATTCATATGACGATAATTGACGGTAAGGCCATCTCTGGGCAGGTAAAACAAGAGATTGCCGCAGAAGTGGCACAGATTGTGGCGGCAGGAGGCAAACGTCCTCATTTGGCGGCCATTCTTGTCGGTCACGATGGCGGAAGTGAAACTTATGTGGCCAATAAAGTAAAAGCGTGTGAGGAATGCGGATTCAAGTCTACACTGATCCGTTATGAGGACGATGTGACCGAAGAGGAATTGCTTGATAAGGTGCGTCAACTCAATGCCGACGATGATGTGGACGGGTTCATTGTGCAGCTGCCTTTGCCCAAGCACATTTCCGAGCAGAAGGTCATTGAGACCATTGACTATCGTAAGGACGTGGACGGATTCCATCCCATCAATGTAGGCCGCATGTCCATCGGTCTTCCTTGCTATATCTCGGCTACTCCAAATGGCATTCTGGAACTGCTCCGCCGCTATAACATTGAGACGCAAGGCAAGAAATGTGTCATATTGGGTCGGAGCAATATTGTAGGCAAGCCTATGGCTATGCTTATGATGCAGAAAGCCTGGCCTGGCGATGCGACTGTAACCGTATGTCACAGCCATAGCAAGAATCTGGTACAGGAATGCAAGGAAGCGGACATTATCATTGCAGCCATGGGGCAGCCAAATTTTGTGAAGGCCGACATGGTGAAAGACGGTGCTGTGATTGTGGATGTGGGTACCACCCGTGTGCCTGACGCTTCGAAGAAATCGGGATTCAAGCTTACTGGCGATGTGAAGTTTGATGAAGTGGCGCCCAAATGTTCTTTCATCACTCCTGTTCCCGGTGGAGTGGGACCCATGACCATTGTGTCGCTGATGAAGAATACCCTTCTGGCCGGCAAGAAGGCTATCTATAAATAAGCGGTTTCCTTCCGTGGAGAAATTCGGCTTGCTGTGAACCCACATACAGCCGGCTGTATACCCACACGCAGGAAACGGCAAACCTGTACACAGCCTGGTGCGAACCCATTCACAGAAAACGATGGAACTGTCCGCACGAAGGCTGTTTTACGGAGCATTGATGCATATAAAGAGGAATGGGAAAGTCGGGGGAAATGGGCTGTTGCATTTGTTTTCCTCTTCTGAGGGGCAGAAGATATGTTGTGTCGCTTGACAGGAAGAACAAGGACAGACGCAAGACGTGCATCCCGTTATCCCCTGACTTTTCCCGATTCCTTCCGGTCTTCTTCGTGACCTTTTTGTCTCTTCTCTTTCTTCCGGTTTCCTTTCCTTCTGTATTCCAGAAGTTTTCCAGCCTTTCCCCTTTCATTTTATTTCATGAAATGATATTCTTCGTTGAATATTATTTTTATCTTTGCGAAATGAAACCCCTTAAATTGAGTAGCGATGAAATACAAACTTCTGATTCTTGATGTGGACGGCACTTTGCTCAATAACTCTAATGAGATTAGCAGGAGAAATTTGTCAGCCCTGCTGAAAGTGCAGCAGACAGGTGTGCGTGTCGTGTTGGCATCCGGACGTCCGACTTACGGGCTTCTACCCTTGGCCAAGACACTTGAACTGGGCAATTATGGAGGATACCTCATCTCTTACAATGGTTGCCAGCTTATCAGTGCCCAGGACGGACGGGTATTGTTTGAGCGCAGGATAAGCCCGGAACTGTTGCCCTATCTCGAAAGAAAAGCCGGTGAAAACCAGTTTGCACTCTTCACCTACCATGATGATTGTCTTATAACCAACAGACCGGACAATGGACACATTCAGCGCGAAGCCACCCTCAACGGGTTGAAGATGGTTTATGAGGAACATTTTTCCACAGCCATAGATTTTACTCCGTGCAAATGTATGTTGGTAAGCGATGACGATGATGCTCTTACCAAGCTGGAGGACCATTGGAAGCGCAGGATGGCCGGTACTTTTGATGCTTTCCGTTCCGAGCCTTATTTTCTGGAGACCGTTCCTTGTGGAGTGGATAAGGCGAATACCGTAGGTGTGTTGCTCGATTTGCTGAAAGTGCCGCGTGAGGAAATTATGGCCATAGGCGACGGTGTGTGCGATGTGACTATGATTCAGCTTGCCGGGATGGGGGTGGCAATGGGACATTCCCAAGATTCGGTAAAACGTTGTGCTGATTATGTCACCGCACCGGGAGTGGAAGATGGGGTGGCTCAGGCCATTGAGAAGCTTATCCTTGCCGAAGTGCATCCTTCGGAAGTTCCTTTGGACCAGTTGAACATACAGGCCAGATATTCGCTTATGGGAAATTTGGGCATACAGTACACTTACGCTTCACGTGACCGCATAGAGGCCACTATGCCTGTAGACCAGCGTACGCGTCAGCCTTTCGGCATACTGCACGGAGGGGCTTCGCTTGCTTTGGCCGAAACGGTTGCCGGATTAGGGTCTATGCTCATATGTCTGCCGGACGAGATTGTGGTTGGCATGCAGGTCAGTGGCAATCATATTTCTTCTGCCCATGAAGGCGATACTGTGCGGGCCGTAGGCACTATTGTGCATCAAGGACGTTCTTCACACGTATGGAATGTGGACATATTCACTTCAACCAACAAGCTGGTATCTTCTGTAAGGGTGGTGAATAGTGTGATGAAGAAAAAGTAAAGGGGTGAACCGAAGCACGGTTAAGGTGCTGCTGTGATAAACCTAAACGGTTCTTAGCTCCCAGAAAGCCACAGCCGATGCTGCCGCTACGTTAAGAGAGTCGGTATCATGGAACATTGGTATACGTACGATGTGGTCAGCATTGGCTATGGCTTGTGAGGGTAGTCCGTCACCCTCTGTCCCTAGTATCAGAGCCAGTTTGGCCTCTTTTTTCAGTATCGGACTGTCCAGAGGGATAGCATGCGGTGTTAGGGCCAAGGCAGCTGTGCGGAAGCCGGTCTGACGGAGTTCGTGGAGTGAAGGGGACGACCATGTCCACGGAATCAGGAATATCGTACCCATTGATACCCGTATAGCCCTGCGGTTTAACGGGTCGCAAGTGTCATGTGTCAGTAGTATTCCGTCAATGCCAAGGGCGGCGGCAGAACGGAAAATAGCTCCGATGTTGGTAGTGTCTGTCACGCCTTGTATCACGCATATCCGTCTTGCCTGTCCACATATCTCTTCTACTGTGGGTAAAGGTTTTCGCCGCATTGCACAGAGCACTCCCCTTGTCAGCACATAGCCGGTAAGGTGCGCCAATAGCATACGGTCCGCCGTATATACGGGGATGTCGGGATTCTGTTCTATGATATCGGCTGCATCACCTTTCACATGCTTCCTTTCGCATAACATGGCTATAGGCTCGTATCCAGCCTTCAGAGCCACTCGGATGACTTTGGGACTTTCGGCTATGAACATTCCTTTGTCCTGATCCAACCGGTTGCGTAACTGGGCTTCGGTGAGCGAACTGAAAATCTCCACTCCGGGATATTCTAAAGAGTCTATTTCAATGACGGGCATATCAGGTATATGTTTTTTGCTGTGGTTGTCCGGTCTGTTTTCGGGTCATTTTAAGTGCCCGGTCTGCGGGCGGTCTGCATATGCACAATGTGCATTAAAATTGGCAAGGTAGTTAACTTACTGATAGTCAATATACGACAAAAGCTCCGCCGATTTCTCAACAGAGCTTTTGATTGATTTTGAGGTACCTGGCGGATTCGAACCGCCGTACGCGGTTTTGCAGACCGCTGACTAAGCCACTCATCCAAGGTACCGGTAAGCAATGCGTTCCGTTCCTCAATTGCGGTTGCAAAGGTAAGACATTTTTTTTATTTACCAACTATCCGCAGCAACTTTTTCTTCTTTTTTTTGTAAGTGGACACAAATCCTTATGTTTCTTGTCCGGCTTGCGCTTTAGGTTACAGGTGCTTGTACAGTGGGCACAAGGATTATCCCTTTTATTGCTGTTTCTGAAGAAGGAGTATATGCTTATACTTATACGCACAGAGCAGAACAATAGCAGTAATATCACTACCCAACTTTGCCAGTCGATACTTGTCATACAAACAATCCTCCTATTTGGTAAGTGAGAAACGCCACAATCCATGCCAGACCGGTAGTATATGCCGCAGAGAACAAGGCCCACTTCCAACTACCTGATTCTTGTTTTATGGCAACCAGCGTGGCTATGCAGGGGAAATATATCAGTACGAACAGCATGTAGGCATAGGCGGCGAGAGGGGTTATGGGGATGCGTTCCGACAGACTTGTGGCCGATGCGTCTGAATCATTGGCATAGAGCACACCCAGCGTGCTTACCACCAGTTCCTTGGCACCCACGCCCGAAAGCAGCCCTATGCCCAGTTTCCAGTCAAATCCCAGCGGCTTGATGGCCGGCTCTATGGCTTTGCCTATATGGCCTATGTAGGAATTTTCCTGCTGTTCGGCTCCCGGTTCATACTTGTCGTGGTCGGGATAGTAGCCCAATGCCCATATTACCATGGAAGCTATCATGATGATGCCTCCCATTTTGCGCAGGTATTGTGCTCCTTTTTCCCAAGTATGACGGAATATGGCTTTGGCTGTTGGCAGGCGGTAGGGTGGCAGTTCCATGACAAAGGGGGTATCGTCTCCTTTTACCAGGAAACGGCTGAACACACGTGCCATGAGGACGGCCAGCAGTATGCCGATGGCATATATGGAGAGCAGTACCAGACTGGCATGGGCAGGGAAGAATGCGCCTATGAGCACCAGATATATGGGCAGTCTCGCGCTGCAGGACATCAGCGGATTGATGAGCATGGTGATGAGGCGACTTTTGCGGTTCTCTATCATGCGGCTGGCCATGATGGACGGCACGTTACAGCCGAAGCCCATGACAAGCGGGATGAACGATTTGCCGTGCAGTCCCATCTTGTGCATGATTTTGTCCATGATGAAGGCGGCGCGGGCCATATAGCCGGAATCTTCCATGATGGAGATGCAAAAGTAGAGTATGAGGATGTTGGGAAGGAACACAATGACGCCTCCCACACCTCCTACTATGCCGTCAATGAGCATGTCTTTCAGCGGTCCTTCAGACATGTTGTGTTGTATGAGATCCCCTATCTGGGCCACCAGCCATTCTATGCCCTGCTTGGGATATTCTCCCAATACAAAAGTTCCTTGGAACATGATGTACAGGAACAGGAAGAAGATGGGAAATCCCCATATGCGGTGTGTCACTACAGCATCTATGACGTGAGTCAGCTTGTGGCTGTTGTGGTGGTTGTCCACGAAGGTCTCGCGCAAGGCTCCGCTTATGAATCCGTATTTGGCATCGGTTATGGCCTGTTCGCTGTCTTCGTTCAGCACTTGTTTCAGACGGCGTTCTTCCCTGTCGCGCACCTGCAATATCTCTAGGGCGTTTGGCAGGTTTTCCGCCACTTTTTCCAGCTCGGTGTCGTTCTCCAACAGTTTGATGGCCAGGAATCGGGTGGAATATTTGTAGCGTATGTTCTCGTTCTTGCAGATGGCTTTCTTTACTTCTTCTATGCTCCGTTCCAGGTCGGGTCCGTGGTTTATGTGTATGTGGCGGTATACGCTGTGTGGGTGTCTGTCTTCCGCATCGTGTCCGAAGTCATGGTCGGGCACGTATTTCTTGTGCCAGTCCATCAAGTCTTTCAGTATTTCGGGGCTAACCTTTCCTTTCTTGTCCAGAAAGTCACTCCCTTCATACAGGCTTATGATGACGTGGAACAGTCTTTCTATCCCTTTCCCCGTGCGGCATACGGTGGGCACCATCGGTACGCCTATGAGTTGTCCCAGCTTCACGTAGTCCAGCGTGTTGCCGCTGGCTTCCAGCTCGTCGTACATGTTCAGAGCGATGACCATGCGCACGTTCATGTCAATGAGTTGTGTGGTGAGGTAAAGGTTGCGTTCCAGGTTGGAAGCGTCCACCACATTGATTATGATGTCGGGAGTTTCATTTATAATATGTTTCCTCACATAAATCTCTTCGGGCGAGTAGGCTGACAGCGAGTAGGTTCCCGGCAGGTCGGTTATGCGGAAGTGGTAACCTTGGAAATCGAAGTATCCTTCTTTTGCGTCCACTGTCACTCCGCTGTAGTTGCCCACCCGTTCGTGTGAGCCTGAAGCCACGTTGAACAGCGAGGTTTTTCCACAGTTAGGATTTCCCACCAGTGCCACATTTATGGTTCTGCGTCTGCCTATGGCTATGTCTTTCATGGTCTTCTCGTCAAGTGGGATATCTTCTTTTATCCCCCCGGCAAATTGTGACTTGTCTATCTGTTTGCGGGCTTCTTCCTCGCTTATCACCTCTATCATGGATGCTTCTTGACGCCTCAAAGAGATGTCATAGCCCATGACACGGTATTTTATGGGGTCTTTCAGCGGAGCGTTCAGCACCACCTCCACGGTTTTTCCTTTGATGAAACCCATTTCCACGATGCGTTTACGGAATCCTCCGTGACCCATCACTTTTACAATGACACCTTTCTCACCTGTCTTTAAGTCGGACAAACGCATAATAATATAGATATCTTATTCTTGTTTTTCTGATTTTCGTGTGCAAAGGTATGTATAATGCAGGTATGCTGCAAGTAATTTAGATTGTTTTTAAATAACGGGTGTCTTTCCGCTTCTGCATCCGTTATCTTTATTCGTGCCATACAAGAAAACCTCTTTCAGCATTCTATATATTATTCTTGTGTGTAATATGTTGTAGTACAGTGATATAATAAGTATTGTTGTTCTGTGGGGAAAAACTTCTGGTGTGATTGGGTACACAGCTCGGTGCCGACCCATACACAGCTTGCTGTGAACCTGTCCATAGTCCGGTGTGATTCTGTCCGCACCGGACAGCCTTTACGTCGGTACTTTGGAGAGTCCCGGTCCGGTCATTTTGCCCGCTTGTTTCCAAGGATATGTCGAATATTATTCAGACCTTTGCACGCCATATAAAAAAGACAGAGATATGACGACAGTAAAGGAAAGGACAGATGAGGGCAGTGCATGGCTTGTGCTGTTCGATTTTGACGGAGTGGTAGTCAATACAGAGTCCCAATATAGCCGTTTCTGGCATCGTGTGGGGACTGATTATCTGGGTATGGACGATTTGGAGTTCCGTGTGAAGGGTCAGACGCTGGTCTATATATACGATACATTTTTTTGGGGACGCCTTGCCGACCAGCAGGCCATTACAGCAGCTTTGGACCGTTTTGAACTTACCATGGATTATGAATATGTGCCCGGCGTGCTGGCCTTCATTGAGGAACTGAAGCGGCACGGGGTGAAGATAGCTGTGGTGACCAGCTCGAACGCCAGAAAGATGGAGGCCGTGTACAAGGCCAAGCCAGCCCTTAAAGACTTGTTCGACAAGGTACTTACGGCCGAGATGTTCGGCCGTTCCAAGCCCCATCCCGACTGTTTTCTCAAAGGAATGGAAACCTTTGGCGTGCCGGCCTGCCGTACATATGTGTTCGAGGATTCCTTCAATGGCTTGCGCGCGGCCAGAGATTCGGAGGCTACGGTTATCGGTCTGGCCACGACTAACAGTCCCGAATC
Organism: uncultured Bacteroides sp.; assembly: GCA_949296415.1. Taxonomy (GTDB): domain Bacteria; phylum Bacteroidota; class Bacteroidia; order Bacteroidales; family Bacteroidaceae; genus Bacteroides. Next base: position 5,027 of record CASFQC010000042.1, on the reverse strand, counting down.
CATAGCTCCTCTCTGTGATGCCGTGATTGCGGATTTCCGGGGATTTACGTTTGGCCGTATGCTGGAGACACGCAGGCTGCGGCCGTGAAAACACAGCGATTACAACTATATTTATTTAGAACATATGACTGCATACATTTCAGACGACACACGCAAAGTGACCACACATCGCCTTGTGGAAATGAAACAGAGAGGCGAAAAGATTTCCATGCTCACTTCTTATGATTATACCATGGCTCAGATAGTCGACGGGGCCGGTATGGATGTCATTCTGGTGGGCGACTCGGCTTCGAATGTCATGGCAGGCAATGTCACCACATTGCCCATCACGCTTGACCAGATGATTTATCATGCCAAAAGTGTGGTGCGTGGAGTGAGACGCGCCATGGTGGTGGTGGACATGCCGTTCGGCTCCTATCAGGGCAATGAACTTGAAGGTCTGGCCTCGGCCATACGCATCATGAAGGAAAGCCATGCCGATGCCCTGAAGCTGGAAGGAGGCGAGGAAATCATCAGTACGGTGAAGCGTATCATCAGTGCCGGAATTCCCGTCATGGGACATCTGGGACTCATGCCCCAGAGCATCAACAAATACGGCACCTACACGGTGCGTGCCAAGGACGAGGCCGAAGCCGAAAAGCTGTTGAACGATGCCCGTCTGCTGGAAGAGGCCGGATGCTTTGCGCTGGTGCTTGAGAAAATCCCCGCCAAACTCGCTTCACGGGTGTCACAGGAGCTTTCCATACCGGTCATAGGCATAGGCGCCGGTTCCGGAGTGGACGGACAGGTGCTGGTCATTCAGGACATGCTGGGCATGAACAATGGGTTCCGTCCCCGTTTCCTTCGCCGTTATGCCGACCTGCATACGGTAATGACCGATGCCATAAGCCGCTATATATCCGATGTGAAGAATCTGGACTTTCCTAACGAAAAGGAACAGTATTAAGCCTCATTCCGGACAGCATTCCCCGTTTCCGGAGTCACATCCGGCCGGTCAGCAGGCCGATGAGGTAAGGCATGAAGACTATACCTCCCACAACAGCCGCCGCGAGCGCACACACCAGTACGGCTCCGGCGGCTATGTCTTTTACTTGTCCGGCCAGCGGATGGCGTTGCGGCGACACCAGATCAACCAGCCTCTCTATGGCTGTGTTCATCAGTTCGGCACCAGTCACCATGCCTATGCACAACACGATGAGCGCCCATTCCGTGCGTGTGATTTCCAGTAGTACGCCAGCCACGACCACACATACCGACGCTACCAGATGGAAGCCGAGGTTCTGTTCCCGTCCCACACAGCATTTTATGCCTTTCCAGGCATAGCCGAAACTGCGTATTTGCTTTTTGAAGTCGTAACGCGCCATATTACTCCAGTTTCCCGCATTTTTCTTTCAGCCATTCCTTTTCCTCTTCATTCAGATAAGGCGACAGCTTCTCATACACGGTTTGGTGATAGGCATTGAGCCATGCCTTTTCCTCTTTGTCCAGCAGGTCTTTCACTATTCCCTTTTTACATATGGGGCAGAGAGTCAGCGTCTCGAACTTCAGGTAACGTCCGAACATGCCTTCCCCGGCTTCTACGGTCAGCACCAGATTTTCCGTGCGTATCCCGTGGCTGCCAGCCTTGTACACTCCCGGTTCGTTCGAAGTGACCATTCCCGGTTCCAGTGCTATGGGATTTTCGTTCATGCGTATGCTTTGCGGTCCTTCATGTACATTCAGGAAATGCCCCACACCGTGTCCTGTGCCGTGCAGGAAGTTCATGTGCCGTTTCCATATGGGCATGCGTGCCAGTACGTCAAGCTGTGCCCCGCGTGTGCCTTCCGGAAATACGGCCATGGCCAGGTCTATGTGTCCTTTCAGTATAAGGGTATAGTCGGTCTTTTCCTCCTCGGTCAGCGGCCCCAGCGCTATGGTGCGGGTAATGTCTGTAGTGCCGTCCAGATATTGTGCTCCCGAATCCAGCAGCAGGAAGCCCTTCGGCTTCAGTGTGGCGTCGGTCTCGGGGGTGGCCTCGTAGTGCACTATGGCTCCATGTTCCTTATATCCGGCTATGGTATCGAAACTTTCCCCCATGTAAAGGTCTTGTGCTGCCCTGAATTGGTGCAGCTTCCGGTTCACTTCCATTTCTGTCAGCTTGCCGGTCGGCACAGCCTGTTCCAACCATCGGAGGAACTTCACCAGCGCCACTCCGTCGCGTGTCATGGCTTGCCTGATGCCCTCTGTCTCCGTCTTGTTCCTTACTGACTTTAGCCGGGCTATGGGCGAAGTCCGGTCTATGATGTGCTTTCTGTGTGAGGTCAGTATGGAGTAAAGCGCATAGTTGGTCTTTTCCGAATCCGCCCATACATTGTCCGTGTTGGCCAGATAGTCGCCTATGGTGTCATAGGGGTGTACGCTTATTCCTGCCCCTTTCAGGTGGCCTGCTACTTTGGCGTTCACCTTATTCAGGTCTATGAAATAATGGGTTTCCTTTTTCCCTATCAGCAGATAGCTCACCACTACCGGATTGCAGTGCACGTCTCCTCCCCGGATGTTGAGGGTCCACGCTATCTCGTCCAGTGCAGTGACCAGCAGCGTTTCCGCCCCTTGTCCTTCCATTATCCTGCGTATGTCCGCCAGCTTTTCCTGGCAGCTTTTGCCCGCGTACTTCAGTTCGTACACAAAAGCCTGCCCTTGTGGCATGGGCGGACGCTTGTCCCATATATCTTCGAAAGGGTCATCCATACACTTCAGTTCCATATGGTTTTCTTTCAGTGCCTTTTCCAACCTTATGGCTTCTGTTGTGGCAAATACCAGGCCGTCAATGCCCACCGTATCCCCCGCTTTGAGGTTCGTGGCCAGAAAGGTAGCTATATCCGGCGTGTCGGGCAACATTTCTTTATAGAGGGTTATGCCCGTACCTTCCAGTTGCTGTCCGGCTTGTAGGAAATAGCGTGAGTCGGTCCACAATCCCGCCTTTTCCATGGTCACGACCACGGTTCCTGCCGAGCCGGTGAACCCCGACAGCCATTCTCTGGCTTGCCAGTGTGGCGCTACATATTCGCTGAGGTGTGGGTCTGTGCTGGGCACGATGAATGCTGCTACATGATTTGCCTTCATCAAGGCACGCAAGTCAGCTATGCGCTGTGCGATATACTGTTTCATATGGATAAAGATATTAGGTGTTAAGAATTAAATGAAGAATTAAGAATGGAGAATGGCCATGCGGCGTGATTGTGGTGCGCACTGACTGCGCTGCTTGAATTCTTCATTCTTCATTTTTAATGTGCCAAAGGTAATTCATTTTTTTGGATTGTACAGCCTGTTTCCTGTTCATTTTGGGTTTAATGCATCGGAAGCTTGAGGTTCATGGCATGTCTTGCGGCTGTTGTTCGGAGTGTTGGACGGAGGAGTGTGGTTACGGGAAATGCCGAAAGTTAAAAGACTGATAGATAAAAACTTTTCAAAATAGTATGCGGATATTCCAACATCATGTGAAAATAAGGGGGAAAAAATGAGGCAATAAAATTTGTCGAAATGGTCGTTGTATAAAATATTTTTGTACTTTTGCCGCAAATATATCTTCGGTTTAAGAAAAGAAGGGAAAGCTTTACGTTTGTACAAAGTGACATTTTATTATGCCATTTATGCTAAACGGATATATATACAGTGCATCACGTAGGGATGCGAACTTTGGAGATGATTTGTGTAACTGCTTGATTGGTAATTGTTTGTACCGTCTTGCAGGACTCCGGATTTTATAAATCCCTCTCATTCTTCTTCCTTTTCCGTACGGAGCCGGTTTTTCTTATGAATAGCCCAGACCCTGCCATCCGCCAATGGTTTGTGATGCGCGATCTCAAACGACGCAATGCCAAACATCCTGCCTACAGAATGTTCGAAGAACTGCATGTGGAGTGCTTCACCCCTATGGTTGAGGCTCTTTCCGTGGTGAATGGCCATCGTATCCGTCGCGTGGTGCCCTTTATGCAAGACTTGCTTTTCGTAAGAAATACCCGTAAGGCGATGGATTTCATTGTGGACAGCACGCCTACATTACAATACCGTTATGTGTTGGGCTTGCGTCATACCCCCATGGTGGTGCGCGATGCCGAGATGGACCGTTTTATCCGTGCGGTAAGAGCTTCCCAGTCCATACGTTATTATACCCCTCAGGAAGTCACTCCCTCCATGCGCAGCCGCCGCATACGCATCATTGGCGGTCCGCTCCATGGATATGAAGGCTCTCTGGTCACCGTACGTGGTTCCAAAGTGAGGCGTCTGTTGGTGGAGATTCCTTCTTTGCTGGCCGCTACGGTGGAAGTGGAGCCGGAGTACATACAGTTAATGTGAAAGAAGCTTTGCGCTTTCGTACGGAATGGTTATCTTTGCCCGAAACACATAAGAACGTAACTATGGAACAGTGGAACTTAAAACTATACCCGGTAGGCATACAGACTTTTTCCGAGCTGCGGGAAAAGAACTATTTGTATATTGACAAGACGGAACAGGTCTACCGCATGACGCATTCCGCTTCCAAGTATATGTTCCTTAGCCGTCCGCGTCGTTTTGGCAAATCATTGCTGGTCAGCACACTGCATACCTATTTCGAAGGTCGTAAGGAATTGTTCCAAGGACTGGCCATAGACCAGCTGGAGACAGAATGGCGGGCCTATCCCGTGCTGCATTTCGACATGAGCATGGGCAAACACATGGACAGTGAGACGCTGACCCGCTACCTGCATAACCAGCTGGACAACAACGAACGAAGACTGGGCATTACGCCTCGCGAGACCGTGGATACCAACACACGGCTTACTAACCTCATTATGGATGCCTGTGCGCAGTATGGCCGTCAGGTGGTGGTCCTCATTGATGAATACGACGCCCCGCAGCTTGACGTGATGCACGAAGAGCGTGACCTGCCCGTGCTGCGTAACGTCATGCGCAATTTCTACAGCCCCCTGAAGGCCTGTGACCCCTACTTGCGCTTTGTCTTCCTGACGGGCATCACCAAGTTCTCCCAGCTGAGCATCTTCAGCGAG
>CASFQC010000041.1 GCA_949296415.1 uncultured Bacteroides sp. | reverse complement strand
TCCTTATGAGGAGCATAGCGGGCTATGTGACGAATAAGAACAGGGAAAAAGACCGGAAAGGGCTTTAGAAAAGCCGGATGAGATTTTATTGAATAAAATCAAAACAGCTTCTTAGAAAAAGAGTATTTTTGTGCCTGTCATTTAGCGATAAAAATCATGACTCACTTCATACAAACCGCCATAAGACATATAGCCCTGTCCGCGACCATACTGTCCGCTGCCGGGTGTGGCGTTCAGGCCAGGCAACCAGCCCCATCCACAGACACGCTGCCCCATGTCATCTCTTCCGGACTGCAGGACCGCTTCCACGTGCAGGGAGCCGTGGCAGACCTGAAACGTGGCTGTGTATACTTCTCCTTCACCACCAAGCTGATAAAGACCGATTTGCAAGGCAACCTCATAGGGAGTGTAGACGGGCTGACCGGACATCTTGGCGACCTGGCTTTGCATCCCGGAACCGGACGCCTTTACGGCTCACTGGAGTATAAAGACGATGATATAGGACGCGGCATACGCAAGGGAGTGGGACAAGACGGCTCCGACATGCCGCAAACCTCCGCCTTCTACATCGCCGTGTTCAATCCCGACCGTATCACCCGCCCTGGGATGGATGCCGAGCGCGACAGCGTGATGACAGCCGTGTGCCTGCCTGCCGTGTCCGCTGACTATCATGCCCGCGTCAGTCGGCCGGGCCGGCCGGACGTGGCACACCGCTATGGATGTTCGGGCATAGACGGCGTGACTTTTGCCCCGGGCAGAGAAAAGAAAGACGGAATGCAGCCGCTCCTCTACGTGGCCTATGGCATATATGCCGACTCCACCCGCACGGACAATGACTATCAGGTGCTGCAGGCTTATGATGTAAGCCGGTGGGAGAGAATGTACGAACGTCCGTTGTCGCAGGCACATCCTCACTCCTCGGGACCCGCCTGTCCGGAGCACTGCTACTTTGTCTATACAGGAAACACTACCTACGGCTTGCAGAATCTGGCCTACGACCCCGGAAGCGGAAACTTCTACGCTGCGGCCTACAAAGGCATCAAGAACGGATTTCCCAACTATACCCTGTTTGTCATTGACGGCAACGCCGCCCCGCGTAAGGAGAAACTCCGGGGCGTGTATCCCGAAGAGGAAGGACTCACCTTGCCCCTGCTGGGCCCGGCCGCAGACAGCTCCGGTACATGTCACGACATCAGAGGCTGGCACTTTCCGTGGGGAGCCACCGGACTGTCACCTATAGGGGACGGCCGTTTCTACATTTCGCACAACGGAGTTGATTCCATTACCGGTAGACAATTTTGCAACTTGAAACTGTATAAATGGACAGGCAAGGCAGAGAAAGCGTTCAGTGAGGAGAAATAGATAACAAACAAGTGGCATACGGAAGGTCAGCTTTCATCCCCTTTTTGTTCACGATATTTGATGTTGCGAGGATGGTGCTCTAGAATTTCACTCCGCAGCATGTTGCGGTCTATGTGGGTATAGATTTCGGTTGTGGCAATGGATTCATGCCCCAACATGCACTGTATGGCGCGTAGGTTGGCTCCGCCTTCCAGCAAATGGGTGGCGAAGGAATGGCGGAAGGTATGGGGGCTGATGTTCTTGGTGATACCGGCCTGTCGGGCCAGTTCCTTGATGAGGTGGAACACCATGATGCGCGAGATGCCTTTTCCCCAACGGGCCAGAAAGAGATGGTCCTCATAGCCCGGCTTCACCCGCCAGGAGTTGCGGTCTGTGAGCCAGAGTCTTATTTCCTTTATGGCTCGGGGTGATATGGGCACCAGCCGCTGCTTGCTCCCCTTGCCCTCCACAATGATGAAGCCTTTGTCAAAGTAAAGGTCGGACAGCTTGAGACCGCACAGTTCCGACACGCGCAACCCACAGCTGTAAAGCGTTTCCAGTATGGCGCGGTTGCGCTGCCCTTCGTTCTTGCTCCGGTCTATGGCGCCTATGATGGCGTCGATTTCTTCCACAGTGAGCACTTCAGGCAGTCTGAAGCCTATCTCCGGCATGGGAAGAAGTTCACTGGGATCATCGTCGCGGTATTCCTCTACCGTCAGGAAACGGAAGAAAGACTTCACCCCCGACAGGATGCGGGCCTGCGAACGGGCCTGTATGCCGATGTCGTGAAGTCCGGCGATGAAATGCTCCAAGTCGTCCGTCGTGGTCGTGAGAAACGACAGCCGCTCGCTGCGAAGGAACGACAGAAGCTTTTCCAAATCGGTGAGATAAGCCTCACAAGTGTTGGGCGAAAGCCCCTTTTCGAGTTTGAGATACTGGCGGTACTTGCGGACAACGACGTCTTCACGCTCCTTATCGGGGAGATTTACTTCCATATTCATTTCTTTTTCCTAACTTTGCGCACGAAAAAACAGACAATGGTGGCTTACGGCGGCGTCTGTCCGCCGGAAGCGCGACACAAAGGTATAAAGAAGAATGAAAATACAAATAATCAACGGCCCGAACATTAACCTTCTGGGCAAACGCGAGCCTTCCATTTACGGAAGCCAGACGTTTGACAGTTATCTGGAACAGCTCAAGAAACGGTATGAAGGCAAAGTGGAGATGGAGTATTTCCAGTCGAACACCGAGGGCGATCTGATAGACCGGATACAGCAAGTAGGATTTGAGGCCGATGGCATTGTGTTGAACGCCGGAGCATACACACATACCTCCATAGCTTTGCAGGATGCCATACGCTCGGTCAAGGCACCTGTCATCGAAGTGCACATATCCAATGTGCACGCTCGCGAATCTTTCAGGCACGTGTCCATGATAGCCTGTGCCTGCAAGGGAGTGATATGCGGATTCGGGCTTGACTCCTACCGTCTGGCGGTGGAAGCACTGGCCAACGGCTAAAATGGGGGTTGTCCGGACTTTGCCCGGCACAAGCGTCATGACGAGCCTACTCCGGAAAGGGAAGGCTTGAGGGGGAAAAGGCAGACGGAAGGCCGTCCCCTGCCTGCCGCACAGACAAATACGTACATAAAAAATCATAAAAACAGGATAGCATATATGTTACTGAAACAAACAAAAATCGTAGCGACTATCTCGGACAAGCGTTGCGATGTGGATTTCGTCAGGGCTTTGTTCGAAGCCGGAATGAACGTTGCACGCCTCAACACAGCCCATCTGGGACGTGAAGGCGAAGAGTTGCTGATAAACAACATAAGAGCCGTGTCCAACCGTATAGCCATATTGATGGACACCAAAGGACCGGAAGTAAGGACCACCGCCTCCGAAGCTCCCATAACCTACAAGGCCGGCGAGGAAGTGAGGATAACAGGCAATCCGGAACAGACTACCACACATGACTGCATAGCCGTGTCTTATCCGGGATTTGTGAACGACGTACAGCAAGGAGGACACATACTGATAGATGACGGCGAGCTGGAACTGGTGGTGACCGGCAAGGATACAGACAGCCTGCTGTGCAAGACACTGAACGATGCCACACTGGGAAGCCGGAAAAGTGTGAACGTGCCGGGAGTACGTATCAACCTGCCCTCGCTCACCGAAAAAGACCGCAACAACATTCTCTATGCCATAGAGAAAGACATAGACTTCATAGCTCACTCCTTTGTACGCAACAAGCAAGACGTGCTTGACATTAGAGCCATTCTGGACGAGCACCACAGCGATATTAAAATCATAGCAAAGATAGAAAACCAGGAAGGTGTGGACAACATAGACGAGATCCTGGAAGTGGCCGACGGCGTGATGATAGCACGCGGAGATTTGGGCATCGAAGTGCCACAGGAACGCATACCTGGCATACAGCGCATACTGATAAGGAAATGTATATTGGCCAAGAAACCGGTCATTGTGGCCACACAGATGCTGCATACCATGATAAGCAATCCCAGACCCACGCGTGCCGAAGTGACCGACATAGCCAATGCCATATACTACCGCACGGATGCCCTGATGCTGAGCGGAGAGACAGCCTACGGCAAATATCCGGTAGAGGCCGTGAAGACCATGACCAAGATTGCCGCACAGGCCGAGAAGGACAAGCTGCCCGACAATGATATTCATATCCCCTTGGACGAGAACAGCAACGATGTTACCGCATTCCTGGCCAAGCAGGCTGTGAAAGCCACCACCAAACTGAAGATACGCGCCATCATAACTGACAGCTACAGCGGACGCACAGCACGCAATCTGGCCGCTTTCCGGGGAAAATATCCCGTATTGGCAATTTGCTACAAAGAAAAGACCATGAGGCATCTGGCCCTGTCGTACGGAGTGGAAGCCATATACATGCCCGAACTGGCCAACGGACAGGAATACTATTTTGCCGCCTTGCGCAGACTGCTGAAGGAAGGCAAGCTACAACCTACCGACATGGTAGGATACTTGAGCAGCGGAAAGGCAGGCACGCAGACCTCCTTCCTTGAGATAAACGTAGTGGAAGACGCGCTGAAACATGCTGCCGACTGTGTACTGCCCAACAGCAACCGATATTTGTAAACAACAGACCATCGTCCGACGGATGGCGATTGGTGGAAACGGACAGGTGCCTGACTGAACCAGCAGGCCGGCACTGCGTACCGACCTCCAATCGCTAACCCTTGGCCACTGGTCGCCAAGCTTTACCTACGTGTCTTTAGACGAATACATACTCCAACATATTGACTCGGAAAGCGACTATCTCAAAGCTCTCTACCGCGACACTCATCTGAAACTGCTTTATCCGCGTATGGCTTCCGGCCATCTGCAAGGGAGGCTGCTGAAGATGTTCGTGCAGATGATACGTCCCAAGAACATATTGGAGATAGGTACCTACAGCGGATACTCTGCCTTGTGCATGGCAGAGGGTTTGGACAAGGACGGCAAGATATATACCTTCGAAATCAATGACGAGCAGGAAGACTTCACCAGACCCTGGATAGAACGCTCGCCTTACGCCGACCGGATAAACTTCTGCATAGGAGACGCATTGGAAAAAGTACCTGCGTTGGGACTGAAATTTGACATGGCTTTCATTGACGCCGACAAGCGGAAATACATAGACTATTACGAGATGGTACTGAAGCAACTGAACGACGGAGGTTTCATTATCGCTGACAACACCTTGTGGGACGGTCACGTATTGGAGGAGCACCCTCATCCGTCAGACCTGCAGACCATAGGCATCAAAGCGTTCAACGATATGCTGGCACGCGACGAAAGGGTAGAGAAGGTCATTCTGCCCCTGCGTGACGGCCTGACCATAGTGTACAAAAGGCCCGGTACCCATAGCTGAAGCGGGCTTTCCGGCTATCCGAGCAAACGTCTGGCGAGATAACGCACCGACACCCACACGGAAAGGAATCCCACACACGACACAGTGACAATGACCAAAAGCACATCCCACACATGCACGCTTACCGGATAAGCGTCTACTACAAATGCCCCGTTGCCTCCCCCCAACGTGACAAACCCAAACCGTTGCTGGAGAAAGCACAACAGCAGTCCGCCAACTACACCGGCCGCCGCACCCAGCAAAGATATCATGCAGCCCTCGGCAAAGAATATATGCGAGACCATGCGCTTGTCGGCACCCATATTGTGCAGCGTCTCCACATCATCGCGCTTGTCCAATATCAGCATGGATAAAGAACCGATGATGTTGAAGCAAGCCACCAGCAGTATGAAAGTAAGGAAAAAGTAAGAAATGAGTTTCTCCACTTCCATTATGCGGAACACATCGGCCTGTTGCTCATAACGGTTCTGAACCAGAAAATCATCACCCAACAGTCCTTGTAACTTCTGTTGTACGGCATCCGTGTCTGCCCCGGGATGTAATTTCAGCTCTATGGCAGACACTTCCTTGTCATAATCGAACAGACGGCGGGCAAATCCAAGCGGAACCAGCACATACTGTGAGTCGTATTTCTGTTGGTTGACCACAAAAACCACTCCGGGCGAATAGAGATAACCTTTGTTGAAAGAAGCGGCCGGATTGGCTATGTTGACTCTGATATTGCGCTTTGGCGCATATACTTGCAAAGGGTCAACAAACTGTATTCCGGTGCCCAGACCGGCCATCAGGTCAATACCCAGTATGCCATAGTCCACAATGGAATCGTGCAGAAGGAAAGACCCGCTGCCGTACAACAGGCTGTCTATGGACACCAACTGTTCAAAATTGTCTTCCACTCCCTTCACCACAGCCATGATTTGACGGTCTTTGTACTGCAGCATGGCATTCTCTTCTATAGTATGGCTCCATACTTCTATTTCGGGAAGGGTACGGGCCTGCCTGAATACGTCACCGTCAGGGTCGAACACTTTCCCCTGGCGGACGGTTATTTTCAGCTGGGGGTCGAAATTGGTGAGAAAACTGGCGACCATGTCCTGGAAGCCATTGAATACGGAAAGCGTACACACCATGGCAAGTGTGGCCAATGTCACACCACAGACCGATATGCCCGAGATGATATTGACGGCATTGTGTTTCTTCTTGGAGAAGAGATAACGGCGGGCTATATAGAATACGATATTCACAAGACGGAAACGGGGACAAAAGAAAGCGAGTGCCCACACGCCATGCATGGCATGTATTTCACTCGCCTTTATTCATAACAATAAGTTCATCAGTCTTCCTTATCCGATGGTCCGGAGGTTCCCTTGAGTAGCGCGTCAATGTGTTCCACATAATCCAACGAATCGTCGCGGAACACTTTCAGCTCGGGAATGATGCGCAGCTGGTAGCGTACCCTGCGGCCCAGCTCATAGCGCACGGACTTGATGTTGGCATTGATGTTCGCAATAATCTCGTCTGCCTGGGCCGGCGGGAACACGCTGAGGTATACCCGCGCCACACTGAGGTCGGGACTGATGCGCACGGCACTGACCGACACCAGTATGCCGTGGGTCGCCTTGGTCTGCAACAGAAATATGTCGCTAAGCTCCTTTTGAAGGAGCCGTGCTATTTTATTCTGACGGGTTGTATCCATTATATGACAGTTATACGTTTTCCGGGAATCTGCCCGGTCAGGGTAAGCTGCCGGAAGCGCCGCCATAGGATGCGGAGCTGTCACGCTCAGGCATCAATGGTGGCATACGTGGCGTTCTTCTCTATAAAGTCGCGGCGCGGACCCACATCCTCGCCCATCAGCATGGAGAAGGTGTAGTCCGAAGAGGTGGCATTTTCTATGGTGACCTGCTTCAGCATGCGGCTTTCGGGGTTCATGGTGGTGTCCCACAACTGTTCCGCGTTCATCTCACCCAGACCTTTGTAGCGTTGTGTGTGTATGGCTCCTTCCTCGCCTCCGCCGTAGGTGTCAATGAACTTCTGGCGCTGCTGGTCGGTCCAGCAATATTCCTTGACTTTGCCTTTGGTGCAGAGGTACAGCGGCGGCTGGGCTATGTACAGGCATCCGTTCTCTATCACCTGGGGGAAATAGCGGTAGAACAGGGTCATGATGAGTGTGCCTATATGAGCTCCGTCCACATCGGCATCGGCCATGATGATTATTTTCTTATAGCGTAGTTTCTCTATGTTGGCTTCCTTGCTGTCTTCGCCGTTCACTCCGAACCTTATGCCCAGTGCTTGTATGATGTTGTTCACCTCGTCGCTTTCGAAAGCCTTGTGCCACATGGCCTTTTCCACGTTCAGAATCTTTCCTCTCAGCGGCAGTATGGCTTGGAACGTACGGTCTCGTCCTTGCTTGGCCGAACCTCCGGCCGAGTCGCCCTCCACCAGAAACAGCTCGCATTCCTCAGGGTCTTTGCTGGAGCAGTCGGCCAGTTTGCCTGGAAGTCCTCCTCCCGACATGGGCGACTTGCGTTGCACCGATTCACGTGCCTTCCGCGCGGCCACACGGGCTGTGGCGGCCAGTATCACCTTGTCAACCACGAGCCGTGCCTCCTTGGGGTGTTCTTCCAGATAGTTGGTCAGCGCCTCGCCTACGGCTTGGTTCACGGCGCCGCTCACCTCGCTGTTGCCCAGCTTGGTCTTGGTCTGGCCTTCGAACTGCGGTTCGGCCACCTTGACCGAGATTACGGCGATGAGTCCTTCACGGAAGTCCTCGCCCGATATTTCTACCTTGGCTTTCTCCAGCTGTTTGGCGCAGGTGTCTTCGGCATATTTCTTCAGTACGCGCGTCAGTGCGGAGCGGAAGCCCGCCTCGTGCGTGCCGCCTTCCTTGGTATTGATGTTGTTCACGTAAGAATGGAGGTTCTCACGGTATCCGGTGTTGTACATGATGGCACACTCTATGGGTACGCCGGACTTTTCCGTGTCCAGATAAATCACGTCGTCAAACAAGGGGGTATTGTTGCTGTTCAGGAAACGCACGAATTCCTTCACGCCTTCTTCCGAATAGAACTTCTCCTGCAGGAATCCTCCGTTCTCGTCTTGCTCCCTGCGGTCGGTCAGGGTGATGCGTATGCCGGCGTTCAGATAGGCCAGCTCTCGCAGGCGGGTTTCCAGTGTGGAGAATTTGTATTCGGTTACGGTGAATATGCTTCCGTCCGGCCAGAAGGTCTGGCGTGTGCCTGTCTTTCCGGGTTCGCAGTCGCCCACCACCTTGACCGGATAAAGGGGCTTTCCGCAGGCGTATTCCTGCTGGTAAACATGGCCGTTGCGGAACACTTGGGTTGTCATGTGGGTAGACAGCGCGTTGACGCACGACACGCCTACACCATGCAATCCGCCCGACACCTTATAAGAGCCTTTGTCGAACTTTCCGCCCGCATGCAGCACGGTCATCACCACTTCCAGGGCAGACTTCTTCTCTTTCTCGTGAAAGTCCACGGGGATGCCTCGGCCGTTATCTTGCACCGTAATGGAGTTGTCTTCGTTGATGGTCACTTCTATATGGTCGCAATAGCCGGCCATGGCCTCGTCTATAGAGTTGTCCACCACTTCGTACACCAGATGGTGCAATCCGTTCTCGCTTATGTCGCCAATGTACATTGCGGGACGTTTGCGCACGGCTTCCAGTCCCTCCAGCACCTGGATGTTGCTGGCCGAGTAATTGTTTTCGCCTTTTATTTTCTCTTCTTCGGTCATGATTTTAACGCTAATTGAAAAACTAAGCAAAGTTACGAAAAATATCCGTACCACAGGCAATCCGGACGGACAAAATAGTCACCCGCCGCACGGGTTACGGCCGGATTGTCCTTATGCGGACGCACGAAAGCAAAGGCCGGGCAAGCTTTCGTGCTTGCCCGGCCTTCGGGTATAATCGCCATAAAAACTATAAATCTTTTTATCCCAGCTTATTGATATGCAAAGCCAGTTTGGACTTCAGGTTGTTTGCCTTGTTCTTATGGATAATGTGCTTGTTTGCCAGTTTATCCAATATCTTCACCACACCAGGATACATGCCTATAGCCTCTTCCTTGTTGGTAAGAGCACGCAACTTACGCACAGCATTACGCATGGTTTTGCCATAGTATCTGTTACGGAGTCTTATCTTCTCACTCTGTCTGATTCTTTTCAGTGATGATTTATGATTTGCCATCTCGACTAATCTGTTTTTAATGTTTTATCTTTTCTTTTCTATTGTAGCCCCTGGGGGAATCGAACCCCCCTTTCAAGAATGAAAATCTTGCGTCCTAACCGATAGACGAAGGGGCCGGCCTTTGTTTTCCGGCGTTTCCGTCAGAACTGCAAACCTTTATTTTTCGTTTGCGGATGCAAAGGTAGGAACTATTTTTGAATTGGCAAAGCTTTTCCATGAAAAAAGTGCTTTTTCTTTTTGCCGGACATCCGTATTCCTCTTTCTGGTGGCTTGTCGGTGCCGGACCTTTCACAGAAGGAGGCTCTGCCGCTCGCTGATGCGGGCGATGCCTGCATACCTTATTATATATACAAGCATCGTACAAGACGCATGGAGGCCGGTTCCGGATAGGACAGAACGGAAAAGGATGCTTCCGCTGCTTTCTCTCCGTCTTCCGGCTTCGGAAATACGGTGCAGGACACATGCGGACAAGTAGTGTGGGAAAGTTGTTAACTTCTGTCAACTGGAAAAACACTTTGTCGGCATTAAGCGGATTTGGCTGACACAATAGACTGTTTTTCTCTAATAGACTGACAACCGCTTTTTTCAAAACACGTGAAGAAACAGAGATGATGTAGAACGGAGTGTGTAAATACGTTAACAGAACGGGATTTTTTCTCTGATAATGTATATATGTGTTAATAAAGTTGATGGGAAAACGCTTTTTCTACCTGCCGATGTCCCGTCAACGGCAGGCGGGCGACAGGTTGTCGGCGGACGGATGACCTGTTGTCCGTCCGGTGCCGACAGGTTGACAGCCGGCGGCTTGCGCAACGTTCCGCTCCAGACAAACTTTTTGCAGGATTTTCCCTTCGTTTTTTGCGAAAAACGGAAGGCTGCGAAATGTTAAAAATTAGGCTATCTTCTTGTGACAAACGTAGTTAGGCCGAATTTTCCTGCGTTCTTTTCCTTCACGCCTTTCCTGGGACGGAAACGGGCCACGCATTTGCGTTAAACTTTGTAAAGTGTCATTTTGCTCAGGCTATGCCGCCGGAAATCAGATGCCCATCATACGGAGTATGGTTGGGGTGAGTATGGCGGTGAGTATGCCGTTCAGTATCAGCCCCAGGCTGGCGAAGGCCCCGTACTTGCGGCTGATGTCCATGGCCGCTGACGTGCCTACAGCATGGGCTGCGGTGCCCATGGAGAGTCCCTGCGCCATAGGGCTTTCTATGCGGGTGAGCTGCATGGCCTTGAATCCCAGTATACCGCCCAGCAGTCCCACGCACACCACCACGGCCGCCGTGAGCGAGGGAATGCCACCCAACGATTGTGCCACTTCCATGGCTATGGGCGTGGTGACAGACTTCGGAACAATGGAATAGATGATGGCCTTGCTGGCACCCATCAGCTTGGCCAGTCCGGCCACCGACACGATGCCCACCACACAACCGGCCAGTTCGGACACCAGTATGGGCAGAATCTGTTTGCGTATGGTCTCCAGATGGAGATAAAGCGGCACGCCAAGAGCCACCACAGCCGCCTTTAGCCAGAAGTTTATCAGGTGGCCTCCCCGGTCATACGTCTCATAGCTGATGCCCGTAAGCTTCAGGAAACCTATGAGAAAAGCTATGGTCAGCAATATGGGGTTGAGCAAGACCCACCCCGTCTTCTTCTGCAACTGTCTGGTAAGGTAGAACACCCCGAAAGTCAGGGTGAGCAGGAAGTATTCGTTCTCCAGGTATCTCATTTTATCTTACGCATTAATTGGTGGACCCATCCGGTGACGACCAGCACCAGCACCGTGCTGACCAGTGAAGAGACGGCGATAGGCCAGAACTCGGTGGCTATCACATCGAAATAAAGCATGAGGGCGACGCCCGCAGGTACAAAAAAGAAACCCAGGTTGGCTACAAGAAAGTCGGACATGCCCTGTACCCAGTGCAGCTTGACCCAACCTGTCTTAAGAAACGCAGTGAGCAGCAGCATGCCTATGATGCTCGAAGGGAGTCTTATTCCGGTGAGGAAAACCAGCAGCTCGCCCAAAGCCAGACATCCGAAAAGGATGGCACATTGACGAATCATAACGGACTATTATTTAATGAAAAATGTTATTATTCCTAAAACGGGCGCAAAGATAGCCATTAGGCTTATACCTTGTACCACAGTGCCTCATATTTATGACACATATCAAGCAGCCACGTCCGGCATGTGTTAAATATTATAATATAACACGCGGACAAGAGGAAAAAGACTTCCGGTTTGGTGCCGACATACCGCCCTTTTACTTATTTTTGCAACGCGAATCATTTCAAAGACAAGCTTCGGAATCATACATATATTATATATCATATAACATCATGCAAAGGATAATCAACGACATCGTTGAGCGGGCCAAAGCCAACCGCCAACGTATTGTTCTCCCCGAAGGAACGGAAGAACGCACATTGAAAGCCGCCAATCAGATTCTGACCGACGGAGTGGCTGAACTCATTCTGCTGGGAAAGCCTGACGAAATATACGCCTGCGCCAAGGAATGGGGGCTGGGCAACATAGACAAAGCCACCATCATAGACCCCGAGACTTCGCCCAAAAAGGAAGAGTACGCCGAACTGCTGTTCCAGCTGAGACAGAAGAAGGGGATGACCATGGAAGAGGCGCACAAGCTGGTGAACGATCCGCTGTACTACGGCTGCCTCATGATAAAGAACGGCGACGCCGACGGACAGCTGGCCGGTGCCCGAAACACTACCGGCAATGTGCTGCGCCCCGCGCTGCAAATCATCAAGACCACGCCGGGCATCACCTGTGTGTCGGGAGCCATGCTGCTGCTGACCCATGCCCCCGAATACGGCACCAACGGCGTGCTGGTGATGGGCGACGTGGCCGTGACACCCGTGCCTACAGCCGAACAGCTGGCCGAAATAGCCATATGCACGGCACGCACCGCACAGGCCGTGGCCGGACTTGATCCCAAAGTGGCCTTGCTGAGCTTCTCCACCAAAGGCTCAGCCAAGCACGAAGTGGTGGACAAAGTGGTGGAGGCGCTGAAAGTGGCCAAGGAGAAGGCTCCCGACATAGCCATTGACGGCGAGCTGCAGGCTGACGCCGCACTGGTGTCTGAAGTGGGACAGAGCAAAGCGCCCGGATCGGCCATCGCCGGACACGCCAACGTGCTGGTAGTGCCCTCGCTGGAAGTGGGTAACATATCCTACAAGCTGGTACAGAGATTGGGACATGCCGATGCCATAGGCCCCATTCTTCAGGGCATAGCACGTCCGGTGAATGACCTTTCACGCGGATGTTCCATAGAAGATATCTACCGCATGATAGCCATCACGGCCAACCAGGCCATTGCAGCCAAGAAGAATGCCAACAACCATTAACCTGTGACACATATGAAGATATTAGTATTGAACTGCGGCAGCTCCTCCATCAAGTACAAACTGTTTGATATGGAGCACAAGAGTGTCATCGCACAGGGCGGTATAGAGAAGATCGGCCTTCCCGACTCTTTCCTGAAACTGACCTTGCCCGACGGCACAAAGAAAATCCTGGAGAAGGACATACCCGAACACACCGTGGGCGTAGAATTCATACTCCACACGCTGACCAGTCCCGAATACGGTGCCATCAAGTCAATGAACGAAATAGGCGCCGTAGGCCACCGCATGGTACACGGAGGCGAGAAGTTCAGCCAGTCAGTGCTCCTCACCGGGGAAGTGATCCGGGCCTTCGAAGCCTGCAATGACCTGGCCCCGCTCCACAATCCGGCCAACCTCAAAGGAGTGCATGCCATTGAGGCCATACTGCCCGACGTGCCCCAGGTGGGCGTGTTTGACACTGCCTTCCACCAGACCATGCCCGACTATGCCTACATGTATGCCGTGCCGTTGGAACTGTACAAGAAGTACGGTATACGCCGCTATGGCTTCCACGGCACATCACACCGCTACGTGTCGCAGCGCGTGTGCCAGTTCCTCGGAATAAAGCCCGAAGGCCAGCGCATTATCACCTGCCACATAGGCAACGGAGCGTCCATATCGGCCGTCAAAGACGGCAAATGCGTGGATACCAGCATGGGACTCACCCCTCTGGAAGGACTGATGATGGGTACCCGCAGCGGAGACATTGACGCCGGAGCCGTAACCTACATCATGGAAAAGGAACACCTTGATCCGTCCGGAGTGTCCAACCTGCTGAACAAGAAGAGCGGCGTGCTGGGCATTTTCGGCAAGTCGAGCGACATGCGCGACCTTGAAGCCGCCGTCGCCGCCGGCGACCCTAACGCCATTCTGGCAGAGAACATGTATTTCTACCGCATAAAGAAGTATATAGGCGCTTACGCCGCCGCGCTGGGAGGGGCGGACGTGATAGTCTTTACCGGAGGTGTAGGCGAGAACCAGGCCTCCGCACGCTGGGGAGCCTGCAGCGGACTGGAATACATGGGCGTGGAACTTGATGCCGAAAAGAACAAGGTGCGCGGAGAGGAAGCCGTCATATCGGCCGACAGTTCGAAAGTGAAAGTGGTGGTCATACCCACCGACGAAGAGCTGATGATAGCTACCGACACGGCAGCCATCCTGAATAAGTAAAGGCAGCGAAACATACCTGCAACGTACAAGTCGGATAACCGCAAAAAATGCGTGTCATCCGGCTTTTTTATATATCCCCCATAGGAAGATAAGCGGAAAAAGAGCTATCTTTGGCACATATTCACAGAACAAAAAAGATACAAATCATTTTTAATGAAGATTAGCGTATGAAAAGATTTCTCACTCTCTGGGTGCTCGCCGTGCTGGCCGTGGTGGCCGTGCGTGCGCAACAAGCCAAGTATGTATTCTACTTTATCGGCGATGGCATGGGCCTGAATCAGGTGAACACCACCGAAATGTATAAGGCCGAACTGGAAGGCCGCATCGGGACGGAACAACTGCTGTTCGGCTCTTTCCCCGCAGCCGGAATGGCCACGTCCTACTCGGCCACAAACTCCATCACCGACTCGGCAGCCGGAGGTACGGCACTGGCCACCGGCAGCAAGACCTACAATGGAGCCATAGGTGTGGACAAGGACCGCAACCCGCTGGAAAGCGTAGCCTACCGCGCGAAAAAAAGCGGAAAGAAAGTGGGCATAGCCACCAGTGTCAGCATTGATCACGCCACACCCGCTAGCTTCTACGCCCACCAGGCCGACCGCAACATGTATTACGAGATAGCCTGCGAGCTGCCTCAAAGCGGATTTGACTTCTTTGCCGGCGCCGGACTGCTGAAACCCGAAAAGACTGCGGACGGAAAGAAAGCCACCAACGTATGCTCCATCATAGAAGATGCCGGATACACCATCGCACGCGGCATGGAACAGTATAGGGAAAAAGCACCGGAAGCGGACAAGATTCTGCTCCTGCAGGAAGAAGGGGCCGCCGCAGACGCCCTGCCCTATGCCATAGACCGGGAAGAAGGGGATATGTCTCTCGAACAAATCACCCGGAGCGCCATAGACTTCCTCAGCAAGGACAACAAGAAAGGATTCTTCCTCATGGTGGAAGGCGGGAAAATAGACTGGGCTTGTCATGCCAACGATGCCGCAGCAGCCTTCAACGAAGTGATTGATATGGACAACGCCATAGCCATAGCCTACGACTTCTACAAGAAACACCCCAAAGAGACGCTTATTGTCATTACCGCAGACCACGAGACGGGAGGACTGGGTATGGGACGCAGCGGATACGTGCTGAACCTGAAAGCCCTCGGCTGCCAGAAAGTGTCGGAAGTGGGCCTCTCAAAGCTCATCACCGACCTGCGCAAGCACGACCATCCCACATGGGAACAGGCCAAAGCCGTACTGGCCAGCTCCATGGGATTCTGGGACAAGCTGCCCCTGACTTGGGAGCAGGAACGCATGCTTCATGATGTGTTCCACAGTTCACTGGTGGAGAATAAAGTGAAATTCACCACGTCGCTTTATTCCAAGACCGAACCGCTGGCCTCCGCCGCCAAGCAGGTAATGAGCCAGATAGCCCGCTTAGGCTGGACCACAGGCGACCATACCGCAGAGTTTGTGCCGGTATATGCCGTGGGAGCCTGTTCTGAACTGTTTATGGGCAAGATGGACAATACGGATATACCCAAACGGATAGCCAAGGCCGCACGCTATAAATAAAGGCGCGGAGAACATGCGCCAGGTACGGCCGGCAAGCCTCCACACTCCGACAGAGACGGATTCCGAAAGACCTTACCGGTCAGGCGGACTCCGTCTCTCTTTCCATTAGTCAGGAGAGAAAAAGCGGCAAGCCCCATGTCTTGCAGTTCCCGCAATGGATTTCAGCTTGATATATGTCAAGCTTGTGGAACCTGTTCAGTCTTTGCCAATGCTGTTTTGGAATGTCATTTATGGATGTTAGCGATTATGTGAGTCCTTTTCCTATTTAAAAATTAATAAAACTATCCATTCTCTTATTGTCTGTTTGAAGGAATTGTTAACTTTGCGATGGAAATAACTTGTAGTAAAGCGTTAGCAAGCATTTTTTTTTATTAAACTAATAAATATACCTGACATGACTAAAAAGTTTTATTTGCCGCTTCTTATCGCGGCAGTTGCTGTACTGACATCGTGCAGCAAGAAAATGGGAGAATTGTCGGCTGATTATTTCACCGTTACACCTCAGGTGCTGGAGGCTGTGGCTGGGAAAGTGCCCGCTACCATTAATGGTAAGTTCCCTGAAGAGTATTTCAACAAGAAGGCTGTTGTAGAGGTGACGCCGGTTCTGAAATGGGATGGCGGTGAAGTGCGCGGACAGTCGGCTATGTTCCAAGGTGAGAAAGTGGAAGGCAATGACCAGACCATTTCCTATAAGATGGGCGGGAACTATTCTATGAAAGTCAATTTTGACTATACGCCCGAGATGGAGAAATCTGAACTCTATTTGGAATTTAAGGCTACAGTGGGCAAGAAAGAAGTGGCTATACCGGCGGTAAAAGTGGCCGATGGCGTAATCGCCACTTCCGAAATGGTAGAGCAGACATTGGCGTCCGCTACCCCCGCACCGGGAAATGACGCTTTCCAGCGTGTCATAAAGGAAAAACATGATGCTCAGATTATGTTCCTTATCCAGCAAGCCAATGTGCGTGCCAGTGAACTGCAAGTGGCCAAGGATTTCAGTAACGAGGCCAAGAACGTGAACGAGTCGGTAAACAAACGCATCAGCGACATATCCATTTCGGCTTATGCCTCACCGGATGGCACTTATGATTTGAACCGTGACTTGGCCGAACACCGCCAGGATAATGCGGCCAAAGCTTTGGAACGTGAGTTGAAGAAAGGCAAGGTGGATGTGAATGTAGATACAAAGTATACGGCTGAAGACTGGGAAGGCTTCCAGGAATTGGTGTCAAAATCCAACATTCAGGATAAGGAACTTATACTGCGCGTCCTTTCCATGTACTCCGATCCCGAACAGCGCGAACAGGAAATCAAGAACATCTCTGCCGTTTACAAGACTTTGGCCGATGAGATTCTGCCGCAATTGCGCCGTGCACGTCTGACTTTGAACTATGAGGTCATCGGGAAGTCCGACGAAGAACTCCTGCAGCTGGCAGAGAACGGTTCGGATGACTTGAACCTGGAAGAGTTGCTTTATGCCGCTACGCTGACAGATGATGCGGCTAAGAAAGAGATTCTTTACAAGAAAGCTGCAGCCAAGTATCCTGAAGACTACCGTGCTGTGAACAATCTGGGTATGGTGGCTTATCAGGCAGGCCAGATGGACAAAGCCGAGCAATGTTTTAAGAAGGCCGCTTCTTTGAAGGATACTCCTGAGGTGAACCTGAACCTGGGCTTGATTGCCATGACAAAGGGTGACTATGCCGCTGCGGAGAGCTATCTGGGTAAAGCAGCCGGCGCCCAAGGTTTGAACGAGGCTTTAGGCAACCTTTACATAGCCAAAGGTCAGTATGAGAAGGCTGTGAATGCCTTTGGCGACACGAAGTCGAACAGTGCCGCTTTGGCTCAGATTCTGACCAAAGATTACAATAAGGCAAAGAATACGTTGGCCGGTGTGGCTCATCCGGATGCCTATACGGACTATCTGATGGCTGTTCTTGGAGCACGTACAAATAATGCGTCTATGGTGATTTCGAGCTTGAAAGCCGCCGTGGCCAAGAATCCTTCTTTGGCCAAGAAAGCGGCATCCGATTTGGAATTTGCCAAGTTCTTCACTAATGCTGAGTTTATGGGCATTATCCAGTAAAGACATAAGGTACTTGTTGTCATAGAGCCTGCCTGGCTTTTGTTCGTACTACAACTCTTTTGAGAGATTTTCAAGCAGGTTCTAATATTATAGCCATAAGTATAATATAAATTTTGGAGGGGACATCGTGATGATGTCTCCTTTTTTATTGTGTGATGTGAGACCATGTCAGGCAGTGTTGTTAATTAAGAGCCTGTTTAACTTTTCCTTTTTAATTGTTTTTTTCAGTCTGTTCCCAAGCCTCTTTCCGGCCTCTTTCCTGTTCTCTTCCGTCACGTAGCCTGCTAAGCACCTCATGGCAACGGGAAAATAAACATCCCAAAAACAGTACTGGGCAAAATTTGAGCAGACTCTAAAATAATGGGCGATTATAAGTACATGAGAGTAGGGTTGCTTCAGGTAATGGTTGGCATAGGAATGGCAGCACACGAGATATTCCTGATCGCGCTTGTCGTGGCATGTGCAGGTCTGTGCCTTGAACCTGATACGGCTTGTCGGGCTGAGGCAATGGCTTTGCGGTTGTTGTGGAGGTCTGTTTTTTTGAATCTTCCTGTATGCCATTTGGCGTTTTTTGTTTGGAAAGTTTTGGTAATAAAGAAAGTATGTGTAATTTTGCAGTCCGAAAAGTGAAAATAGGATATTTTATTTTTAACCTTTAAATAATAATAAAGAAAAAATGATTGTAGTTCCTGTAAAAGAAGGCGAGAACATTGAAAAAGCTCTGAAGAAGTTTAAGAGAAAATTTGAAAAAACAGGTGTCGTAAAAGAGTTGAGAAACAGACAGCAGTATGACAAACCGTCTGTGATTAAGAGACTTAAAAAAGAGCACGCTGTTTACGTGCAGAAACTTCATCAGATAGAAGATTAATAATTCGTAATTTCGCTTGGATTATTGACTTTTTTTCCATACATTCGTTGCACGAAAACAATGTGTGACGTTTTATGATACCGACAGACGCATATCTGGATTATCTGCAATATGAGCGGCGATGTTCTGAAGAGACGTTGAAGGCTTATCGGGATGATTTGCTACAATTTGTCGCATATTGCGGGGAAATGTGTGTGAATCCTGTTGTGGCGGACATAGATGCGGATCTGATTCGCGGATGGGTGGTGGAACTGATGGATAGGGGTTATGCCCCTACGTCGGTGAATCGCAAGTTGAGTACGCTTCGCTCTTTCTACAAGTTCTTGTTGAGAAAGGGTGAGGTGAAAAATAATCCGCTACGTAAGGTCGTGGGTCCGAAGAAGAAAAAGCCTCTTCCTTCCTTTATAAAAGAAGGGGCAATGGACAAGCTGCTTGATGATACGGATTTCGGCGAAGGCTTTAAGGGCTGTCGGGACCATATGATTATAGAGATGTTCTACGAGACAGGCATGCGGCTTGCGGAATTGATAGGATTGGATGACGCGGATGTGGATTTTCAGAAATCTCTTATACGTGTGACGGGCAAACGTAACAAACAACGTTTTATCCCTTTCGGAGAGGAACTGGAAAAATCCATGCAGGCTTATCTGTCGGTACGTAATGAAACGGTGGCAAACGTATCTGGCGCTTTCTTTATACGGGAAAACGGAGAACGGATGACGCGGAGCATTGTGGGGAATTTGGTGAAACGGAATCTTTCAAAGGTGACTACGGCGAAAAAACGTAGCCCTCATGTCTTGAGGCATACTTTTGCAACCTCCATGCTTAACCATAATGCAGAGCTGGGTGCGATAAAAGAACTCCTGGGACATGAAAGTCTGGAAACTACGGAAATTTACACCCATGTTACGTTTGAGGACCTTAAAAAAGTGTATAACCAGGCTCATCCTCGAGCCTAAAAAACAAGGAGGTAAGTATGGAAATTAAGATTCAATCAATTCACTTTGACGCATCCGAGCAGTTGCAGGCTTTTATTCAGAAAAAAGCGGCAAAATTGGAAAGATTTTACGATGATATAAGGAAAGTAGAGGTGTCGCTGAAAGTTGTGAAGCCTGAAACAGCCGAAAATAAGGAGGCTGGCATAAAAGTGTTGGTTCCTAATGGCGAATTGTACGCCAATAAGGTTTGCGACTCTTTTGAGGAAGCGGTGGACTTGTCGCTTGAGGCATTGGAAAAACAACTGGTGAAATACAAGGAAAAACTACGCAATAAATAATTTTTTTCGCAAAAGTTTTGCGGGTAAAAAATAAATGCCTAAATTTGCAGCCGTTTCGCTCACGGTAGGACGTGCGGCTGCAAATTTGTAAATAGATTGCCTCTTTAGCTCAGTTGGCCAGAGCACGTGATTTGTAATCTCGGGGTCGTTGGTTCGAATCCGACAAGAGGCTCAAGCGGGCTTTAGGAGTGAGTTCTGCTGCGAAGGGCAAATTCCAGAGTGGCCAAATGGGGCAGACTGTAAATCTGCTGGCGTTCGCCTTCGGTGGTTCGAATCCATCTTTGCCCACGTTTCTTAATGTGTTTGCTGTTATAGCTCAGCGGTAGAGCACTTCCTTGGTAAGGAAGAGGTCCCGGGTTCAAGTCCCGGTAACAGCTCAATGATTTGTTTTTGATTGCTGATTATTAATCAAATAAATAACAAGTAAAGCTATGGCTAAAGAGAAATTCGAACGTACCAAACCGCATGTTAATATTGGTACAATTGGTCACGTAGACCACGGTAAAACCACGTTGACGGCCGCTATTACGAAGGTGTTGGCTGAAAAAGGTTTCACGAAAGCTGATGAAGTGAAGTCTTTTGATCAGATTGATAACGCTCCCGAAGAGAAGGAAAGAGGTATCACTATCAACACTTCGCACGTTGAATATGAGACTGCAAAACGTCACTATGCACACGTTGACTGCCCGGGTCACGCTGACTATGTGAAAAACATGGTAACAGGTGCCGCTCAGATGGATGGTGCTATTATCGTGGTGGCTGCAACTGACGGTCCGATGCCTCAGACTCGTGAGCACATTCTGCTGGCTCGTCAGGTGAATGTTCCGCGTCTGGTTGTGTTCATGAACAAATGCGATATGGTTGATGACCCTGAGATGTTGGAACTGGTTGAAATGGAAATGCGTGAGCTTCTGTCGGCTTATGAGTTTGACGGTGACAACACTCCGTTTATCCAAGGTTCTGCTCTCGGCGCTCTGAATGGCGTGGCTAAGTGGGAAGATAAGATTATGGAGCTGATGGATGCGGTTGACGAATGGATTCCTCTGCCTCCGCGTGACGTTGATAAGCCCTTCCTGATGCCGGTAGAAGACGTGTTCTCTATCACTGGTCGTGGTACGGTTGCTACAGGTCGTATTGAGGCTGGTGTCATCAAGGTAGGTGACGAAGTGGAAATCTTGGGCTTGGGTGAAGACAAGAAGTCTGTTGTTACGGGCGTTGAGATGTTCCGCAAGTTGCTTGATGAGGGTGAAGCCGGCGATAATGTAGGTCTGCTGTTGCGTGGTATTGACAAGAACGAAATCAAACGTGGTATGGTTCTTTGCAAACCTGGCCAGATTAAGCCTCACTCTAAGTTCAAGGCATCTATCTATGTTTTGAAGAAAGAGGAAGGTGGTCGTCATACTCCGTTCCACAACAAATACCGTCCTCAGTTCTATCTGCGTACTATGGACTGCACAGGTGAGATTACCTTGCCGGAAGGTGTAGAAATGGTAATGCCGGGCGATAACGTGGAAATCACAGTGACGCTGATTTATCCGGTAGCATTGAATGTCGGTCTGCGCTTCGCTATCCGTGAAGGTGGCCGTACGGTAGGTTCTGGTCAGATTACTGAAATTCTGGATTAAGAGAACCAAATAAATATAACAATCGGTTCCTGGGTGGGAATTTCGGGAACCGGTTTTTACACGGGAGTAGCTCAGTCGGTAGAGCACCGGTCTCCAAAACCGGGTGTCGGGAGTTCGAGCCTCTCCTCCCGTGCTAAAGTGTTTGACATGAAAGCGATAGTTACTTATTTTAAAGAAACTTACGACGAACTTGTTCATAAAGTATCGTGGCCTACATATTCTGAACTTACTAGTAGCGCTGTAGTTGTTTTATCTGCTTCCCTGCTTATTGCGCTGGTAGTTTTTGTGATGGATTTCTGTTTCCAAAATCTGATGGAGTTTGTTTATCCGCATTAAACCAAAGGAAGTATGTCTGAGATTGAAAAGAAATGGTACGTATTACGTGCTATAAGCGGAAAAGAAGCTAAAGTGAAGGAATATCTTGATGCGGACATCAAGAATAGTGAGCTTGGCGAGTACGTGTCTCAGGTGTTGATTCCTACCGAGAAGGTATATCAGGTTCGCAATGGCAAGAAAATTGTGAAAGAAAGAAGTTACCTTCCGGGCTATGTGTTGGTTGAGGCGGCTTTGGTTGGTGAGGTGGCTCATCATCTGAGAAACACTCCAAATGTGATAGGTTTCTTGGGCGGGCAAGATAAGCCTGTGCCCTTGAGACAGGCAGAAGTGAATCGCATACTCGGGACGGTGGACGAACTTAAGGATGTGGCCGAAGACGTGAACATACCTTATATGGTGGGTGAGGCTGTTAAGGTTAATGATGGCCCGTTCAGCGGCTTCAGCGGAATCATAGAGGAAGTTAACCCGGAGAAGAAGAAATTGAAAGTCATGGTTAAGATATTCGGGCGGAAAACTCCGCTTGAATTGGGCTTTATGCAAGTAGAAAAAGAATGATGTGGATGTTACGCTGCATCATTTGTGTCATTTCATCATTATAAATCATTAGAAAAATGGCTAAAGAAGTTGCTGGATTAATCAAATTACAGATTAAAGGTGGCGCTGCAAATCCATCTCCTCCCGTAGGACCTGCTTTGGGTTCGAAAGGAATCAATATCATGGAATTTTGCAAGCAATTCAATGCCAGAACCCAAGACAAGGCGGGTAAAGTACTTCCTGTGATTATTACCTACTACACAGACAAGTCGTTTGATTTTGTAATTAAAACTCCTCCTGTGGCTATTCAATTGTTGGAATTGACCAAACAAAAGAGTGGTTCTGCTGAGCCTAACCGTAAAAAGGTAGCTGAGATTACATGGGAGCAGGTTCGTGCGATAGCGCAAGACAAATTGGTCGATTTGAACTGTTTTACTGTTGAGGCTGCTATGAAGATGGTGGCTGGTACGGCTAGAAGTATGGGTATCACTGTAAAAGGGGAGTTCCCGGTTAATAACTAATAAACTTCAATTAGAATGGGTAAACTGACAAAAAAACAAAAGTTAGCTGCAGAGAAAATTGAAGCAGGGAAGGCATACTCTCTTAAAGAGGCTTCGGCTTTGGTAAAGGAAATTACTTTTACTAAATTTGATGCTTCTGTAGATATTGATGTGCGTTTGGGCATTGATCCGCGTAAGAGCAACCAAATGGTGAGGGGTGTTGTTTCACTTCCTCATGGTACAGGTAAGGTTACGCGTGTGTTGGTGCTTTGCACCCCCGATGCTGAAGCTGCCGCCAAAGAAGCTGGAGCTGATTACGTTGGTCTGGACGAATATATCGAAAAGATCAAAGGAGGATGGACGGATGTTGATGTCATCATTACCATGCCGTCTATCATGGGTAAGATTGGTGCTCTTGGACGTGTGCTCGGTCCACGTGGACTGATGCCTAACCCAAAGAGCGGTACAGTGACTATGGATGTGGCTAAGGCTGTAAAAGAAGTTAAGCAAGGTAAGATAGATTTCAAGGTGGACAAGAGTGGTATTGTGCATACCTCTATAGGTAAAGTGTCTTTTACCGCTGATCAGATTCGTGATAATGCGAAAGAATTTGTGTCTACTTTGATTAAACTGAAACCTTCTGCAGCCAAAGGTACATATATCAAGAGTATTTATCTTTCTAGCACAATGAGTGCGGGTATTAAAATTGACCCGAAATCAGTGGAGGAAATCTAATAAAACGAAATTGTCATGAGAAAGGAAGATAAAGGTAAGATTATTGAGCTTTTAGCTGCTACAGTTAAGGAATACAGTCATTTCTATCTGGTTGATACTACAGCTATGGATGCCGCTGCGACAAGTTCTTTGCGTGCGGAGTGTTTCAAAGCGGGTATCAAACTGATGGTAGTTAAAAACACTTTGCTGCATAAGGCATTGGAAAGTCTTGACATAGACTATTCTCCACTGTATGGATGCTTGAAAGGCACTACAGGTGTGATGTTTTCCAATGTGGCCAACGCACCTGCGAAGCTGATTAAAGACAAGGTGAAGGATGGCATTCCTCAGCTGAAAGCCGCATATGCGGAAGAAGGTTTTTATATAGGTGCCGAACAGCTTGATACTCTTGTTGCTATCAAGAGTAAGAACGAGGTTATTGCCGAAATCATTGCTTTGTTGCAATCTCCGGTCAAGAACGTTGTTTCTGCTTTGCAGTCGGGCGGCAACACTATCCATGGTGTGCTTAAAACTTTGGCCGAAAGACCTGAGGCTTGAGTTTCATTCAAAATTAGGGAATGGGTATAGGCTCGCTTATTCCATTTCCTGGGAAAAACAATCATCAAATTACTAAGTATTTAAACAATTAAAATTATACTAAAATGGCAGATTTGAAAGCTTTTGCAGAACAATTAGTTAACTTGACAGTAAAAGAAGTTAATGAACTTGCGACTATCCTGAAAGAAGAATATGGTATT